>NZ_CP024768.1:3323864-3623864 GCF_011395035.1 Pantoea cypripedii
TACCGTTCGACTTGCATGTGTTAGGCCTGCCGCCAGCGTTCAATCTGAGCCATGATCAAACTCTTCAATTTAAGTTTGATGCTCAAAGAATTAAACTTCGTAATGAATTACGTGTTCACTCTTGAGACTTGATATTTTTTAAGTCCGTGGACTTTTGATATCAATCCTGCGAGTGCCCACACAGATTGTCTGATAAATTGTTAAAGAGCAGTGCGAGCAGCGGGTTAACCGCCTGTCGCGAGGTGGCGTATATTACGCTTTCCTCCTTCAGAGTCAATCACTTTTTTCAGCGACTTTCTCCGGCGGGATGAATCACTTCAACCCTCACTGACCGTCTGCGTTGCCGCTTTGCCGTGTCAGTGGAGGCGCATTATAGGGAGATAATTCTGACTGACAAGCGCTAATTTAAACTTTTTGCGCGACCGCTCACTTTCCAGGCGAAGCGTTGCAAAATCCAGCAAAAACCTGTGCGACAAGCAAAAAAAACGGGCCCGCAGGCCCGTTAGTGGTTATTTCTTACTGATGTGCGACTATCACATCATCTTTCACATCCATCTCGATGGTTTTACCCGGAACTAATGCCCCAGAAAGAATCTGTTGAGCCAGCGGGTTTTCAATTTGCTGTTGGATAGCACGTTTCAGCGGCCGTGCCCCATAAACCGGATCGTAACCATTTTCACCCAGTAACCGGATGGCCTCATCCGAAATGTGCAGCTGGTAGCCGCGCTCTTCGAGACGTTTATACAACCGCTGCAACTGAATCTGCGCAATAGAAGCAATGTGTTTTTCACCCAGCGGATGGAACACCACGACTTCATCGATACGGTTAATAAACTCTGGACGGAAATGATGTCCGACAACAGACATCACCATGTCCTTCATCTCCGGATAATCCAGTGCACCAAACCGCTCCTGAATCAAATCCGAGCCGAGGTTAGAGGTCATGATAACCACCGTGTTGCGGAAATCGACAGTACGACCCTGCCCATCGGTTAAGCGACCATCATCCAATACCTGCAACAGAATGTTGAAAACATCCGGATGCGCTTTCTCTACTTCATCGAGCAAAATCACCGAATAAGGACGACGACGAACCGCCTCGGTCAGATAGCCGCCTTCTTCATAACCCACGTATCCTGGAGGTGCCCCCACCAGCCGCGATACCGAATGTTTCTCCATAAACTCCGACATATCGATGCGCACCATGGCATCGTCGCTGTCGAACAGGAAGTTTGCCAGCGCCTTACACAACTCCGTTTTACCCACACCGGTTGGTCCCAGGAACAGGAAAGAACCTATGGGTCGGTTTGGATCGGACAATCCGGCACGGCTACGACGAATCGCATTCGATACCGCTTCTACCGCTTCATCCTGGCCAATCACCCGAGCATGCAGTTCCTGCTCCATCCGCAGTAACTTATCGCGCTCCCCTTCCATCATGCGGGCGACCGGAATACCGGTCCAGCGTGCAAGGACATCGGCAATTTCCACATCAGTCACGCGGTTGCGCAGCAGCTTCATGGTCTTGCCTTCAGACTGAGTTGCCGCGGCCAACTGTTTCTCCAGCGCCGGAATTTTGCCGTACTGCAACTCGGACATCTGCCCCAAATCGCCAACACGACGAGCCTGCTCCAAAGACAAGCGCGCCTGCTCCAGTTCAGCCTTGATGTTCTGCGTACCGGTCAGAGAGGCTTTTTCTGCTTTCCACTCTTCATCGAGCTCGGCGTATTCACGTTCTTTCTGATCCAGCTCGCTTTCCAGCATTTCCAGACGTTTGATGCTGGCATCATCCGACTCTTTCTTCAGCGCCTGTTGTTCCAGCTTAAGCTGGATAATACGGCGGTCGAGACGATCCAGAGGTTCCGGCTTCGAGTCAATTTGCAGACGAATGCTGGAAGCCGCCTCATCGATCAGGTCGATAGCTTTATCCGGTAACTGGCGATCGGCGATATAACGATGTGAAAGCGTTGCTGCTGCCACAATCGCCGGATCAGTGATCTGCACGTGATGGTGCAGCTCATAGCGTTCTTTCAGGCCACGCAAAATGGCAATGGTGTCTTCGACACTCGGTTCAGCCACAAACACTTTCTGGAATCGACGTTCCAGCGCAGCATCTTTTTCGATGTACTGACGATACTCATCCAGCGTAGTGGCACCGACACAGTGCAACTCACCACGAGCCAGAGCTGGCTTAAGCATGTTACCGGCATCCATTGCGCCGTCAGCTTTACCGGCCCCGACCATGGTGTGCAGCTCATCAATAAACAGAATGACATTGCCTTCCTGTTTCGCCAGATCGTTCAGAACCCCTTTCAGGCGCTCTTCAAACTCACCACGATATTTCGCGCCAGCCACCAGCGCCCCCATATCCAGCGCCAATACCCGACGGCCTTTCAGGCCTTCAGGCACTTCGCCGTTGATGATGCGCTGAGCCAAACCTTCAACGATGGCGGTTTTACCGACACCGGGTTCACCAATCAGTACCGGGTTGTTTTTGGTACGACGTTGCAGAACCTGAATGGTGCGACGAATTTCCTCGTCACGACCAATCACCGGGTCAAGTTTGCCCAGTTCGGCGCGCTCCGTCAGATCGATGGTGTATTTTTTCAATGCCTGGCGCTGATCTTCAGCCCCTTGATCGTTCACGTTTTCTCCCCCTCGCAATTGCTCGATGGCCTTAGCGAGTTTTTCCGAAGTTGCGCCAGCCGATTTCAGTAAATCAGCCAGCGAGCCACGTGAATCCAGGGCCGCCAGAACAAATAATTCAGATGAAATAAAATTGTCGCCGCGCTTTTGCGCCAGCTTGTCGCACAGATTGAGCACACGGACTAAATCAGCTGACGGTTGTACGTCGCCGTCGGTGCCTTCAACTTGTGGTAATCGATTAATAGCCTGTTCAATGCTGGTGCGTAACCCAGCTACGTCGGCACCTGCTGCGCTAAGCAACGGACGCACCGATCCGCCTTCCTGATTAAGCAACGCGCTCATCACATGAAGGGGTTCAATGAATTGGTTATCGTGTCCCAGAGCAAGGGACTGTGCATCGGCCAGGGCCAACTGGAATTTGTTGGTAAGACGATCCAGACGCATGTTTCCTCCCATTACAGGTCAAAATGCTACTGGAGATTAAATGAGGTCATCCCTCAAATTTTCAAGGTTAATGACCTGAGTTGTGAGCAAAAAATACGCTAACTGGATCGTCTTGTGGCGTAAGGTTATCTCAGCCAAATCAAAGTTGCCATACGCCCGGTGATACGATCGCGTCGGAAGGAGAAAAAATCGTCGTGTTCATGCCAGGTACAGCGCTGTTCACCTCTGATTGAGCGCACACCCGCGGCCTGCAAACGCTGGCGCGCCAGCAGCCAGATATCAGCAAAATATTTTTCGCCGACGGGACGAAATGCCTGATCAGCACGCTCGTCATACGCCATGAAAGCCGAGCGTACCTCCGCGCCGACTTCGAAAGCCTGCGGACCAATGGCAGGTCCCAGCCATGCGTGAATCTCATGCGGCGGGCAGTGAAACTGCGCCAGCGTCTGCTCCAGTACGCCATGGCATAAGCCGCGCCAGCCAGCATGGGCGGCCGCGACTTCGCTGCCATCACTGGCGCAAAACAGCACAGGCAGACAATCTGCCGTCATCACGGCACAGACCACGCCAGTTTCACGCGTAATGGCGGCATCCGCATCAGGAAGCGCTGCGCGATGAGGCAAGCGCACCACCTCCTGACCGTGAACCTGATTCAGCCAATGAGGCATCGCCGGTAACTGTGCCAGCTCGACCAGACGCTGACGATTCAGGAGCACATGTTCCTGATTGTCACCAACATGGCTGCCGAGATTCAGGGCGTTCCAGGGAACCAGGCTTACGCCACCGTGACGTGTGGTTGAACATGCCCGAACGCTTGCCGGTGCTGGCCAGTCCGGGATGATCAACTCACTCATAGCCAGTCCAGCTGATCGCGGAACATATCGGTGTCAGCTTTCAGAGCATCAATCAAATCGACCATGTCCTGCGGCAGCGGAGCGTGCCACTCCATTTCAATCCCTGTGATCGGATGGTAGAGACGCAGCATGGTGGCGTGCAGCGCCTGGCGATCAAATCCACGCAGGGCAGCGATAAACTCATCGGACGCCCCTTTTGGCGGACGTGGACGGCCGCCATAGAGCGGATCCCCCACCAGCGGATGGTTAATGTGCGCCATATGAACACGGATCTGGTGTGTACGACCGGTTTCCAGGCGCAAGCGCAAGCGGGTGTGCGCACGGAAATGTTCCATGATGCGATAATGGGTCACCGCCGGTTTCCCCATCGGGTGCACCGCCATATGGGTACGTTTGGTGGAGTGACGTGCCATTGGCTCATTCACCGTACCACCGGCGGTCATGGTACCAATTGCGACCGCTTCGTACTCACGGGTGATCTCACGCAGTTGCAGTGTTTCCACCAGATGCGTTTGCGCAGGAACGGTTTTAGCCACCACCATCAGCCCGGTGGTGTCTTTGTCCAGACGATGGACAATGCCCGCACGAGGAACATCAGCAATCGCCGGGTAATGATAAAGCAACGCGTTGAGCACGGTGCCATCCGGATTACCGGCCCCCGGATGCACCACAAAGTCACGCGGTTTGTTGATAACGAGAATATCGTCGTCTTCATACACGATATTCAGTGGGATGTTTTGCGCTTCCCAGCGTTGCTCTTCTTCGATTTCAGCGCTGATCGACACCTGCTCGCCGCCCAGAACTTTTTCTTTCGGTTTGTCGATGACGGTGCCATTGACGCTGACGCGACGATCAAGGATCCATTCTTTTATGCGAGAACGTGAATAATCAGGGAACAATTCCGCCAAAGTCTGATCTAAGCGTTGTCCAAGTTGTGCTTCGGACACCGTTGCGGTGAGTTGAACTTGTTGTGCCATATACAGCTTCTTCGTTAACGTTGGGTTTTCACGGCGATGCCGTTTAATATAATGTGCTATCGTACCTGGTCATTACCGGGAGCTACACGGACAGCTTCCGCCATAACACTTTGAGGATAATCATTTCGTCATGACGCGTATGAAACATCTGGTGGCTGCTGCCACACTGAGCCTGGCACTGGTGGGTTGTTCCAGCTCAAAGGACACAGTACCGGACAGCCCGCCGTCTGAGATTTACGCCACAGCTCAGCAAAAACTGCAGGACGGTAACTTTAAAGCGGCGATTAAGCAACTGGAAGCGCTGGATAACCGTTACCCGTTCGGTCCATATTCTCAGCAGGTACAGCTGGATTTGATCTACGCGTATTACAAAAATGCCGATCTGCCGCTGGCGCAAGCCGCTATCGCTCGCTTTATGCGTCTGAATCCGACTCATCCGAACATCGACTATGTCATTTACATGAAAGGTCTGACGGATATGGCACTGGATGATTCAGCACTGCAGGGCTTCTTCGGTATCGATCGTTCCGATCGCGATCCGACTCATGCCCGTGATGCGTTCCGCGACTTCTCTCAGCTGCTGCGGGGTTATCCGAACAGCCAATATGCCGCTGACGCCCAGAAACGCCTGGTCTTCCTGAAAGAACGCCTGGCGAAGTATGAACTTTCAGTGGCGCAATTCTATACCAAGCGCGGTGCGTATGTCGCTGTTGTTAACCGTGTAGAAGGCATGATGAAGGATTACCCGGATGCGGAGGCCACTCATGAGGCGCTGCCGCTGATGGAAAATGCTTATCGCCAGCTGCAACTGACGGCTGAAGCAGATAAAGTGGCAAAAATTATCGCCGCCAATAACGCCTGATCAAGCAAAAACAAAAAAGCAGCCTTCATTGGCTGCTTTTTTTTGGTGAAAATTCAGACTAAAAATAGAATTTCTCACCCGGTTAACTCGTCAATCTTGCCCCGTTCACCCCTGCGCTTCAAGCTTTTTCCGCCACTTTCCCGGCCTTTCTCACAATTTGCCGGAATTGACAAAAAGTGACATTTTTACGTGATATTGATCACACATTTTCCCGGTTTCCGCGGTATGCTGGACCTACCAAGACGGAAATGACAGAGAGGTTTGAATGATGATTCTGAACATTACCAGTAAACAAATGGAAATCACTGCGGCTATCCGCAACCATGTCGAAGACCGTCTCGCCAAGCTGGAAAAATGGCAAACTCACCTGATAAACCCGCACATTGTGTTATCGAAAGAACCGAAAGAATTTGTGGCTGATGCCACGATTAACACCCCAAACGGTACGCTGGTTGCCAGCGCGAAACATGATGATATGTATACCGCAATCAACGATCTGATTGCGAAGCTGGAGCGACAGCTGAATAAAGCTCAGCACAAACCCGAGGCTCGTCGCGCCACCAGTAGTGTGAAAGATTTCACGCCTGCGGGATAACCCCCCATTTTCTCAGCAACGCGCCTTCGGGCGCGTTTTTTATTGACAGCCTTAAATCAGTGCGGTTAATCTCGGGTCACTTTACTTTCGGAAACCACCATGAAACATCTACCGTTCTTCTTCGCATTCTTTTTTACCTTCCCCTGATTGGGAGGCGATTCGTCATGTGAAAATGAATGCGAAGACGAACAACAAAGCCTCCCAACCGGGAGGCTTTTTTATTGGACAGCTTACAGGTGAGCCTTATGACCCCCGATAATCCACTGCTGGCATTACGCGACAAAATCAGCGCCGTTGATGAGAAGTTGCTGGCACTGCTGGCCGAGCGCCGCGCGCTGGCGATTGACGTTGCTCAGGCAAAACTGGCAACCCACCGCCCAATCCGTGATGTCGAGCGCGAACGTGCTCTGCTGGAAAACCTGATTACGCTGGGGAAAAAACACCAGCTTGATGCACATTACATCACGCGCCTGTTCCAGCTGGTGATTGAAGATTCGGTGCTGACACAACAGGCATTGCTGCAAAAAAATCTTAATCATCCCCATGCGCTGGCACCGCGTATCGCCTTCCTGGGTCCGAAAGGTTCCTATTCGCATCTTGCTGCACGCAAGTATGCCGCACGTCATTTTGATTCAATGGTGGAAATTGGCTGTCTCAAATTTCACGACATTATCCAGCAAGTGGAAAGCAGACAGGCAGACTACGCGGTAATGCCAATTGAGAACACCAGCTCCGGCTCCATCAATGATGTCTATGATTTGCTCCAGCAGACGTCATTGTCGATCGTCGGCGAGCTGACCATTCCTATCGAACATTGTGTGCTGGTGAGCGGCAATACCGATTTGCAGCAGATTGAAACCGTCTACAGCCATCCGCAACCGTTCCAGCAGTGCAGCCAGTTCATCAACCGTTTCCCACAATGGAAAATCGAATACACCGAAAGCACTGCTGCGGCGATGGAAAAAGTGGCTGCGATGAACTCACCGAAAGTGGCTGCCCTTGGAAGCGAGGCCGGTGGTGAGTTGTATCAGTTGCAGGTACTGGAGCGTGACCTGGCCAACCAGCAGCAGAACCATACGCGTTTTATCGTGCTGGCACGCAAGTCCATCGATGTCTCCGACCAGGTGCCCGCCAAAACTACGCTGATTATGGCCACCGGGCAGCAGGCAGGTGCGCTGGTTGAAGCGCTGCTGGTATTGCGTCAACACAACCTGATCATGAGCAAACTGGAATCACGCCCGATTAACGGCAATCCGTGGGAAGAGATGTTTTACATTGATGTGCAGGGCAACCTGCAATCTGACAGCATGCAGCGTGCACTGGAAGAGCTACGTGGATTAACCCGCTCCCTCAAGGTACTCGGTTGTTATCCGGGTGAGAATGTGGTGCCAGTGGAACCGCGCATCTAAGCGAAAGGGCATCCTCATGGATGCCCTTTTCTTTTACTGCCGGCTATCGTTTGCCGAGCGTAGCATGCTACGGCTTTCGACCAGGAAGCGTTTCGCATAGTCACCAAACCAGTGTTCTACACGTTGAAAGCTCTCAATGAAAGCCTGCTTGTCTCCATGCTCCAGCAAGGTTATCGCCTCGCCAAAACGCTGGTAATAACGTTTAATCAGCGCGATGTTGCTTTCCGAGGACATAATGATATCCGCGTACAGCTGTGGGTCCTGCGCAAACAATCTGCCCACCATCGCCAGTTCCAGCCGGTATATCGGTGATGACAACGCCAGCAACTGGTCCAGATTGACGTTCTCCTCCGCCAGGTGGAGACCATACGCGAAGGTTGCAAAGTGACGTAACGCCTGGATAAACGCCATATTCTGGTCATGCTCAACGGCACTGATACGATGCAACCGCGCGCCCCAGACCTGAATCTGTTCCAGGAACCACTGGTAAGCTTCCGGCTGACGCCCATCGCACCACACCACCACCTGTTTCGCCAGGCTGCCGCTATCCGGGCCGAACATGGGGTGCAGGCCAAGTACCGGTCCATTATGTGCAGCCAGCATCGCCTGCAAGGGACGGTTCTTCACCGATGCCAAATCAACCAGAATGCAATCTTCCGGCAGCGTTGGCAGCTGCGCGATAATCTGCTCAGTCAGATGGATCGGCACGCTGATGATGACCATACCGGCATCTTTCAATAACTCGTCAGCCTGTTCCCAGTCACCTTTGTCGAGCAGGCGTACCTGATAGCCCGACAGGGTAAGCATTTTTTCAAACAGTCGCCCCATCTGACCACGGCCACCGACGATCACCACCGGACGCAGCGTCGGACACAGGGTCTTGAAGCCTTTGTCGTTTTCACTGGTATAGGATTCACGCATCAGACGACGCAGTACATCTTCAATCAAATCCGGCGGTACACCGAGTGCCTCCGCCTCCTGACGACGCGAAGCCAGCATGCTCGCTTCGCGCTCAGGCACATAAATCGGCAAGCCATAACGGCTTTTCACTTCACCGACTTCTGCTACCAGCTCAAGCCGCTTAGCCAGCAGCCCAAGCAGGGCTTTATCTACTTCATCTATTTGATCGCGTAGCGCGGTCAGTTCAGCCACCATGTCTCATTACACCTCGTGTGACAGACGCGCCGACAGCACTCCCTGCACATCCTGATGGATTTCACGCAGCAAGGTTTCGGTGGTGTCCCAGTTGATGCAGGCATCCGTGACGGACACACCGTATTTCATCTCACTACGCGGCTGCTCAGAAGACTGGTTGCCTTCGTGGATGTGGCTTTCCAGCATCAGGCCGATAATGGAACGGTTGCCATCTTTAATCTGGGCAATAGCCGATTCGGCTACACCAGGCTGGCGGCGATAGTCTTTGTTAGAATTGCCATGGCTGCAATCTATCATTAAGGCTGGACGCAGTCCCGCTTTCAGCATCTCTTTTTCGCACTGCGCGACATCTTCCGGACCGTAGTTCGGTGCTTTGCCACCGCGCAGAATCACATGACCATCCGGGTTACCCTGGGTCTGTAACAGACAAACCTGCCCAGCCTGGTTGATGCCGACGAAGCGATGCGGCATAGCAGCAGCACGCATAGCATTGATCGCCGTGCCAAGGCTGCCGTCGGTGCCATTTTTGAATCCAACCGGCATGGAAAGACCCGATGCCATTTCACGGTGCGTCTGTGATTCGGTGGTACGTGCACCGATCGCAGACCAACTGAACAAATCACCAAGATATTGCGGGCTGTTAGGATCGAGCGCCTCAGTGGCCAGCGGCAGTCCCATTTTCACCAGGTTCACCAGCAGCTGACGCGCAATGTGCAGCCCGGCTTCCATATCAAACGAGTTGTCCATATAAGGATCGTTGATTAACCCTTTCCAGCCGACGGTGGTACGGGGTTTCTCAAAATAGACACGCATAACGATGTACAGCTGATCCTTCAACTGTTCAGAAAGAGTTTTCAGAAGACGGGCGTATTCAAGTGCAGCTTCGGTATCGTGGATTGAACAGGGACCACACACCACCAGCAGGCGCGGATCGCGGCCCGCGATGATATCGGAGATAGTCTGACGGGAAGCGGCGATTTGCGCTTCCTGAGCAGCGCTGAGCGGAAATTTCGCTTTCAGCTCTCCCGGAGTGATTAAAATTTGTTCATCGGCGATATGCACATTGTTCAGCGCGTCTTTTTGCATGGTTGCGATCCTTTTTTACTCGTTTATGCGTGTTGGGATCCTCACTGAGGATGGCGTTCACTTTATCACAAGTCGTAAATTATGCAATCCACACATGTACACTTTTATTACCACACATAAAAAGCAACAAGAGAAATTTAAGTAAAACACTTAACTTTCATAAACATAAAACACAAACCCACCAGAAAACAACACACCATAATGTAAACTATTAATTACACCATTAGGGAGGGGAATTTAATTCCGTCGCTGACATCATATGGGCTAACATTCAGTTAAATAGACTTTTTCGGGATCGATCTTATGGTAATTCCTCATGTACACCTCCGCCCCTATCATTTGCAGGATGCCAGGGCCTTTACCGAGGCGGTGAATTCATCACTTCCCAGCCTTACCCCATGGATGGCATGGGCACATGATGACTATCGTAATGATGAAGCCGTCAGTTGGATCAATTTACCCATCTCCAGCGCACCAGAGGTGAAGCCGAAGAGTTCGCCATTGTCGATGGTAATGATCAATTGCTTGGCGGGGCTGGGATCCGTTTTGCCCGGCAACCCGGTGAATTCTGCGCACTGGGTTATTGGGTACGCTCCTCCGCTCAGCGCCAGGGAGTTGCGACACGGGCTGTGGCGCAGCTGATTGAATCAGGCTTTCAATCGCCCGAGGTGAAGGTGCTGGAAATTCTCGCAGCCGCTGATAACCTGGCCAGTCGCGCGGTGGCAGAGCGCAGCGGATTTCGTTTTGTTGATTATCGCTACGGCTTAATCGTGCTGGAAAGCGGTCCGGTGAATACCGCCATTTATCATTTAAAACGCAGATAAAAAAAGGGGCTGGCAGATGCCAACCCCTTGTTTGCTATTAACTTTGAGATGTCGCTTACGCGAGCTCTTAGTTAAGACGCTCTTTGATACGAGCTGACTTACCAGTACGCTCACGCAGGTAGTACAGTTTGGCTTGACGCACAGCACCACGACGTTTAACAGCGATGCTGTCAATTACCGGAGAGTGAGTCTGGAAGACACGCTCAACGCCTTCGCCGTTAGAAATCTTGCGAACAGTGAATGCAGAGTGCAGACCGCGGTTACGAATAGCGATAACCACGCCCTCGAATGCCTGCAGACGTTTCTTAGAACCTTCAACGACCCATACTTTCACTTCCACGGTATCACCCGGACGGAAGGAAGGTACGTCCTGTTTCATCTGCTCTTGTTCAATTTGCTTGATAATGTTGCTCATAATTAAATCTCTTATCCTGGGTAAACTGATAGTCAGGGAAGATTACTCTTCCACCTCATCGTTTTGTTGCTGCTGATGTTCCCGCTGGAACTCAGTAAGCAACCTTGCTTGCTCTACAGTCAGAGCCAGGTTTTCCAGAAGTTCAGGTCTTCTCAGCCAGGTACGGCCTAGCGACTGTTTCAGACGCCAGCGGCGAATATCGGCATGGTTCCCCGACAGTAACACTGCCGGTACATCCATCCCTTCTAACACTTCAGGTCGGGTATAGTGCGGGCAATCCAGCAAACCGTCCGAGAACGAATCCTCATCGGCTGACGCCTGTTTCCCCAGAACGCCGGGTATAAACCGGGCGACGGAGTCAATCAACGTCATAGCTGGCAGCTCACCGCCACTGAGTACGTAATCACCGATTGACCATTCTTCATCAATTTCGGTTTGAATAACGCGCTCATCAATCCCTTCATAGCGACCACAAACCAGAATCAACTTCTGATGTGTCGCCAGTTCGCAAACGCCTTGTTGGTCAAGTTTGCGCCCCTGAGGTGAAAGATAAATCACCCTGGCCCCTTCTCCCGCCGCCGCTTTCGCTGCGGAGATGGCGTCCCGTAAAGGTTGCACCATCATCAGCATTCCCGGTCCGCCGCCGTAAGGACGATCATCCACGGTACGATGCCGGTCGTGAGTGAAGTCACGCGGACTCCAGCTCTCAATGCTGAGCAGGCCATTTTTTACTGCCCGGCCAGTTACCCCGAAATCGGTAATAGCGCGAAACATCTCTGGAAACAGGCTAATAACACCAATCCACATCGCGTTCGCCGTTACGTTACCGGTTAGTCCGGAGATCAAAAACCAGGATCCCAATCTACTTCAATAGTGCCAGTAGAGAGATCGACTTTCTTGATAACCTGTTCATCAAGAAACGGTATTAACCGCTCCTGTGCACCGAATGCATCTTTCAGGTTTGCCTTTACGACGAGAACGTCGTTCGAACCGGTTTCCATCAAATCAATGACTTTGCCCATTTCGTAGCCTTCGAGGTTTACTACTTTGCAACCCATCAGGTCTTTCCAGTAGTAATCACCTGCTTCCAGCGCTGGCAGTTGCGCGGAGTCAACCGTAATTTCGCAATTGGTTAACTGTGCCGCCGCATCCCGATCGTCAATGCCTTTGACTTTGATGATCAGATCCTGATTGTGGTGCTTCCAGCCTTCCAGTTCGACCAGCTGCCATTGACCGGCGTGCTGAATAAACCAGGGCTGATAGTCAAAGATACTTTCGGCTTCTTCGGTGGAAGAAAACACTTTGAGCCAGCCCCGAATGCCGTAAGCGGCACCCATCTTCCCCAATACAATTGGGTTAGCGGGAGGCTGTGCGGCAGGTTTTCTGCTCATGCTCACCACCGTGACAGATTAAGCTGCTTTTTTTGCTTCTTTGATCAGCGCGTTAACGCGATCAGAAAGCGTTGCGCCCTGGCCAACCCAGTGCTCAATACGGTCCAGATCCAGACGCAGACCTTCAGCCTGACCAGCAGCGATCGGGTTGAAGAAACCTACGCGCTCGATGAAGCGACCGTTACGAGCATTGCGGCTGTCAGTAACGACGACCTGATAGAACGGACGCTTTTTAGCGCCGTGACGTGCCAAACGAATAGTTACCATAACATCCTCATTAGTTAATAAAACAACCGGGCCCCATCGAGGAACGGGGCCCGGGTGCAATATATAAAGCCCGAAAATTCTACTCATTTTGGCGCAAAAAGCAACCTGAGCATCTCACTTTTCCGGCATTTGGCCGGTCGCCTTAGCGGCCGGGGAATCCTGGCGGCATCATACCTTTCATGCTGCGCATCATTTTCGCCATGCCGCCCTTCTTCATTTTCTTCATCATGCGCTGCATGTCATCGAACTGCTTCAGCAGCCGGTTAACATCCTGCACCTGCATTCCTGAACCCAGGGCGATACGACGTTTGCGTGAACCTTTGATGATTTCCGGCTTCTCACGCTCTTTGCGTGTCATCGAGTTGATGATGGCTTCCATACGCACCAGAAGTTTATCGTCCATCTGCGATTTCACGTTATCCGGCAGTTGGCCCATGCCAGGCAGCTTGCCCATCAGGCTTGCCATCCCACCCATGTTGCGCATCTGCTTGAGTTGATCAAGGAAATCGTTAAGGTCAAAGCCATCGCCGGTTTTCAGTTTCTTCGCCAGCTTTTCCGCCTGCTCGCGGTCAACTTTGCTTTCGATATCTTCAATCAGTGACAGCACATCGCCCATACCGAGGATGCGTGACGCGATACGATCCGGATAGAACGGCTCCAGCGCTTCGGTTTTCTCACCGACGCCCATGAATTTGATCGGCTTGCCAGTAATATGACGAATCGACAACGCCGCACCACCGCGCGCATCACCATCGACTTTGGTCAGAATCACACCCGTCAGCGGCAGCGCTTCATTAAATGCCTTCGCGGTATTGGCGGCGTCCTGGCCCGTCATTGCATCAACAACAAACAGGGTTTCTACCGGATCAATCGCGGCATGCACCTGCTTGATTTCGTCCATCATCGCTTCATCAACGTGCAGACGGCCCGCGGTATCGACTAACAGAACGTCGTAGAATTGCAGACGCGCTTCTTTCAGCGCGTTGTTGACGATATCAACGGGTTTCTGGCTCAGGTCAGACGGGCAGAAATCCACGCCAACCTGTTGCGCCAGCGTTTCCAGCTGTCTGATCGCCGCCGGGCGATAGACGTCAGCAGAGACGACCAGCACTTTTTTCTTGTGCTTTTCACGCAGGAATTTACCCAGCTTCGCGACGCTGGTGGTTTTACCCGCACCCTGAAGACCCGCCATCAATACGACGGCCGGCGGCTGAGCTGCCAGGTTGAGTGCATTATTTTCTGCACCCATCGCCTCGACCAGCTCATTGCGAACAATCTTGACGAACTCCTGACCCGGGGTCAGGCTCTTATTCACGTCATGACCAACCGCGCGTTCTTTCACGCGGTTGATAAATTCACGAACGACCGGTAGCGCGACATCCGCTTCCAGCAGCGCCATGCGGACTTCACGCAGCGTGTCTTTAATGTTGTCTTCGGTCAGCCTTCCGCGGCCGCTAATATTGCGCAGGGTTTGCGACAAACGATCGGTTAAATTATCAAACATGCTCTCTCACTTAGAAACATAGCGAGGCCGCCAGGGCGACACAATGCGGCGGATTATAACACGAAGCCAGGCCGATCTCTGCAATTGCCCTTCAGATCGTTTGGAGCCTGATGCGGCTAACGTTATACTGCTTTTTTCCTTATCTGACCGACACCTGAAAGGATCTATGTTCGTTTCTGCGATCGTGGCGCTGTTCGCCTACTCTATCAGCCTTGCTCTGATCATACCCAGCCTGTTGAAACGCAACGGCGGCTGGCGTCGCCTTGCTGTGCTCTCCGCCTGCGTGGCGCTGATTGCTCACGCCATAGCGTTGCAACAGCGTATTTTCGCCGTCGATAACGGGCAAAATCTCAGCCTGTTGAATATCGGTTCGCTGGTAAGCCTGTTGATCTGTTCCATTATGACCATTGTGGCGTCACGCAATCGCGGCTGGCTGCTGCTGCCTATCGTTTATAGCTTTGCGTTGATTAATCTGGCCTTTGCCACGTTTGTGCCTAACGCGTTTATTACCCATCTGGAAACGACGCCAGGTATGATGATTCACATCGGCCTGTCGCTGTTTGCCTATGCCACCCTGATCATTGCCGCCCTTTATGCGCTGCAGCTGGCGTGGATTGACTATCAGTTAAAAAATAAAAAGCTGGCGTTCACCCAGGATATGCCACCACTGCTCACCATTGAGCGCAAGATGTTCCACATCACTCAGGTTGGCGTCGTGCTGCTGACGCTGGTGCTGTGTACCGGCCTGTTCTATATGCACAATCTGTTCAGCGCCGAGAATGTGGACAAAGCGGTGCTGTCAATCATTGCCTGGTTCGTCTATATCGTTCTGCTCTGGGGACACTACCACGAAGGCTGGCGCGGTCGTCGCGTCGTCTGGTTCAATTGCAGCGGTGCGATTTTGCTGACCATGGCCTACTTCGGCAGCCGTGTGCTGCAGCACCTGCTTACTCAATCGTCTCACTAAAGGAATTTTTGCGTTGGAACATGTTTCAACCACCACGCTGATCATCACTTTGGTCATCATGGTGCTGGTCTCGGCCTATTTCTCCGGTTCAGAGACCGGCATGATGACGCTCAACCGTTACAAACTGCGCCATCAGGCTAAAAACGGGCATCGCAGTGCGCGGCGCGTCGAAAAATTATTGCGTCGGCCGGATCGACTGATCAGCCTGGTGCTGATCGGTAACAACCTGGTCAACATCCTGGCCTCGGCGTTAGGCACGATCGTCGGCATGCGTTTATACGGTGACGCGGGCGTCGCGATAGCAACCGGCGTGCTGACGTTTGTGGTGCTGGTTTTCGCGGAAGTGCTGCCCAAAACCATCGCAGCACTCTATCCGGAGAAGGTCGCTTATCCCAGCAGTTTTCTGCTTGCTCCGTTGCAATATGTGATGCTGCCACTGGTGTGGCTGCTCAACACCATCACACGCATTCTGATGCGTATGGTCGGTATCAAAACCGATGGCTCCATCAGCTCGGCGTTAAGTAAAGAAGAGTTGCGTACCATCGTGTATGAATCACGCAACCTGATGTCACGCCGTAATCAGGATATGCTGCTGTCAGTGCTGGACCTGGAAAAAGTGGGCGTCGAAGACATCATGGTGCCGCGTAACGAGATTGTCGGCATCAACATTAATGACGACTGGAAATCTATCGTTCGTCAGCTTAGTCATTCGCCACATGGTCGTATCGTGTTATTCCGTGACTCGCTGGATGATTGCGTTGCCATGCTACGGGTACGTGAAGCCTGGCGCATGATGACCGAGAAAAAAGAATTCAACAAAGAGACGCTGCTGCGTTCCGCCGATGAAATCTACTATGTGCCGGAAGGCACCCCACTTAACGTGCAGCTGGTTAAATTTCAGCGCAACAAAAAGAAAGTGGGGCTGGTGGTGGATGAGTATGGCGATCTCAAAGGCCTGGTCACTATCGAAGATATTCTTGAAGAAATTGTTGGCGACTTTACCACCTCAATGTCCCCGACACTGGCTGAAGAAGTGATGCCACAGAACGATGGTTCCGTGCTGATTGAAGGTGGTGCGAACATTCGTGAAATCAACAAGGCTTTTAACTGGTCACTACCGGAAGAAGAAGCCCGCACCATCAACGGCATGCTGCTGGAAGTGCTGGAAGAGATCCCACAGGTGGATACACGGGTACAGGTCGGTAAGTACGATATCGATATTCTCGATGTGCAGGACAACATGGTGAAGCAGGTACGCATCACACCGCATACGCCGCTTAAATCTTCCATCGGCTCCTGAAATGAAGCATAAAAAATGCCGCGATTATCGCGGCATTTTTCTTTTTGCATCAGCAGCAACTAGATATGCAGTTCCTGCAGCTTTTCTTTTGGCAGCTTCAAATCTTCGTTGTAGTTAACGCCGATCTCGCTTGCCAGCACGTTGCGCGCAATCTGCTGCGCTTCATCCAACGAGTGCAGTTTGTAGCTACCACATTGATACTCGTTCAATTCCGGGATCTGGTTCTGTTCTTTCACTTTCAGAACGTCTTCCATCGCCCCTTTCCACGCTTTTGCCACACGCTGCTCATCCGGCGTGCCAATCAGGCTCATATAAAAACCGGTACGGCAGCCCATCGGCGAAATATCGACGATTTCAACGCCTTCACCATTCAGGTGGTTACGCATAAATCCTGCGAAGAGGTGCTCCAGCGTGTGGATGCCGCGCTCGGTCAGGATTTCTTTGTTCGGCCGGCAGAAACGCAGGTCAAAAACGGTGATGGTATCGCCATGAGGAGTTTTCATGGTTTTTGCTACGCGTACTGCGGGCGCCGCCATGATGGTGTGGTCTACAGTAAAACTATCCAGCAGTGGCATATTGTCACCTCCTGTTTTGAGAATTTTTTTTAAAACGATGAAACTTTTCTGTTCGCCCAACGTCTGAATATATGAAAGACGCGCATTTGTTATCATCATCCCTGACAACAGAGATGTTAATTCGGCCACAGTGATGTGGCCTTTTCTTTTTCTACCCTTCCCGGCTGGCGAGGTAGCTGGCAAAATCCAGCGTATCGCTCTGTTCCAGTTTCTCTTGCGCGAGCACTGAATCCTGCGCCTGGCGAGTAAAGTCATCCTCACTCAGAACCTGTAACGGCTCTTCGCATAACAAATGACGATATTGTTCAGCCAACGCCACTCCGGTCCCGGTCAAACCATTTTCCTTCATTGCATGAAGGATACGCGCCGAATAGGTTAGCTCAGGATCGTCAAACGATGCCACCAGTTGATCGCAAACCTGTTGATATTGCGTGCTGCCATGATTGCTGTCGAGCACTTCGGCCACGCGACTCAAATCAGCAAACAGGGCCTTACCCACCTCGACCAGCGTATGCTGTGCTTCACTGCAACCCACGGCAATCATCTGTCCCGGCTTACGGCCTTCCAGCACCACACGATTCCAGTTTTTACGGCTGCAGAGCAATTCATCAGCGCTCATTTCTGGCGCATCAGCCAGAGTACACCAAATCAGGAACAAATCGAGGAAGCGTACCTGGGTAGCATCAACGCCAATTGCCGAGAACGGGTTAATATCCAGCGAGCGGACTTCAATATATTCAATGCCACCACGTTGCAGCGCATCGGAAGGGGCTTCGCCGGAGCGCGTTACCCGCTTCGGTCGAATCGGCGCATACAACTCGTTCTCGATTTGTAGCACATTGGTATTCAGCTGCAGCCAGTTACCATCGGCATCTTTCGTTCCCATGGCAGCATACTCTTCCGATGGCGTTTTGATGGCTGCTTTGAGCGCCGCCACATAACCATCCAGCGAGTTAAAGGTGATACCCAACCCACTTTGCGATTTATTGGTATATCCAAGATCGCTCAGGCGCAGTGAAGTGGCATACGGCAGCCACAGGGTGCCTTGTTCGTTCGTTTCAAACGGCAGATTGGTTTCTCGGCCTTGCAGGAAGCTCGAACAAATTGCTGGTGAGGCACCAAACAGATAGGGGATGACCCAGCCGAAGCGATAATAGTTACGAATCAGGCGCAAATAACCGGCGGAAATGGTCTCTTTACCACTTTCCGCATCTTTGACATCCGCCCACTCCTGCCAGAACGACAATGGCAGAGAGAAGTTATAATGGATGCCTGAGATAGTCTGCATCAACGC
The DNA here is from genome assembly GCF_011395035.1 of Pantoea cypripedii. Classification (NCBI taxonomy): domain Bacteria; kingdom Pseudomonadati; phylum Pseudomonadota; class Gammaproteobacteria; order Enterobacterales; family Erwiniaceae; genus Pantoea; species Pantoea cypripedii. The sequence continues at coordinate 3,342,430 of NZ_CP024768.1, forward strand.
GCCATAGCGATTTTTCAGCCCCTGGCGATACAACGTCTTCATTTTGCCAATGTTGGAACTGCCGTATTGCGCCAGCTCGATGTTATCAGCATCGTCAATAATGCACGGCATGCTAAAAGGCCACATGCGCTCCTGCCCCAGTTCACGAGCCACATGGCGGTGAATGTCGCGCAGGAAACTGAGCATGTGATCAATGTTCTGATCAACAGGCGTGATGAACTCCAGCAGTGTTTCGGCAAAATCGGTGGTAATCCAATCATGCTTCAGCGCTGACCCCAGAGACTCGGGGTGTCCGGTCGTTGCCAGGTGACCATCCGGGTTGACACGCAACGTTTCGCGTTCAATACCACGGCCGATACCCTTTAACGCGTCGGGATGCGCTTCCAACCAGGAAAGCGCTTTAGATACGTCCGGGATCACATTAACCTCCCGCTGTGCGAATAATTTATTTTTGTTCAGCATAATGTTAACCGTAGCCTCGAATCTGTGCGAATCAATGCCACCATTGCAAACCTTGTAAGGTGACCATCGCGATAACGATGTAACGCAGCGTTTTACCGATGGCGAGAAACAGCAACGCCGGGAGCCAGGCAACGCGCAACCAGCCTGCGAACACGCAAAGCAGATCGCCCACCACTGGCAGCCAGCTAAACAACAACGCTGCAGGTCCCAACCGGTGTAACCACGTCATTGCTGTGTTATGCCATCGCCCCTGCCCTTTTGGCGGCATCAGACGACCAAGAAGAATGTTAGTCAGGCCGCCCAGCGTGTTTCCCACTGATGCAGCCAATAGTAACCCAAAGACCGATCCCTTTTGGGCGATCAACAGGGCTACCAGCACCGCCTCTGAGCTTCCCGGAAGGAGGGTGGCACTCAGAAAGCTACTGCTGAATAACGAGCCATAGGTCAGGAATTCATTCACAGTAAACGGACATCAACCACATCCATGCCTGCTGCTTTTGCTGCCTGTACGCCAAAGTCAGCATCCTCAAATACCACACAGCGCGTGGGCGCAACGCCCATCAATTCTGCACAGCGTAAAAAGGTATCAGGTTGCGGTTTATGGCGCTGTACGTCATCAGCGCCGACGACGGCGGTAAAAAGATGATAAACACCTAATTGTTTGAGCAGGGCTTCAGCCAGGCTGTGTTCACTGCCTGTGCCAACCGCCATCGGACGACGTCCGTGATAAGCCTTTACCACTTCCATCAGCGGCAAAGGACGCACGCTATCCAGCAGCATTGCTTTAAAGGCCACGGTCTTTTCCGCCGCCAGCAAATGGGGATCGTGCGTAGCTTTGTTTTGCTCAATGATAAATTGCGCCAGCTGCCAGGTGGGCGCACCGTTAAAGCTCACCATTTTTTCCTCATCCATGGTGAAACCATAGCGGCTCAGAACCTGATGCCAGGCTTTTCGATGTGTCGGCTCAGAATCAAGAATGGTGCCGTCCATATCGAAAATCAGGGCGTCATATTGGTCGTACATTGTCACTCCGGACCTCCAGCAATCGAGCCATTACTTTAACGTAATGCGTTCAGGTTGTCGCCAGGCGCGCTTAACAGCAAATGCTTTGAAAGCATTAGTAATTTTGGTTTTAAGAAAAAGGTGAGGAAGTGGTGCCGGAGATAAATGACGGTTAAAACAGGGCTTTTTACAGTGGAGAGATAAATCCGGGGGATATGGTGCATCCAGGAGGATTCGAACCTCCGACCGCTCGGTTCGTAGCCGAGTACTCTATCCAGCTGAGCTATGGATGCATTGGGAAACTTTCTGGCGATGGGTAAACAAAAACAATCTGGTGATGAGGGCAAAGAATGGTGCATCCAGGAGGATTCGAACCTCCGACCGCTCGGTTCGTAGCCGAGTACTCTATCCAGCTGAGCTATGGATGCATTGAGATATTTTCTTACGATGGACTAACTGAAATCAACCTGGGAGTGATACAAAGAATGGTGCATCCAGGAGGATTCGAACCTCCGACCGCTCGGTTCGTAGCCGAGTACTCTATCCAGCTGAGCTATGGATGCATTTCTGAAAATTCTTGTACAACGCAGGGTGCTAACAACTCACCATGAAAGGAACTGCTCGTTCACTCTTTACGACATCTTTTTCGATGGTGCATCCAGGAGGATTCGAACCTCCGACCGCTCGGTTCGTAGCCGAGTACTCTATCCAGCTGAGCTATGGATGCATCGAAAAATGGCGGTGAGGCGGGGATTCGAACCCCGGATGCAGCTTTTGACCGCATACTCCCTTAGCAGGGGAGCGCCTTCAGCCTCTCGGCCACCTCACCTTACGCTTTCTTTCGAACTGTGCTTCTGAACTTTGTTTCCGCTCATCGGCACTGCGTGGCGCACATATTACTTTCCCGCATTTATAAGTCAAACAATTTTTCCCACTACAAGTTCATTTGCACAAATGACAGACAATCCGCACATTTTGCCGACAAAAAGAGTGATTAATCAACAGTAAAAGAGGGATGCAGCTAACAAAATGAGAAAGAAGAAAATGGGAAGGAAAGACGTTTTGGGCAGGATAAACCGGTAGCGCCTCGCAGCGAGGCGAGGCGCTGAATCCGTTAGTAACTCGTAGGCTGAGCTTTTTCTGCCTGAATGCGCTGATAGATCTCTTCGCGATGCACCGAAACTTCTTTAGGTGCATTGACGCCAATACGGACCTGGTTACCTTTAACTCCCAGCACCGTTACAGTCACCTCATCGCCAATCATGAGGGTTTCACCAACTCGACGAGTTAGAATAAGCATTCTTTGCTCCTTGAAAGATTAAAAGAGTCGGGCCTGTTCGGGTTCCCGGCCATATCCATCATATAACGCTGAACAATGTCTATGACAAATACACCATTGTGGTTTGCCACGCCAATACATTCTGCTGATAGTTAGTTTAGCCGAAATACACTGCCTCAACCTGACTTTGTCATTACCTGGTGCACATCGCGTTAAAAAGCGCCGGAACATTCCGTTCCTGGCGCTCTCCGCGATGCTTAGTTTTATTTCGTTACAGTCGATTGCTAACCCAGTCCTGCACACCCGCCAGCGCGCCAGCCAGTGCCTGTGGATTCGTACCACCAGCCTGAGCCATATCCGGGCGTCCACCGCCTTTACCACCAACCTGAGCCGCCAGTTCACCAACCAGCTCGCCCGCTTTCACACGATCGGTCAGATCTTTGGTGACACCCGCGATCAGTGACACCTTACCTTCTGCTACGGTCGCCAGCACGATAATGGCGGAACCAAGCTGATTTTTCAGGTCGTCCATCATGGTACGCAGCATCTTAGGTTCTACATTGCTAAGCTCGCTCACCAGCAGTTTAGTCCCTTTAACATCTACGGCTTTGCTGCTGAGTGAAGCACTTTCCTGTGCCGCCTGCTGATCACGCAGTTGCTGCAATTCTTTTTCCAGTGCACGGACGTGATCTACCAGCCCGCGAACTTTCTCATTCAGGTTGCTGCTGTTGGCTTTCACCAGGTGCGCGATATCCTGCAACTGGTGGCTTTGTGCATTAACCTGCGCCAGAGCGCCTTCGCCAGTGACGGCTTCGATACGACGCACGCCAGCAGCAGTACCCGATTCAGATAAAATACGGAACAGACCAATATCACCCGTGCGCGCGGCATGCGTACCACCACACAGCTCGGTTGAGAAATCCCCCATGCTCAGCACGCGAACACGTTGATCGTATTTCTCGCCAAACAGCGCCATAGCCCCCTTCGCTTTAGCAGCCTCAAGGTCCATGATATTGGTTTCAACGGCCAGGTTACGACGGATTTGCGCGTTGACGATATCCTCAACCTGGCGGATTTCCTGCGGCTTCATCGCTTCAAAATGAGAGAAATCGAAACGCAGGTATTTATCATTTACCAGCGAACCTTTCTGCGCCACATGCTCACCTAAAACCTGGCGCAACGCTGCATGCAACAGGTGGGTCGCTGAATGGTTCAGACGGATACGGGCGCGGCGTTCTTCATCAACCTGAGCACTCAGGCGATCGCCGACGCGCAGCTGGCCGGTAGTCAGCTTACCGATATGACCAATGGCCTGACTATACTTCTGTGTGTCCTGCACGCTAAATTCAGCATTATTCCCAGCCAGTACGCCGGTATCACCTACCTGGCCACCAGACTCGCCATAGAATGGGGTCTCATCAAGCACCACCACCGCCTCCTGGCCTGCGCTCACCTGCTCAACCGCTTGCCCATCGACAAAAAGCGCCTGTACGGTCGAGGTCAGTGCCAGCTGGTCATAACCTTTAAACGTTGATGCAGAATCGATGCGAATCACGTTGTTGTAATCCGCACCAAATCCACTGGCTTCACGTGCACGCTGGCGCTGCTGCTCCATCGCCACTTCAAATCCAGCTTCGTCGATCTTCAGATTGCGCTCACGGCACACATCCGCCGTCAGGTCTACCGGGAAGCCAAAAGTATCATAGAGACGGAAGACGGTTTCGCCATCCAGAGTATCGCCTTGCAGCTTCGCCAGCTCTTCATCCAGCAGCGCCAGACCACGCTCCAGGGTTTTCGCAAACTGTTCTTCCTCCGCTTTCAGAACGTTCTCTACCTGGGCTTGCTGGCGTTGCAGGTCTTCACCCGCCGAACCCATCACCTCAATCAGAGGCGCAACCAGCTTATAGAAGAAGGCATCTTTCGCGCCAAGCATGTTGCCATGACGGACCGCACGACGAATGATACGACGCAGCACATAGCCACGGTTTTCGTTCGAAGGGATTACGCCATCAGCAACCAGGAAAGCACAGGAACGGATATGGTCGGCAATCACACGCAATGATTTGTTGCTGAGATCAGTGGCACCCGTCACTTCAGCCACAGACTTAATCAGTTTGGCGAAAAGATCGATTTCGTAGTTGGAGTTAACGTGTTGCAGAACCGCAGCAATTCGCTCCAGCCCCATACCAGTATCCACCGAAGGTTTCGGTAATGGCTGCATGGTACCGTCAGCCTGACGGTTGAACTGCATGAATACGATATTCCAGATTTCAATATAACGGTCGCCATCTTCTTCCGGGCTGCCCGGCGGGCCACCCCAGATGTGATCGCCATGATCGAAGAAGATCTCGCTGCACGGACCACACGGGCCGGTATCACCCATCTGCCAGAAGTTGTCTGACGCGTAAGCGCTGCCTTTATTGTCCCCAATACGAATGATACGTTCGTGCGGAATACCAATATCTTTAGCCCAGATGTCATAGGCTTCATCGTCAGTTTCATAGACGGTCACCCAAAGGCGTTCTTTTGGCAGCTTAAACCACTGCTCGCCCGTCAGCAGTTCCCAGGCATAGGCAATCGCGTCTTTTTTGAAATAGTCGCCAAAACTAAAGTTGCCCAACATTTCAAAGAAGGTGTGATGACGCGCGGTGTAACCCACGTTTTCGAGGTCATTGTGCTTACCGCCAGCACGCACGCAACGCTGCGCCGTGGTCGCACGTGAGTAATCGCGCTTATCCTGACCGAGGAAAACGTCTTTAAACTGGTTCATCCCGGCGTTGGTAAACAGCAGCGTCGGGTCGTTGTTCGGTACGAGGGAGCTGCTGGCTACAACCTGATGTCCCTTGCTATGAAAAAAGTCGAGAAACGCTTGACGGATCTCAGCAGTGCTCTTGCTCATAAATTTCCTGGAATCACGCTAACGAACGTTACCTCTCGTCTGGCAAGCCGCATGCGCCCGGCTCACCGCTGACTGAGGAACAAAAAGTGGGAATAAGATAAATTTTCTTCAGTGGGAAGTAAAATCCCATTGCCTTTCAGTCGTCAAAATTTCTGAAAATTGCCTGAATATCTTCCATCAGAAAGCCTTTTGTCATCAGAAAGCGCTGGACTTTGCTTTTCCCGGCCCAGTCTTGCGGCAGCGGATCGCCAAACTTACGTTTCGCCAGCCCGGCAGCACACTCGACCCAGTTGACCTCGGTATCAAACAACGCCTGGTCAATTTCATCACGCACAATGCCTTTTTGTTGCAGCTCGATGCGAATACGTTGCGGGCCATACCCTCTGCGGCTGCGACTGATGATAAATCGTTCCGTAAAACGCTGATCGTTTAACCAACCATTCTGCTGACACCAGTCGGCAACCTGCTCCAGCAGCTCTTCAGGAATGGGTTCGACAGTTTCCTGTTGCTGCATCCAGGCGGCCCGCTGGCTGGAAAGTTGTAGCTTGCGCTTCAGTTCTTCACGGCTATGGTCTCGCTGCGACAGGATGCGCATAGCGCGATCCAGCAAACGAGAAAAAGTTGGCGCGGGTGTCGGAGATGATGACATATGACTTACCTTTTTCAGACAGTAGCGCAGGGTAAAGCAAGAGATTAAAGAGGGAAAGTGCTGGCGGGGGAAAAACAAAACGGGAGCAGAGCGCTCCCGTTGTGGTATCAGAAATCTTCGTTCGTTTCGCTGGCTTCTTCGTAGTTGTCAGCAGAAACATCCGCAGCACCGGCACTGGCCGTTGCACCGGTCAGCAGCATGTCACGCAGCTTCTGATCGATTTCATTAGCAATCGCCGGGTTCTCTTTCAGGAAATTGGTCGAGTTTGCTTTACCCTGGCCGATTTTTTCGCCATTGTAGCTGTACCAGGCACCGGCTTTCTCAACCAGCTTGTGCTTCACGCCCAGGTCAACCAGTTCACCGAAGGTGTTGATGCCTTCGCCGTACATAATCTGGAATTCAGCCTGTTTGAACGGTGCAGCAATTTTGTTCTTCACCACTTTCACGCGGGTTTCGCTGCCCACCACTTCATCGCCCTCTTTAATGGCACCGATGCGGCGAATATCGAGACGTACTGAAGCGTAGAATTTCAGCGCGTTACCACCGGTGGTGGTTTCCGGGTTACCGAACATCACACCAATCTTCATACGAATCTGGTTGATGAAAATCAGCAGCGTATTGGACTGCTTCAGGTTACCCGCCAGCTTACGCATCGCCTGGCTCATCATACGAGCGGCCAGACCCATGTGGGAATCACCGATTTCGCCTTCAATTTCAGCTTTCGGCGTCAGTGCGGCGACGGAGTCGACGATGATGACGTCAACAGCACCGGAACGAGCCAGCGCATCACAGATTTCCAGCGCCTGCTCACCGGTATCCGGCTGCGAACACAGCAGGTTATCAATATCGACGCCCAGCTTCTTGGCGTAGACCGGGTCAAGCGCATGCTCGGCATCAATAAAGGCACAGGTTTTACCTTTACGCTGCGCAGCAGCAATGACCTGCAAGGTCAGCGTGGTTTTACCAGAAGATTCCGGACCATAAATTTCAACGATACGCCCCATCGGCAGGCCGCCTGCGCCCAGCGCGATATCCAGCGAAAGTGAACCGGTGGAGATGGTTTCAACATCCATCGAGCGGTCTTCACCCAGGCGCATGATGGAGCCTTTACCAAACTGTTTCTCGATCTGGCCCAGCGCGGCAGCTAAAGCCTTCTGTTTGTTTTCGTCAATCGCCATTTCCACTCCTAATCATGCCGGGTAAGCGGACATCTCTGCATGTCTGCTCGCGTTCTGTTGCCGGTAATTATACTGTACAGTCATACAGTATCAAGTTTAATTTGTCAGAAATTCATCATGCAGCGTTTGCAATGCCCAGGCGACGGACTGACGACGCACCGCGTCGCGGTCGCCAGCAAAGTGCTGACACTGCGCCATCAGTTGCCCATCCGGGCCGGCAAAGCCAAACCAGACAGTGCCGACTGGCTTATCCGGGGTGCCGCCATCCGGCCCGGCAATACCACTGACCGCGATAGCATACTGCGCGGCCGCCTCTTTGCAGGCCCCTGCCGCCATCTCGCGCACGGTCTGCTCGCTCACGGCACCAAACCGGGCCAGCGTATAGGCCTGCACCCCCACCATTTGCTGCTTGGCGTCGTTGCTGTAAGTCACGAAGCTACGTTCAAACCAGGCGGAGCTGCCACTGATATCGGTAAACACTTTTGCAATCCAGCCACCGGTACAGGACTCCGCCGCCGTAATGGTTGCTTTGCGCGCTTTCAGCTGTTCGCCAATACGACGACTCAACTGCTGTAACTGTTCATCGTCCATCGTCTTCTCCTTGTCTGGCGCTCACGTTAACAGTAAATGGTGCAGCGGAGGATCCTTTTCAACCCCGATGTCCCGTTTTGCGCGGGCGGTTCCAGAAGCTTTAACGTGTTTTCATTGCCACTATAAAAAGACGCGGGAAGGCCAGCAAAACTTTGCCATCAGCGCGAGTCGGATAAGCGGTAATCAGCGCCTGATGATACTCCGCTAAAAACGCCTGTTGCTGGTTTTCATCCAGCCCGGCAAGGAAAGGACGTAATCCGGTGGCGCGCAGCCAGGTAATAATCGCCTGCGCATCTGCCATGACGTGGTAATAAGTCGTGCGCCAGAGATCAACCTCACAACCCGCATCGCTCAGCAAATCATAATATTGTTGGCTGGTCAGTAAGCGCTTACGTTCAGCTGCCTGCTGAGAAATATGCGACCGCCAGCGTTCCCCCGCAGCGACTTCGCGCATCAGGCGATGCGAAGGTTCTTCCAGGTTATCCGGCATCTGAATTGCCAGTGAGCCGCCGATGGCGAGCTGGCTTACCAGGTGCGGCAGCAGCGAAGAATGATCACCCAGCCATTGCAAAGATGCATTCGCGTAAATCACCTGCTGTGGTTGTTCGGCCTGCCAGGAACGGATATCGGCCAGCTTAAAGAGGCAATCCGGAAGGCGTTCACGCGCCTGCACCAGCATCGCTTCCGAGCTATCAATGCCACAGACGACGGCCTCTGGCCAGGCCTGCGCCAATAGCTCGGTACTGTTGCCCGGTCCGCAACCCAAATCCGTTGCGAAACGCACTTCAGGGGTGGTAACCCGCGCCAGCAACTCATAAGCCGGTCGGGTTCTCTCTGATTCAAACTGACGATATAGCTGTGGATTCCAGTCTTGCATTTGCACGCTCCTGATTAGCCGAAGAACCACACACTACCCTTTTTTGCCCTTTCCCCGGAAAGAAAAGTGCGATAGCTCACTTTTTGCATGCTGACATCTGGTGAGTTGGTCTAATGACGATTAAGTTAAAACGGTGTTTCATTTTTCTTGATAAGGAGTTTGCTATGGCTGCACAACCCGCACTGGCTGGCGTCTGGTGTCCGTCAGTCACCCCGTTTGATAACGACGGGGAAGTCGATATTGACGCTCTGGGCCGTCACTTCGCCCGGCTCAATCAATCAGGCATTGATACCCTGCTGTTGATGGGCAGCATTGGGGAATTTGCCTCGCTCACGCAGCAGGAACGGCTGCGATTGATTCGGGAAGCTCGCCAGTTATCCCCCCTCACGATGGTCGCTAACGTTTCCAGCACCTGCGTACCTGATATGCTGCAGCTGGCTGAAGCCGCCTGGCAGCATGGGTTTGATGCGGTGATGGTGCTCCCTCCTTATTACTATGGCCAAACGCAGAAACAGTTGCTGAGCTATTTCAAAGCCCTGGACCAGCAATTAGGTGGGAAATGGTTTGCCTATAATTTTCCGGCACGTACCGGTTGTGATTTAACGCCCGCACTGGTGGCGGAACTGGCTGCAGAACTGCCCAATTTTATTGGTATAAAAGACACGGTGGATTGCCTGTCGCACAATCGTGCGTTGATTGAAGAAACAAGAAAAGTGCGCAGCGATTTTACGGTGCTATCCGGATATGACGAATATCTGCTACCCAACCTGCTGGCAGGCGGTGCAGGGGTGATTTCCGGGCTGAATAATATCGTACCGGAGCTATTTGCCGGAGCGATGCAGGCGTGGCGGGCGGGCGATTTACGCCAGTTAACCACGATTCAGCAACGCATCGGTCAGCTGATGGCGATTTATACCCTGGGAGACGATTTTGTCACAACGATCAAAACCGCCGTCGCACGTCGTTATGAATCGATGTCCACCCGCTCCCGCAACTATGGCGGAGAGCTGAGTGCCGCACAGTGCGCAGCGATAGATCGGTTGCTGGAATAATGGAACAACGCGGACGGCACAGCGCCGTCCGGGGCTCAGTTCTTTTTCACGAACTCAGATTTGAGTTTCATCGGGCCAAAACCATCGATCTTGCAATCAATGTTGTGATCGCCTTCAACCAGACGAATGCTTTTCACTTTTGTGCCGATTTTCAACGTTGAGGAGCTGCCTTTAACCTTCAGGTCTTTGACCACGGTGACGCTGTCGCCATCTGCCAGCAGGTTGCCATTTGCATCACGCACCACCAGACCATCAGCAGCCAGATCATCCGCCGCAAGCGACCAGATATGTCCACATGACGGGCAGTTCAGCTTTTCGCCATCCTGCCAGGTATAGTCGGCCTGGCATTCAGGACAGGCGGGTAAGGTATTCATAAGCGCTCCTCAGAGAAAAGGTCGCGGCGAAGATGGCGCCGCAAAAGGGGCGCCATCTTATCTCCTTACTAAGAGTAAGGACAGCATTAAAAAATTGCGCCCTGTCGTGCTTTGCTGACGGCTTCACCTAACTGCCACACTGCCATGGCGTAATGCGTACTGTGATTGTAGCGGGTGATGACGTAGAAATTGGGCAGCCCGTACCAGTATTGATAACTGGTGCCCAGATCAAGACGTAACAAACTGGCCTGATTGTTGCCGTCCAGCGATCCCTGCGGTGTCAGGCCGCTTGCCATCAGGGTGCTGACCGGGTACAGGGTTTTGAAACCATTCTCCAGTGCCGGGGCCTGTCCGCTGGCCGGGACAGCAACGGCTTCACCCGAACGCCAGCCATGTTCTTTGAAATAATTCGCCACGCTGCCGATAGCATCAACCGGGTCCCATAAATTGATATGCCCATCCCCGTTGAAATCCACCGCGTATTGTTTATACGACGATGGCATAAACTGGCCGTAGCCCATCGCACCCGCGAAAGAACCCCGCAGGTCGAGCGGATCATCCTGCTCAGTACGTGCCATTAACAGGAAAGTTTCCAGCTCGCTACTGAAATAAGCTGCACGGCGTGGATAGTTGAACGAAAGCGTTGCCAGTGCATCCAGTAAGCGAGTTTTCCCCATCACCCTGCCCCAGCGCGTCTCAACGCCGATAATGCCGACAATAATCTCCGGTGGCACACCATAGACCTGCTGAGCGCGTTGCAGCGCATCCTGATATTGATTCCAGAAGGCAACGCCGTTTTGCACGTTATCAGGGGTAATGAATTTATTACGATAACGAATCCAGGCACCGTTAGGGCCGGTTGGCGGAGTATAGCTCGGTGCCTGCTGGTCCATCAGGCGCAGCACATAATCCAGCCGTTTCGCCTGGCCGATCACCGCATGCAATTGCTGACGATCAAAACCGTGCTTCGCCACCATCTGGTCAATAAATTGCTCAGCGGCAGGATTATCCGCGAAATCACCAAACATTGGCTGGATAGCGTGTGATTGATCCAGTAGAAAACCACCCTGAGGTGCAGAAACGACGGCGGGCTGCTGGGTTGTTTGAGGCTTGCTGCTACAGGCGGCAAGCAGGGTAATAAGCGGGAGAAGGGCAACCTTAAAACGCATTGGATTTCCATAAGCCAGGTGAAACCGGAGTCCACATGTTAATCGTTCAGGTAGATGACTTACAGGGCAATATCTTAAATTTACGTCAGTTATCTCTGCCGGGCTGCTGCCCGACAAAATTTGCGACCCGCTTCCACACTTTACCATTTACAGCGTTTTTTTCTTTTTTCCTGACGCCGCAATTTGCTATGGTCGGCAACCGAAAGGCCAGCAGGCGGATGAAGGAGAGGCAGTAAAAATGATAACATCGCCTCTTTCGTTATTACGGCGGCGTGATAATGCACCTTCCCTGTAGCGATAACCTATTACGGGCAATCAAAAAGTAAATGCAAATCGAGAAAGAGATGAAAGGAGCAGAGCAAATGGACTTCACCGCCCATACGCCCATGATGCAGCAGTACCTGCGTCTGAAGGCCGATCATCCTGATATCCTGCTGTTCTATCGCATGGGTGATTTTTATGAGCTGTTTTACGATGACGCAAAACGCGCTTCACAGCTGCTGGAAATCTCACTCACCAAACGTGGTGCATCCGCAGGTGAACCCATTCCTATGGCAGGTGTTCCTTATCACGCGGTTGAGGGCTATCTGGCGAAGCTGGTCCAGTTAGGCGAATCGGTGGCGATTTGTGAGCAGATTGGTGATCCCGCGCTGAGTAAAGGCCCGGTAGAACGCAAAGTGGTGCGCATTGTCACCCCTGGCACCATCAGCGATGAAGCTCTGCTGCAGGAGCGCCAGGATAACCTACTGGCCGCCATTTTCCAGAGCCAGCGCGGGTTTGGCTATGCCACGCTGGATATCAGTTCCGGGCGCTTCCGGTTAAGTGAACCCGCCGATCAGGAAACCATGGCCGCCGAATTGCAACGCACTAATCCGGCTGAATTGCTCTACCCCGAAGATTTTCAGGCGATGCCACTCATCGATCAACGTCGTGGTCTGCGCCGTCGTCCGCTCTGGGAATATGAAATCGATACCGCGCGCCAGCAGTTGAATCTGCAATTTGGCACGCGCGATCTCAACGGGTTTGGCGTCGAACAGGCGCACCTGGCACTGCGCGCGGCCGGTTGCTTGCTGCAATATGTCAAAGATACCCAACGCACCTCCCTGCCCCATATCCGCTCACTCAGCATGGAGCGTCAGCAGGATAGCGTGATTATGGATGCCGCCACGCGCCGCAACCTGGAAATCACGCAGAACCTGGCAGGAGGAACGGAAAACACCCTCGCGGCGGTACTGGATAAAACCGTTACTCCGATGGGCAGCCGCATGTTGAAACGTTGGCTGCATATGCCATTACGTGATGTCGCGACCATCGCCCGCCGTCAGCAGTCCATTGCGGAGTTACAGGCGCACAGCGAAGAGTTGCAACCGGTTTTACGCCAGGTGGGCGATCTTGAGCGTATCCTCGCCCGTCTGGCGCTGCGTACTGCCCGCCCACGCGATCTGGCCCGCATGCGCCACGCTTTCCAGCAGTTGCCAGAACTGAATGCTCTTCTGCAACAGGTGGACGCCCCGCAGCTCATTCAGTTGCGCACGCAGATGGGTGATTTCAGTGAACTGCGTGAATTACTTGAGCAGGCGATCATTGAGTCCCCACCGGTATTAGTTCGTGACGGTGGGGTGATTGCGCCAGGTTATAACGCTGAACTCGACGAGTGGCGCGCACTGGCCGATGGAGCCACCGATTATCTCGATCGTCTTGAGATCCGCGAACGCGAAAAACTGGGACTGGACACGCTTAAGGTTGGCTTTAACGCCATACATGGCTATTACATCCAGGTCAGTCGTGGTCAGAGCCACCTGGTACCCATCCACTATGTGCGCCGTCAGACGCTCAAGAATGCTGAACGCTACATCATTCCAGAATTGAAAGAGTATGAAGACAAGGTACTGACTTCAAAAGGGAAAGCGCTGGCACTGGAGAAAGGCCTTTACGACGAGCTGTTTGATCGCCTGCTGCCACATCTGGAAGCGCTGCAATTAAGTGCCGCCGCACTGGCTGAGCTTGATGTGCTGGCTAACCTGGCGGAACGTGCCTGGACACTCAACTATTGCTGTCCGGTGCTACAGGATAAAGCCGGCATTCGCATCACCGGTGGTCGTCACCCGGTGGTCGAGCAGGTGCTGAAAGAACCTTTTATCGCGAATCCGTTATCGCTTTCAACTCAGCGCCGTATGCTGATTATCACCGGTCCCAATATGGGCGGTAAAAGTACCTATATGCGCCAGGCAGCCTTGATAGCGCTGATGGCGTGGATCGGCAGCTTTGTCCCGGCCGAAGAGACGGTGATCGGCCCCATCGACCGTATTTTTACCCGTGTCGGTGCGGCTGACGATTTGGCCTCAGGACGTTCCACTTTTATGGTGGAAATGACCGAAACCGCCAACATCCTGCACAATGCAACCGAAAACAGCCTGGTACTGATGGATGAAATCGGGCGTGGCACCTCAACCTATGATGGCCTGTCGCTGGCCTGGGCCTGCGCCGAAAGTCTGGCAAACCGTATCAAAGCGATGACGCTGTTTGCTACCCACTATTTCGAGCTGACTACGCTGCCAGAAAAAATGGAAGGTGTGGTTAACGTGCATCTCGATGCCGTAGAACATGGCGACACCATCGCCTTTATGCATAGCGTGCAGGACGGCGCAGCCAGTAAAAGTTACGGTCTTGCCGTGGCGGCGCTGGCGGGTGTGCCGAAGGAAGTCATAAAACGTGCCCGCCATAAACTGAAGGAACTGGAAGCCCTTTCGGGCAGTTCAGCGGCCTCGACGGTGGAAGGCGCGCAGTTGCCGCTACTGGTCGCAGACACCTCACCAGCAGTTGAGGCACTGGAAGCGCTCGATCCCGATACCCTGACACCACGCCAGGCTCTGGAGTGGATCTATCGTCTGAAAACGCTGGTTTAGCATCAGCAGGATGGCGGTGACAGCCCGCCGCCATCCTGATTGACAGCCATAAAAAAACGGTGACCAGAAGGTCACCGTTTTTATGTAGCGATTACGGTTTATTCACGAAACAGTGCTTCGATATTCAGGCCCTGAGTTTGCAGGATTTCGCGCAAACGACGCAGACCTTCTACCTGAATCTGGCGGACACGCTCACGGGTCAAACCGATTTCGCGGCCAACATCTTCCAGCGTCGCCGCTTCATAGCCCAACAGGCCGAAACGACGCGCCAGCACTTCACGCTGCTTGGCATTCAGTTCAAACAACCACTTAACGATGCTTTGTTTCATATCATCGTCCTGCGTGGTGTCTTCCGGACCGTTGTCTTTTTCATCGGCCAGGATATCCAGCAACGCTTTTTCGGAATCACCACCGAGTGGCGTATCAACCGAGGTAATGCGCTCGTTGAGACGCAGCATACGGCTTACATCATCAACCGGTTTGTCCAGCTGCTCGGCGATCTCTTCGGCACTCGGCTCATGATCGAGCTTGTGTGAGAGTTCACGCGCAGTACGCAGATAGACATTTAACTCTTTAACAATGTGGATAGGCAGACGAATGGTACGGGTTTGGTTCATGATCGCCCGTTCAATAGTCTGACGAATCCACCAGGTGGCGTAAGTCGAGAAGCGGAACCCACGTTCCGGGTCAAACTTCTCTACGGCGCGAATCAGGCCGAGATTACCCTCTTCAATCAGATCAAGCAGAGCCAGACCGCGATTGCTGTAACGACGGGCAATCTTCACCACCAGACGCAGGTTACTTTCAATCATGCGACGGCGAGAAGGAACGTCGCCTCGTAATGCGCGGCGGGCAAAGAACACCTCTTCTTCCGCCGTTAACAATGGAGAATAACCAATTTCTCCGAGGTAGAGCTGCGTCGCATCCAAAACGCGTTGCGTCGCACCCTGTGACAACAACTCTTCTTCCGCTACATCGTTATCACCAGGTTCGTTCTCAACGAGAGCCTTCTCATCAAAAACCTCAGCTCCGTTCTCCTCGAATTCCGCATCTTCGTGTAACTCGTTAACTTTCAGCGTATTCTGGCTCATAAGCGGCTCCTACCCGTGATCCAAGGGCAGAACACCTGGGTTCTGCCGGATTATCGTTGCGGTAAGTAACGCAACGGATTTACGGATTTCCCCTTGTAACGAATTTCAAAATGCAATCTTACTGAACTGGTTCCGGTGCTACCCATAGTAGCGATTTTTTGCCCAGCTTTAACTTCCTGTTGTTCCCGGACCAGCATAGTGTCGTTATGGGCGTACGCACTCAGGTAGTCATCATTGTGTTTGATGATGATTAAATTACCGTACCCACGGAGCGCGTTGCCTGCGTATACCACTCTACCCGAAGCAGTGGCGACAACAGGTTGTCCGCGCGAACCGGCGATATCGATCCCTTTATTTCCGCCTTCCGCAGCGGAGAAGTTATCGATGATCTTCCCATCAGTCGGCCAACGCCAGCTTCCCACTGGGGTTGTGCTATCCGTTGTGCTGCTGACTGTGGGCGGTACGGTAACCGGAGCTGTGGTCGTTGCCACATTATTTGCCCCTTTCGACGGCAACAATTTGCTGCCTGAAGAATTACCCGAATCATCAGAATACGTAATAACAGGTTGCTGTGCAACTGGGGTCGATTTAATTTGCGAAGAACCCGGAGTAACAGGTACACCACCCTGAGTTGCATCCGCCGCAGTGATAGCGTTACCACCGGTAATTGACTGGCCGGATCCGTTACCAACCTGCAACGTTTGCCCGGCGTTCAGGCTATACGGGGCGGCGATGTTGTTGCGTTGCGCCAGATCGCGAAAATCGTTGCCGGTAATCCAGGCAATGTAGAACAGGGTATCGCCGCGCTTAACGGTGTAGGTCTCACCGCCATAGCTACCTTTAGGAATATTCCCATAATTTCGGTTGTATACAATGTGACCGTTTTGCGTCATCACATTATCATTACCACTAATCATTCCGCCCGAAGCGGGCGCAGAAGGTACACCACCACTTAACATTCCGCCACGAGGCATGGTCGGTACTCCGCCGCCAGAAGCGTCGCTCATACCACCGTTTCCACCAATCTGACTAATGGGTGCCTGTGTGTTATCGCTGGAGCTACAACCGGCCAGCCAGAAACCGACCACTGTCAGTGCCGCCAAACGGCGTAATTGAAATATTGTGCTTCCCGTGCTCATTGATCCCCCGTGATGGCAATCCTGGATATAACTGTGACTGCGATAGCCGCATTTTACACTGCGTAATGCGTCCGAAACGGCCTTTCGCTTTGATTAACAAGGATAGTAGCAAGATCAACTGCGCCATGCTATGTAACAGTTGTGAACAAGTACGAAGCGCTTTAGGCCAGGTCACCCTGAACTAAAGGCACAAAGCGGACGGGTTCGATGATCTCTTCAATCATCTCATCACCCTGGCGACGCAGACGCTTCAACACTTGCTGATCTTCTCCAACCGGCAGCACCATTCTGCCGCCGTCGCGCAATTGCGCTATCAGCGCAGTCGGAATTTCAGGGGGAGCTGCCGTGACAATGATGGCATCGAACGGACCGCGTGCCGCCCATCCCTGCCAGCCATCACCGTGGCGTGTGGAAACATTGTGGAGATCGAGCTGCTTCAGGCGGCGTTTCGCCTGCCACTGCAACCCTTTGATGCGTTCAACGGAATAAACGTGATTAACCAGATGGGCCAGAATAGCGGTCTGATAACCGGAGCCGGTGCCAATTTCCAGCACGCACGCATCAGCATTTAACTCAAGCAGCGCCGTCATCCGCGCCACCATATAAGGCTGTGAAATGGTCTGCCCGCTGCCAATCGGCAGGGCGACATTGTCCCAGGCTTTGTGTTCGAAGGCTTCGTCGATAAAACGCTCACGCGGCACATCGGCGATGGCTTTCAGCAGATGTTCATCATGGATGCCCTGCGCACGCAGTTGCGCCAGCAGGGTTTCGACACGCCGACTCACCATGCCAAATCCACCTCCGCCTGGGTCAGCCATTCGCTCAACACCAACTGCGCCGCTGGCGCAGTCAGGTCAACATGCAACGCGGTGATGGAAACGTACCCGGCATCAACCGCAGCAAAATCAGTATCCGGCCCCGCATCCAGCTTTTCACCCGGCGGCCCGATCCAGTACAGGGTGTTGCCGCGTGGGTCCTGCTGGCAAATCACCTGATCGGCCGGATGCCGGCTGCCGCAACGCGTCACGCGGAAGCCTTTCACTTCGGACAGGGGTAAATCCGGTACGTTGATATTCAGGATGCGACCGGTACGCAGCGGCTCACGCGTCAAGGCCCGCAGCAATGCGCAGGTCACTGCGGCGGCAGTGGCGTAATGCTGATGGCCGTTAAGGGATACGGCCAGCGCCGGTAGCCCGAGATGACGTCCCTCCATCGCAGCGGCCACCGTGCCAGAATAAATCACGTCATCACCGAGGTTCGGCCCGGCATTGATTCCGGAAACCACGATATCCGGACGCGGTTGCATCAGGGCATTCACCCCGAGAAACACGCAGTCGGTTGGTGTGCCCATCTGTACCGCGATATCGCCGTTTTCATGGGTAAAGGTACGAAGCGGTGTTTCGAGTGTCAGCGAGTTTGAGGCACCGCTCCGATTACGATCGGGTGCCACCACCTGCACTTCAGCAAACTGACGCAGCGCGCGCGCCAGTGTCTGAATGCCAGGAGCATGAATTCCGTCATCGTTACTCAGCAATATCCGCATCGTTACCTTCTTGTTGGAGAAGCTCACGCACCACGCTGGTGGCATAACTGCCCGCAGGCAGCCAGAATGCCATCTCCAGCGTCACATCATCCCACCAGTTCCAGCGCAAATCTTTTGGCACCACGCGCATCGCACGCCGTGCCGCATCAACACGTTCACGCTCAAGCAGTGTAATCAATTCTGCTGCACCTGCCAGGCTCTGCTGTTCAAATTCAAGCGCTTCCGCCTGAGTGCCCCAGCCACCCCGCCCGGCTAATGGGGCAGTGATGCGTAATTCGTCCTGGTCCACGCGCTGTTGCAGTTCAGCCAGTTCTTCTGCCTGCGCGACAAACCAGCTACCGCGACCGGTAAGCTGCAATGCATCGCCATTGATCACCGCGTCGAGGCTGTTGTCACGTTGTAAACGGGCGCTGGTCACCTGATTAAACAAATGGCTGCGCGTCGCCGAAAGCAGCAGACCTTTTTTGGCACGATCACGGGGGCGAAAGCTATCCTGCGCCCACTGGCGGGCCTGCGTCAGATTATTACCCTCGCGCCCGAAACGCTGCTCGCCAAAATAATTCGGTACACCGCTTTTCTGAATTTTCTGTAAACGCTGTTCCACCTCAGTGCGGTCCGAAATTTGACGGATCACCAGACGAAACGCATTTCCCGCCAGCGCACCGGTACGTAGTTTACGCTTGTGGCGCACCACCTGCAGGATTTCCACGCCTTCAAGCTGAAATTCAGACAGATCAGGCATGGCGTTACCCGGTAAACGGAAACAAAGCGTCTGTTCCGTCACCGCATGGCGGTCCTTCATCCCGGCATAGCTGAGATCACGCACATGTACACCCAGAAACTTCGCCAGCGCTTCTGCCACGAAGCGAGTGTTGCAGCCGATTTTACGGATACGCACCAGCAACTGTTCACCTTCGCCATCATAGGGATAACCGAGATCCTCAATAACGACAAAATCTTGCGGGTTCGCTTTGATCACCCCGGTCGCGCGTGGTTCACCATGCAGGTACAGCAATTCACTCATGCCGTTTCTGCCTTAACCAGCAGTGCAACGGCTTCACAGGCAATGCCTTCGCCGCGCCCGGTGAAACCCAGTTTTTCGGTGGTCGTCGCTTTGACGTTTACCTGATCCATATGACAGCCAAGATCTTCGGCGATATTCACGCGCATTTGCGGAACATGCGGCAACATCTTCGGTGCCTGAGCAATGATGGTGACATCCACGTTACCAATCTGGTAACCCTTCTGCTGGATGCGACGCCAGGCTTCACGCAATAAGCCACGGCTATCCGCACCTTTATAAGCAGGATCGGTATCGGGAAACAGTTTGCCGATATCGCCCATCGCCACCGCACCCAGCAGGGCATCCGTCAACGCATGCAACGCGACATCACCATCGGAATGCGCAATAAAACCCTGTTCAAAGGGAACCCGCACCCCGCCAATCACCAGAGGACCCGCGCCTCCGAAGGCGTGCACGTCAAAACCGTGGCCGATACGCATCATGCGCTCTCCTGTAACTGAATCTGGGTAAGATAGAAGGCCGCCAGCGCCAGGTCTTCTGGCCGCGTCACCTTGATATTATCACTGCGACCGCTCACCAGTTCGGGATGGTAGCCGCAGTATTCCAGTGCCGATGCCTCATCGGTAATGGTCGCCCCTTCATTAAGGGCGCGCGTCAGGCAGGCCGTCAGCAGTGCGTGAGGGAAGAATTGTGGTGTCAACGCATGCCATAAATTTTCACGCTCGACGGTGTGCGCAATGGCCGCTTTGCCCGGTTCGGCACGCTTCATGGTGTCACGCACCGGTGCTGCCAGAATCGCCCCCACTTTACTGTGCTGACGCACCGCCAGCAGGCGCGCTAAATCATCGGGGTGCAAACACGGACGCGCGGCGTCGTGCACCAGCACCCACTCCCCCTGCCTGATCGCCTGCAACCCCGCCAGCACTGACTCAGCGCGCGTCTCGCCGCCAGTGACGCGCAGCACGCGGGCATCCTGCGCCAGCGGCAAGGTGTCAAACCAGCCATCATCGGGGCCGATAGCGACCACCACCTGTTTCACGGCAGGATGCGCCAGCAACCGCGCGACGCTGTGTTCAAGAAGGGTAAGTTGACCGATGGTCAGATACTGTTTCGGGCAGGCCGCCTGCATGCGGCTGCCAATACCGGCAGCGGGCACTACGGCGATCACATCCGCAGAGGAAGAAAGGTTGTTCATGGTTTATCGTTGTTGATTTTGCGCAGCTTGTTGCGCGTTACGTTTGTTCTGGTCCGGCACCAAACGATAGAAGGTTTCACCGGGCTTGATCATGCCCAGTTCATTGCGTGCGCGTTCCTCGATAGCCTCAGAACCGCCGTTGAGATCGTCAATTTCGGCGAACAGCTGATCGTTACGCGCTTTGAGTTTGGCGTTATTCGCCTGTTGTGACGCGACGTCATCATTAACGCGCGTAAAATCATGAATCCCGTTCTTACCCAGCCACAACGAATATTGAAGCCAGCCGAGCAGTACGAGTAGCAGTAACGTCAGTTTTCCCATCCCCGCCCCCTGAAAAACGGCTCAATCATCCCATAACTTCGCGCCGGACTCCACTCCAGCAGCGAAAATGCCGTTCACAGGCGTTTGTCCGTACAAATAATGACGCAGATGATGAGAACATCGGCAGGTAAAGTTTTGTAACCAGCCGACGTGTTTGCACATCAGGCACAGCTTACCAGCCGGAGAGAAATGAGAAGAGTAGCCAGAACAGGCATACCACCACGATTGCCGTTACCACCCCGCTCCAGAACAAATGACCCCGCAGCATCAGGCTGAAGACAATACCAATCAGCACCGAAACCGGCAGCAGGGCGAGGAAGAATGGCCAGGTGTAGAGGAAGAAAAACAGCGTATTGGAGCCGTAGAGCAGAAACGGAATTGCCAGAGCGCACCAGTACGAGAGAAAACCAATCACACCACCCGGTAACGACGAGCGCGGCTCATCCTGGGGGAGTTCATCTTTGCGTGCCAGCATAGGGGTAACGTTCTGCATAGAGTTCCTGTTGACGCGAAGCGCGGCAAACCGTAATGATTTGCCGCTGTCTATTCAGGATCTGATGATATCGCGGTGGCGCAGCAGGTCTAACAATTGGGCGGTCAGTTTTGTAACCAATTGTTCACCATCGAGGTGGATTTCAGGCGCTTCCGGCGCCTCATAAACACTGTCGATACCGGTGAAATTGCGCAGTTCTCCGGCACGGGCTTTTTTATACAATCCTTTCGGATCGCGTGCTTCGCATACCGCCAGCGGCGTGTCGACAAACACTTCCACAAACTGGCCTTCTGCCAGCAGATCACGCACCATCTGGCGCTCGGCACGGTGCGGCGAAATAAAGGCGGTCAGCACCACCAGTCCCGCATCCACCATCAGCTTTGCCACTTCACCGACGCGACGAATATTTTCTTTACGATCGTCATCGCTAAAGCCGAGGTCACGGCATAAGCCGTGACGCACATTGTCACCATCCAGCAGATAGGTACTGACGCCGAGCCGGTGCAACGCCTGCTCCACTGCGCCTGCCACCGTGGATTTTCCCGAGCCGGACAGCCCGGTAAACCACAGCACCACGCCCTGATGGCCATGCTGCTGCTCACGCTCAGCGCGCGTCACCGGATGGTCATGCCACACCACGTTTTCATCGTGTTGCGCCATTACTGACCACCCAGCAGGTCGCGTGCATTCCAGTGTGGGAAATGACGACGAACCAGCGCATTCAGCTCCAGCTCAAAGTCGCTGTACTGACCAGCCTCAGCACGGCTGACACTTTGCGGTTGTTCAATCATGCCCGCGCCAACGGTAACGTTGCTCAGACGATCAATAAAAATCATGCCACCGGTGACCGGGTTCTGGCGATACTGATCCAGCACCATCGGTTCATCGAAGGTCACTTCCACCAGGCCGATACCGTTCAACGGCAGGCTGTCTGCGCTGCGTTTTTCCAGCGTATTGATCTCAACCTGATGAATCACTTTTTCCACGCGGCCACGGGCTTTCTTACCGGCAATCTTCACATCATAACTCTGACCTGGCTGCAACGGCTGCTCGGCCATCCACACCACATTGACGGTGGCGGATTGCACCGATTTCAGCTCCGCATCAGCGTCCACCAACAGATCGCCACGACTGATGTCGATCTCATCCTTCAGCACCAGGGTGATGGCCTCGCCCGCTCCGGCCTCCGGCAAATCACCGTCAAAGGTGACGATACGCGCGACAGTCGATTCCACACCCGACGGCAGCACTTTCACGCGCTGGCCCACTTTCACCACACCTGACGCCAGCGTGCCGGCATAGCCACGGAAATCGAGGTTCGGGCGGTTAACGTACTGCACCGGGAAACGCATCGGCTGATGATCAACCACGCGGTTCAGCTCCACCGTTTCCAGCACATCCAGCAGCGTCGGACCGCTGTACCACGGCATGCTCTCGCTCTGTGAGGCAACATTATCCCCCTCCAGCGCCGACATCGGCACAAAGCGGATATCGAGGTCTTCCGGCAACTGTGCCGCGAAATCGAGGTAATCCTGTTTGATCTGCTCAAAACGGTCCTGGTTGAATTCCACCAGGTCCATCTTGTTGATCGCCACCACCAGATGCTTAATGCCCAGCAGCGTCGAGATAAAACTGTGACGACGGGTCTGATCCAGCACGCCTTTACGTGCATCGATCAGCAGAATCGCCAGATCGCAGGTTGAGGCACCGGTCGCCATATTGCGCGTGTACTGCTCGTGCCCTGGGGTGTCCGCGATAATGAATTTGCGCTTCTCGGTGGAGAAATAACGGTAGGCCACGTCAATGGTGATGCCTTGCTCACGCTCGGCCTGCAAACCATCAACCAGCAGCGCCAGATCCAGCTTCTCGCCCTGGGTACCGTGACGTTTGCTGTCATTGTGCAGCGAAGAGAGCTGATCTTCATAAATCTGGCGGGTATCGTGCAGCAAACGGCCAATCAGCGTACTTTTGCCGTCGTCCACGCTACCGCAGGTGAGGAAACGCAGCAGGCTTTTGTGTTGTTGCGCGGTCAGCCAGGCTTCCACGCCGCCCTGATCGGCAATCTGTTGTGCAATAACGGTATTCATCTGCGTCTCCTTAGAAATAACCCTGACGTTTCTTCAGTTCCATCGAACCGGCCTGGTCGCGGTCAATCACGCGGCCCTGGCGTTCGCTGGTAGTGGAGACCAGCATCTCTTCAATAATTTCCGGTAGCGTGCGTGCTTCGGATTCCACCGCACCGGTCAGCGGCCAGCAGCCGAGGGTACGGAAACGCACCATACGCTGCTTGATCACTTCGCCCGGTTGCAGGTCGATACGATCGTCATCCACCATCATCAGCATGCCATCACGCTCCAGCACCGGACGCGGTGCGGCGAGATACAACGGCACAATCTCGATGTTTTCCAGGAAGATGTACTGCCAGATATCCAGCTCGGTCCAGTTAGAAAGCGGGAACACGCGAATGCTCTCACCTTTGTTAATCTGGCCGTTGTAGTTATGCCACAGCTCCGGGCGCTGGTTTTTCGGGTCCCAGCGATGGAAGCGATCACGAAATGAATAGATACGTTCTTTGGCGCGTGATTTCTCTTCATCACGGCGTGCTCCACCAAACGCGGCATCAAAGCCGTATTTGTTCAGCGCCTGCTTCAGCCCTTCGGTTTTCATGATGTCGGTGTGTTTGGCGCTACCGTGCACAAACGGGTTGATGCCCATTGCCACGCCTTCCGGATTACGATGTACCAGCAGCTCAGCGCCCATCGCTTTGACGGTGCGGTCACGGAATTCGTACATTTCACGGAATTTCCAGCCGGTATCAACGTGCAGCAGCGGAAATGGCAGCGTGCCCGGATAGAAGGCTTTACGCGCCAGATGTAGCATCACCGAGGAGTCCTTGCCGATGGAGTACATCATCACCGGATTACTGAACTCGGCCGCCACCTCGCGGATGATATGGATACTCTCTGCCTCCAGCTGGCGCAGATGAGTGAGTCGGTTTTGGTCCATAATTTTTCCTCAAGCCAAATTGACAACGGCGGACTCACGAGTCCCCTGCTGTGCCGAATGTTGAAACCAGGCCAGTTGCCCGTGCAAATTCACAACTTCGCCAATCACCAGCAAGGCTGGCGTCGGCGCGGTGGCGGCCAGCGCCTCCAGTTGGGCTAAGGTGCCAGTCAGCACCTGTTGATCCTGACGCGTGCCGCGGCCAATCACCGCAACAGGCGTCGCCGGATCGCGCCCGTGTTCGATCAGTCCGGCGGCAATCTCCGCCGCCTTCACCGTGCCCATATAAATCGCCAGCGTCTGACGCGCACGCGCCAGTGACGGCCAGTCAATACCGTTGCTGTCTGCCCGGCAGTGGCCGGTGATAAACAACACGCTTTGCGCATGGTCACGATGGGTTAAAGGAATACCGGCATAGGCGGTTGCACCCGCTGCCGCAGTGATGCCAGGCACCACCTGAAACGGGATACCGGCGGCTTTGGCGGCCTGCAACTCTTCGCCGCCACGGCCAAAAATAAAGGGATCGCCGCCTTTCAGCCGCACCACTCGTTTGCCTTCCAGCGCCAGTTTCACCAGCAGCTGATTGGTCTCTTCCTGTGACACGGAATGGGCACCGGCACGTTTGCCCACGCAGATACGATCGGCATCGCGTCGGACCAGTTCCAGCACCTCATCACTGACCAGATGGTCATACAGCACCACATCGGCCAGCTGCATCACCTGCAAGCCACGCAGCGTCAACAACCCGGCATCACCGGGACCGGCACCCACCAGGGTGATTTCGCCTGCGTTATCGCTGTCGTTTTCCAGCTCACGATCCAGGGTGCGACGCGCTTCATTAACGTTGCCAGCCGCCATCTGGCTGGCGAACAGGCCGTTGAAGGCGCGTTCCCAGAAACGACGACGTTCTGACATCTGTTGATAACGTTGTTTCACCTTCTCGCGCCACTGCCCGGCAACGGTCGCCATTTGTCCGAGGTTGGCAGGCAGCAGGGCTTCAATTTTTTCCCGTAGCAGGCGCGCCAGCACCGGTGCGGTTCCGCTGGAGGAAATCGCCACCACCAGCGGGGAGCGATCGACAATCGATGGGAAGATAAAGCTGCATTTCGGCTGGTCATCCACCACGTTCACCAGCTTGTGGCGCGCGTTGGCAGCGTCGAAAACCTGGCTGTTAAGCGCGTTGTTATCCGTGGCGGCGATCACGAGGAACACGCCTTCCAGCTGTTCCGCATCGAAGGTTTGTGCTATCCACTCAATGGCCGCAATCTCATGCAGCGCCTGTAGCTCATGGCCCAGCTTGCGCGCTGTTACGCGCACGTGCGCACCGGCACGCCGCAGCAGTTCAATTTTGCGCGCAGCGATGTCGCCACCGCCGACAACCAGCACCGGACGGTTTTTGAGATCGGCAAAGAGGGGCAGATAATCCACGTTAACCTTGTTAGTTTTACAATAAGTTAACGCGACTATACGTCCCTGCCTTCTGGCAGATGAAATTACGAATTGGAATGAGTAGTTACCGAATGGAATAACGACCCGGGATTGCTGAGAACATTTTGTGCTTAGCAAATGATATTGCTGGTGTTTCGGAGCAAATCAAATTGTGTAATACCGGTCACAGTTTCATACTAAAGCAGAATTTTTTTCGCACGACGGGATGTCAGAAAAGGACACACTATGTTTGCCACCCTCCGCCGCGTCCTGCTGGCAGCAGCGATAGCGGGCGGTTTTCCTCTCCTTGCTCAGGCTGCCGGAAACGTACCCGGGCAATTTGCCGAACAACAATTGCGCCATATCGCAACCTATTATCCGGGCCGCATGAGCGGCAGCCCGGCAGAGCTGATGGCTGCAGATTATCTGCGCCAGCAATTCACCGAGCTGGGTTATCAGAGCAATACCCGCCAGTTCAATACCGGCTATAACTGGCGCGAAAAACAAGGCCAGATGCGCTGGCATAAAGTGACCGCCACCTCAGTGATTGCCGCGCGCGCAGGTAGCGCACCGCAGGAGATTCTGATTGTGGCGCATCTCGACACCTGGACACCGCTCAACAGCCGTGAAACCGACAACAATATCGGTGGGCTGCGGTTGCAGGGCGTGGATGATAACGCTTCCGGCCTGGGCGTCATGCTGGAGTTAGCCCAGCAACTCAGTAAAACACCGTTACATTATGGCGTCCGCTTTGTGGCGTTGAGTGCCGGTGAAACCGGTCTGCATGGCATGGATGATTATCTGTCACGCATGAGCGCCAAAGAAAAGAAAGACACCCTGCTGGTGATCGATCTGAACAGTCTGATCGTCGGTGATCATCTTTACTTCAACAACGGCATGAATACGCCATCGGCGGTGCGTAAGCAAACCAGCGCCCGCGCCGTGCAGCTGGCGCACCGTTTCGGCATTTCTGCTGTCACCCATACGCTGACCGCCCGCGATTTTCCTGGCGAGAATCCTTTTGATAAGGCCGGTATGCCGCTGCTGGACGTCACCGCCAGCAACTGGGCACTGGGCAATAAAGATGGGCAACAGCAGCGCGCGCGCAGCCACCACTTTCCGGATGGCAGTGTGCGTCATCAGACCGAGCGCGATAATCTGGACTATCTCGACCACTGGCTGCCTGGCCGCATTACCCAACGCACCCATGAGAGCGTGAAAATCCTGTTGCCATTGCTTACCGAGCTGGCGAACCCGACAACTTGAGGAACTGATATGTACGTGGTTTATCTGAACTATTTCCGTCCGGTGGAAGAAGTGGAAGTGCTGCTCGCGCCCCATATCGCATGGCTGGATCGCTATTTCGCCAGCGGCGCGTTTATTGCGGCGGGACGTAAAGATCCGCGCACTGGCGGAATGGTGATGGTGAAAGAGATGCCACGGGATGAGCTGGACGCGATTCTGGCGGAAGATCCCTTTGTGGCGGTGGCGCATTACGAAGTGACAAAGGTGAATGTGACGCGCGCCAGTGAAGCGTTTGCGGGATTAACGGGGATTTAATTTCGTAGCGGCGCGATTTATCGCGCGTTTTTTAAACCCGCGCGATAAATCGCGCCGCTACGGATGCAAATATTAACCTTCGTGCAGACCGCACTCACGCTTCAGACCGAAGAAACGCGTTTCTTCTTCTGCCATCCCCGGTTCCCATTTCTTCGTGGTATGGGTATCCCCCACTGACAGGTAACCCTCATCCCACAACGGATGATATTTCAGGCCATGCTGTTTCAGGTACTGATGCACCTGGCGGTTATCCCAGTCAATAATCGGCAGAACTTTAAAAACACCGCGCTGAATGGCCAGCACTGGCAGATGCGCCCGGCTGCCGGACTGATCGCGGCGCAGGCCGGCAAACCAGGTTTGCGCCCCCAGCGTTTCCAGCGCGCGGTTCATCGGTTCCACTTTATTGATCTGGTTATATTTCTCGATCCCTTCGACGCCCTGCTCCCAAAGTTTGCCGAAACGCGCTTCCTGCCAGGCGGGTGAGGCTTCAGCACGGAATACCTGCAAATTCAGGCTGAGTTGCTCAGTCAGCTCATCGATAAAGCGATAGGTTTCCGGGAACAGATATCCGGTATCTGTCAGGATCACCGGAATATCCGGTTTCAGTCGGGTGACCATATGCAACAGCACCGCCGCCTGAATACCAAAGCTGGACGAGAGCACAAACGCACCAGGTAGTTGCTCCAGCGCCCAGTTCAGACGCTCTTCAGCCGATTGTTTTTCCAACCGGGCGTTGGTTTCCGCCAGCGCCATCACACGATCAATTTTCGCTAAATCATTCAGTGCGGTGAGATCGAGTACCGTCATACTGCCTCCGGGTCCCAAAAATCACGGGCAGGATCAACTACTGGCTTCACGATGCCCGCGCGAATCACGAAGTCGCCAAAACCTTCTTCACCCTTGCGTTCTTTGGCCCAGCGTCCCACCAGCTCATCAATGCTGGCCAGGATTTCGCCTTCCGTGATGTTTTCAAGATACATGCGCGGAATACGGGTACCGATGCGGTTGCCGCCAATATGCAGGTTGTAACGACCTGGCGCTTTGCCCACTAGACCGATTTCCGCCAGCATGGCACGGCCACAACCGTTAGGACAACCGGTAACGCGTAGCACTATGTGCTCCTCACCGACGCCATGACCATGCATGATCTCCTCCACTTTGGTCACGAACGACGGCAGGAAGCGTTCGGCTTCAGCCATCGCCAGCGGGCAAGTCGGGAAAGACACACAGGCCATCGAGTTTTCACGCTGCGGCGTCACCTGCTCCATCAAACCGTGTTCACGGGCGATGGCTTCGATCTGCGCTTTTTGCTTCTCCGGCACACCCGCAACAATCAGGTTCTGATTAGCGGTAAGACGGAAATCACCCTGATGCACTTTGGCGATTTCAGCGATCCCCCGCTTCAATGGACGGCCCGGATAATCCAGCAGACGGCCGTTTTCGATAAACAGCGTCAGATGCCATTTCTTATCGACACCTTTGATCCAGCCAATACGATCGCCACGGGTGGTGAATTCATAGGGACGCGTCGGACCGAAGGTAAGTCCGGCACGTTTTTCCACTTCCGCTTTAAAGGTTTCCACGCCCACGCGTTCCAGCGTGTATTTGGTTTTGGCGTTTTTACGATCGGTACGGTTGCCCCAGTCGCGCTGCGTGGTCACCACGGCTGCGGCGACATCCAGGATCTTCTCTACTGGCAGGAAGCCGAACTCGCTGGCGGTACGCGCGTAGGTCGCTTTGTTACCGTGATCGATCGACAATCCACCGCCCACCAGCAGGTTAAAGCCCACCAGTTTGCCTTTCTCCGCAATGGCGATGAAGTTGAGGTCGTTGGCGTGCAGATCCACATCGTTATGCGGCGGGATCACTACCGTGGTTTTAAACTTACGCGGCAGGTAGGTCTCACCGAGGATCGGCTCCTCATCGGTGGTTGCCACTTTTTCCTGATCCCACCAGATCTCCGCATAGGCACGGGTTTTCGGCAGCAGGTGCTCCGACAACTTTTTCGCCCATTCGTAGGCTTCCTGATGCAGCTCAGATTCCACCGGGTTCGAGGTGCACAACACGTTACGGTTGACGTCGTTGGCGGTTGCCAGCGCATCAAGACCGACTTCATGCAGCATCTGGTGGGTCGGCTTGACGTTCTTCTTCAGAATGCCGTGAAACTGGAAGGTCTGGCGGTTGGTCAGACGGATACTGCCGTAAATGGTTTTGTCGGTGGCGAATTTATCAATCGCCAGCCACTGAGTCGGCGTGATGATACCGCCTGGCAGACGGCAGCGCAGCATCATGGCATGACGCGGTTCGAGTTTCTGCGCCGCACGCTCGGCACGGATGTCGCGGTCATCCTGCTGGTACATACCGTGGAAACGGATCAGCAGGAAGTTATCGCCGTTGAAGCCGCCGGTCAGACCATCATCAAGATCTTCAAGGATGGTGCCACGCAGATAATTGCTTTGCTTTTTCAGACGCTCGGCGTCAACAAGTTTGCCTTCAACGACCAGCGGTCCAGGGTGTTTTTCACTCATTAGTAAACGTCTCGCTGATAACGGCGCTCAATGCGCAGCTCACTTAAAAACTCGTCAGCCGTTTCACGATCCATTCCACCGTGCTCGGCCACCACATCCAGTAATGCCTGCTCAACGTCTTTCGCCATGCGATTAGCGTCGCCACAGACGTAAAGGTGCGCGCCTTCTTCAATCCAGCGCCACACTTCCGCGCCTTTCGCACGGATTTTATCTTGTACGTAAATCTTCTCTGCCTGGTCGCGTGACCATGCCAGATCGATATGGGTCAGCAGACCGTCTTTGACATATTTCTGCCACTCAACCTGATACAGGAAATCGTCGGTAAAGTGCGGGTTGCCAAAGAACAGCCAGTTTTTGCCACTGGCACCGTCGTTATCACGCTGCTGCATAAACGCACGGAACGGCGCAATGCCCGTGCCGGGTCCGATCATGATCACCGGGGTTTCCGGGTTGGCAGGCAAACGGAAGTTGTCGTTATGTTCGATAAACACGCGAATGTCGCTGTCTTCTTCCAGACGATCGGCCAGCCAGGTCGAGGCACCACCGCCACGTACCCGTCCATCGATGTCGTAGCGCACCGCACCGACGGTGATGTGCACTTCGGTTTCGTTCTCAGCCTGTGAGGAAGCGATGGAATACAGACGCGGTGTCAGCGGACGCAGCAGCCCGGTTAACTGTTCAGCGTTCAGTTCGGTGGGAGCCTGACGCACCATATCGACAATCGGCAGGCTCTGCGCGTAATGCTGTAATTTTGGCTTATCACCCACCAATGCCAGCAGCGCATCGTTACGTGCCAGCGCAGCGTATTGTTCAACGATCTGCGGCGTGTTTACCGTCAGCTCGAAATGACGTTGCAGGGCGTCAGACAGCGCCAGCGTTTCACCGTGGAGAGTGACCGGCTCGTCACCCTTCAGCCATAGCAGTTCCAGCAGTTCTGTTACCAGCGCCGGATCGTTTTGATACCAGACACCGAGGGCATCGCCCGGCTGGTAACGCAGACCAGAGTCACCGAGGTCAATTTCGATATGACGCACGTCTTTATCAGAATCACGCCCGGTGATTTTCTGATTCAGGGCAAAGCTGGCTGTCAGCGGCGCTTCTTTGGTGTAGGGGCTGGTATGAACTTCGTTCAGGCTACCCGCTGCGGTGATGGCTGCGATGGCCGGTGCTTCTGTTGGCACCCGCGCTTTCAGGATATCGGTGATTTGCTGACGCCAGGCACTGGCCTGTGCTGCATAATCCACATCCGCATCAACGCGATCCAGCAGACGCTCTGCACCCAGCTCAGCCAGGCGGCTGTCGAAGTCCTTACCGGCTTTGCTAAAGAATTCGTAGGAGGTATCGCCAAGACCAAATACGGCAAAGGCGGTGCTATTCAGCGTCGGCGCTTTTTTCGACATCAGGAATTTATGCAGCGCCACCGCTTCTTCCGGCGGCTCACCTTCGCCCTGGGTGGAAGTCACCACCACAATCAGCTTTTCCTGACCAATTTGTTTGAATTTGTAGTCACCGGCGTTGACCAGATTAACGCTCAGTTTGGCGGCCAGCAGGTCATCACGCAGTTGTTCCGCCAGTCGACGCGCATTGCCGGTTTGCGATGCGGAGATCAACAGGATGGTCGGCACTTCGGCCTGTACCGGCGCAGGAGCAGCCACTGCCCCCGGCGTCTGGTTGACCATGCCCCAGAAATAACCCGAAAGCCATGCCATTTGGGTGGTAGAGAAATCGGTAGTCGCCGCCTGTAAGCGCGCGAGTTGCTCCGGTGTTAGCGGCAGCAATGAACCTGGGGGTGCCTGAGTCGTCATCGCGTTAAAAATTCCAGTATCAGAAGTCCGGACCGTAAAGGGGTGGAAGAGTGAGTAGGTTACCGGCCCGTATATTAACGATTAAATAAACCTTCGACATAATAAATAACCAAAACGACTAAGTGGTTTTTCGGGTAATGCTAACCAGCAAAAGTGGTAAATAAAGCCATGAATATTCAATTAGTTAATTTTCAGGTTGATTGGGCTGAGTGCGTAAAATGCCCTGTTCATCGGTAACGGATGCTAAAAATCTGCATTTCAGGTAGACTTCAGCGGTTTTTATGTTGAGGCCATTATGTCTACCACGTTGTTTAAAGAGTTCCAGTTTGAAGCGGCGCACCGCTTACCTCACGTGCCTGAAGGGCACAAATGCGGTCGTCTGCACGGCCATTCCTTTCTGGTGCGGCTGGAAATTACCGGTGAAGTGGATGCTTATACCGGTTGGGTTATGGATTTTGCAGAACTGAAAGCGGCGTTTGCGCCAATTTATGACCGCCTCGATCATCATTATCTGAATGATATTCCGGGTCTTGAGAATCCCACCAGCGAAGTGCTGGCAAAATGGATTTGGGACGAGATGAAACCGATCCTGCCAGAACTCAGTGCCGTGATGATCAAAGAAACCTGCACCGCAGGCTGCGTCTACCGCGGCTAACCATAAGGTATAAGCACACACATCCGTAGCGGCGCGATTTATCGCGCGTTTTTTTGCGGATGTGCTCGCTGCGCGATAAATCGCGCCGCTACGGGTTTGTGCAGGGAAAATCAGGCGATATTGAGATATTTGTGCGTCTGCATCGATAAGCGCCAGTTGCGGGCAATGCAGGTTTCAATACACAGTTTGGTCGCCGCATCACCCCGGCTGATGGGCTGCAACGCAATGATGCGTTTTTTCTCGTCGTGCAATCCTGCCAGCAGCGCATCCAGCGCTTCGACATCACGCTCGCGCGCCACCGGATGTTTGATCTCATCCGCCCGCACTAACGCCTGCGGCAGCACATCGTAGCCACCACGCATATTCACTTTCGGGGAAACCGTCACCCAGGTAGTGTCAGTGCAGCGAATGTCATGGGTACCGCTGGTTTCAATCTGGCACTGAAAACCCGCCGCTTCCAGCGCGCTGGT
Source organism: Pantoea cypripedii (assembly GCF_011395035.1). Lineage (NCBI taxonomy): Bacteria > Pseudomonadati > Pseudomonadota > Gammaproteobacteria > Enterobacterales > Erwiniaceae > Pantoea > Pantoea cypripedii. Next base: position 3,375,123 of record NZ_CP024768.1, read on the forward strand.
CAGGGGGCGTAAATCGTAAATGGCTGGTTCACCGCCGGTAATCACCACATGGCGGGCGGTCCAGCCCTGACGCTGAATGCTATCAATCAGCATCGCAGCATCGGCGTTACCCCAGGCGTCGCTTTCAACGGTTTTCACCAGAATATCACCGAGCGAGGTCTCCCGATCAGCCAGCTTTTCCCAGGTATGTTTGGTATCACACCAGCTACAACCCACCGGACATCCCTGCAAGCGGATGAACAGTGCCGGAACGCCCGTGTAAAAACCTTCGCCCTGTAGCGTCTGGAACATTTCGTTAATCGGGTAGTACATTTTTTACTCACTTCACTTATTCAAGGCGCAGATTATGGCAGATCTGTCACCGGTAACAACAGCGGCTTTACGCCAAAAATGCAAAAGCCCCGCACAAGGCGGGGCTTCATATCAGGCGATACCGCCTTACGGCAGCATCAGCAGGCGATTAAGCCTGGCCTTTCACTTCTTTCAGACCGTTGAAAGGTGCTTTCGCGCCCAGTGCTTCTTCGATACGAATCAGCTGGTTGTACTTAGCAACGCGGTCAGAACGGCTCATAGAACCGGTTTTGATCTGGCCAGCTGCAGTACCTACCGCCAGGTCAGCGATGGTCGCATCTTCGGTTTCACCTGAACGGTGAGAGATCACCGCGGTGTAGCCTGCGTCTTTCGCCATCTTGATAGCAGCCAGCGTTTCGGTCAGTGAACCGATCTGGTTGAATTTGATCAGGATGGAGTTAGCGATGCCTTTATCGATACCTTCTTTCAGGATCTTGGTGTTGGTTACGAACAGGTCGTCACCCACCAGCTGGATTTTGTCGCCCAGCACTTTGGTCTGGTAAGCGAAGCCCGCCCAGTCAGACTCGTCCAGACCGTCTTCGATAGAAACGATCGGGTACTGTTTGGTCAGATCTTCCAGGAAGTGAGTGAACTCTTCAGAAGTGAACGCTTTACCGCCTTCACCCGCCAGCACGTATTTGCCGTCTTTGTAGAATTCAGACGCTGCGCAGTCCATCGCCAGAGTGATGTCTTTGCCCAGTTCGTAGCCTGCTGCTTTTACCGCTTCAGCGATAACAGCCAGTGCTTCGGCGTTAGAACCCAGGTTCGGCGCGTAGCCACCTTCGTCACCCACCGCAGTGTTCATGCCTTTGCTTTTCAGCACTTTCGCCAGGTGATGGAAAACTTCAGAACCCATACGGATGGCTTCTTTAACCGTCTTCGCGCCAACCGGCTGAATCATGAATTCCTGGATGTCGACGTTGTTGTCAGCGTGTTCACCACCGTTGATGATGTTCATCATTGGCAGCGGCATAGAATATTTGCCCGGGGTGCCGTTCAGTTCAGCGATGTGCTCATACAGCGGCTGACCTTTAGAAGCAGCAGCAGCTTTCGCCGCAGCCAGTGAAACGGCCAGAATGGCGTTTGCACCGAAGTTGGATTTGTTCTCAGTACCGTCCAGCTCGATCATGATCTTATCGATGTTCGCCTGGTCTTTGGCATCTTTGCCTTTTACCGCGTCAGCGATCGGACCGTTAACCGCCGCAACCGCTTTGGTTACGCCTTTGCCCAGGAAACGAGATTTGTCACCGTCACGCAGCTCCAGCGCTTCGCGAGAACCGGTTGACGCACCTGACGGCGCAGCAGCCAGACCAACGAAACCACCTTCCAGATGCACTTCTGCTTCTACAGTCGGGTTGCCACGGGAGTCGATAATTTCGCGACCGATGACTTTTACGATTTTGGACATTCGATTTTCCTCAGTACAAGTTAGTCAATCCTAAGACAAACAACGCGCGAAACTTCGCGCGCTGCTCGTGAAACTTACTTCGCTAACCGCTTCTGGTACTCCTGCGCCGCTTTGACAAAGCCAGCGAACAGCGGATGACCATCGCGCGGGGTCGACGTGAATTCCGGGTGGAACTGACAGGCCACAAACCACGGATGGTTTGGAATCTCAATGATTTCGACCAGTTGATCGTCACCGGAACGGCCTGCAATGCGCAGACCCGCCGCTTCAATCTGCTTCAACAGCATATTGTTTACTTCATAACGGTGGCGGTGACGTTCAGTGATCACGTCTGAGCCGTACATCTGGCGTACTTTGCTTTCCGGCGTAAGCTGGCACTGCTGGCTACCCAGACGCATGGTGCCGCCCAGATCGCTCTGCTCGCTACGCACTTCGACGTTGCCTTCTTCGTCACGCCATTCGGTGATCAGCGCAACCACCGGGTACTTACAGTCTGGCACAAATTCAGTTGAGTTGGCGCCAGCCATTCCCGCCACGTTACGGGCAAATTCCATCAGCGCAACCTGCATTCCCAGGCAGATGCCGAGGTAAGGCACGTTGTTTTCACGCGCGTATTGCGCGGTCATCAGTTTGCCTTCTACGCCACGGTAGCCAAAGCCACCCGGAATCAGAATAGCATCCAGATCTTTCAGTAATTCGACACCACGGGTTTCAACATCCTGCGAATCGATCAGCTTGATGTTGACGGTGACACGGTTTTTCAGACCACCGTGTTTCAGGGCTTCAATCACTGATTTGTACGCATCCGGCAGCTCGACATATTTGCCGACCATACCGATGGTCACTTCACCGCCCGGGTTCGCTTCTTCATAAATCACCTGCTCCCACTCGGCCAGATTGGCTTCCGGGGCATTCAGATTGAAGCGTTTACAGATGTAATCATCCAGACCCTGTGATTTCAGCAGGCCCGGGATTTTGTAGATGGAATCAACGTCTTTCAGGGAAATAACCGCTTTTTCCGGCACGTTACAGAACAGCGCAATTTTGGCGCGTTCGTTGGCCGGTACAGCGCGGTCAGAACGGCAGATCAGCACATCTGGCTGAATCCCGATGGACAGCAGTTCTTTTACCGAGTGTTGCGTTGGCTTGGTTTTCACTTCGCCTGCGGCAGCCATGTACGGCACCAGCGTCAGGTGCATATACATGGTGTGTTCACGGCCCACATCGACCGCCATCTGGCGAATCGCTTCGAGGAACGGCAGGGATTCGATATCCCCCACGGTGCCGCCGATTTCCACCAGAACCACATCGTGGCCTTCGCCACCTTCAATGATGCGTTCTTTGATGGCGTTGGTGATGTGCGGGATAACCTGAATGGTAGCACCCAGATAGTCGCCACGACGCTCTTTGCGCAGCACTTCTGAGTAGATACGGCCGGTAGTAAAGTTGTTGCGGCGCGTCATTTTGGTACGAATGAAGCGCTCGTAGTGACCTAAATCCAGATCGGTTTCGGCCCCGTCGTCGGTGACGAAAACTTCACCGTGCTGAGTTGGGCTCATGGTACCCGGATCGACGTTGATGTACGGATCGAGTTTCATGATGGTCACATTCAGACCACGTGCTTCAAGGATGGCTGCGAGGGAGGCTGCGGCAATGCCTTTCCCCAGAGAGGATACGACCCCGCCGGTCACAAAAATATAGTTCGTTGTCATGCTGAACCTGAGAGTTTAGGTTTAAAGACGATGGAATAACCAGGACGGGAAAACAGTATACCTGAAGTCGTCACCTGCCACAATTGATCAATCACCACCCTCTCCTCCTGCGCAGTACAACGCATAACATAGCGGATAGCCAACGGTGAAATGTTGACGCACGTCACAAAGTTACCGCCAAGCTGAATCGAGTAAGCTCAAGCGGTGATTTTATGCGCAGCGTTGGAATAATCAACAAATCACCCGCGGGATGTTACTCCTTGTTCTCACTGACTTTAACCTGCTGCCAGGCTGCTTCCATCTGCTCAAGGGTGGCATCGCTCATCAACAGTCCCTGCGCAGCAATCAGCCCTTCCACCTGGCGAAAACGGCGTTCAAATTTATCGTTAGCCTTTTGCAGCGCGACTTCAGCTTTGCTACCGAGATGACGTGAAAGATTCACCGTGGCGAACAGTAAATCACCGATTTCCTCTTCCAGCTTGTCGTTATCGATCACCGCCTGCTGCGCTTCGTGCATCACCTCATCAATTTCTTCATGCACTTTATCCAGTACCGGACCGAGGCTATTCCAGTCGAAACCGACATTGCTGCAACGCTTCTGGATTTTGTGTGCACGCATTAACGCTGGCAGCGCTTTGGGGATGTCATCCAGTGCCGAATGTTGCGCTTTTTCCGCCCGCTCGTTTTGTTTGATGGCTTCCCAGTTTTTAATCACCTGTTGTGCATCATCGACCTGTGCATCACCGAAGATATGCGGGTGGCGACGTTCGAGTTTGTCGCTGATGGCGTTGCAGATGTCTTCGAAGTTGAAACGCTGCTGCTCACTGGCCATTTGCGCGTAAAACACCACCTGGAACAGCAGATCGCCCAGCTCGCCGCGCAGATCGTCAAAATCTTCGCGCTGGATGGCATCGATCACTTCATACGTCTCTTCCAGCGTATAGGGGGCGATAGAAGCAAAAGTTTGCTGCCGATCCCACGGGCAGCCGCGCTCAGGATCGCGCAGGGTTTGCATGATGGTGAGCAGGCGTTGAAGGGCATTCATGGACGAGTCCTTTTGTAAAAAGGAGCGCATAAATGCGCTCCCTACAGATGTAAGGTCGGCATTCATGCCGACCAGGTCAAGGATGGGGATTAATGTAACCGGCGCGCGTCGATAATATCGGGCACCTGGTTCAGTCGGGCAAGCACGCGGCCCAGCACCTGCTGGTTGTAAATCTCGATATCCATATCGATGGTGGCCAGCTGCTTACGCGTATCGCTGCGGCTGGAGACGCCGAGCACGTTGACCTTCTCATTCGCCAGGATGGTGGTGATATCACGTAGCAGGCCGCTACGGTCGTTCGCCGTGACACGCACCACCAGCGAATAACCGCTGGAATAACTTTCGCCCCACACCGCATCAACAATACGTTCCGGCGCGTGGGAAATCAGCTCTGCCAGCTGGTCACAATCGGCACGGTGAATCGAAATACCGCGTCCCTGAGTGATAAAACCGACGATATCGTCACCCGGAATCGGCTGGCAGCAACGGGCGATGTGGTGCAGCAGGTTGCCGACACCTTCCACCACCACACGACCACTCTCTTTACGCGGGGACGGCGTATAGGATTTCTGTGTCAGCTGACGCAGTGCTTCGCGATCTTCCTCTTCGGCACTCGGTTTATTGAGCTTGCCTTGCAGGAAGTTGACCATCTGGTTGAGGCGAATATCACCGCCACCAATCGCCGCCAGCAGTTCATCCAACGACGTCACGTTATAGCGCGGCAGCAGCAGTTTCTCCGCCTCGCGCAGGCTGATATCCAGCTGAGTCAGCTCGGTATCCAGAATCTGGCGACCGGCGATAATATTCTTATCGCGATCCTGTTTACGGAACCAGTTATGGATCTTCGAACGACCACGGCTGGTGGTGATATAGCCGAGGTTCGGGTTCAGCCAGTCACGGCTCGGGTTCGGCTGTTTCTGGGTGATGACCTCAACCTGGTCGCCCATCTGCAACTGATAGGTGAAGGGGACGATACGGCCGCCAATTTTGGCACCAATGCAGCGGTGACCAATATCGCTATGGATATGGTAGGCAAAATCGAGCGGTGTTGAACCCGCAGGTAAATCGACCACGTCGCCCTTCGGGGTAAACACATACACCCGGTCGTCAAACACCTGGCTGCGCACCTCTTCCAGCATTTCGCCGGAATCCGCCATCTCTTCCTGCCAGGTGATCAGCTTACGCAGCCAGGCAATGCGCTCCTCGTGACCCGCAGCACCACGCGCGTTGCTACTGGTGGGGCCTTCTTTGTATTTCCAGTGCGCCGCCACGCCCAGCTCAGCATCTTCATGCATCTGGCGGGTACGGATCTGGATTTCAACCGTTTTCCCCTGCGGTCCCAGCACCACGGTATGGATGGACTGATAACCGTTAGGTTTCGGGTTGGCAACGTAATCGTCGAACTCACTCGGCAGGTGGCGATACAGGGTATGCACCGTACCCAGCGCGCCATAACAATCCTGCAAGCGTTCCGCCACGATGCGCACCGCACGCACATCGAACAACTCATCGAAGGCCAGCGATTTTTTCTGCATCTTGCGCCAGATGCTGTAGATGTGTTTCGGGCGGCCATACACTTCGGCACGCACGCCCTCTTTCTGCATCTCTTTACGCAGGTTATCGACGAAGTTTTCGATGTACTGTTCACGATCGATACGCCGCTCATGCAGCAGCTTAGCGATACGTTTGTATTCATCAGGATGGAGATAGCGGAAACAATAATCTTCCAGCTCCCATTTGAGCTGACCGATACCGAGACGGTTGGCGAGCGGCGCGTAGATGTTGGTGCTCTCTTTGGCCGCCAGCACGCGTTCGTCTTCAGGGGCATCCTTCATTTCACGCAGATGGGCGATACGTTCCGCCAGTTTGATGACCACGCAGCGGAAATCTTCCACCATCGCCAGCAACATGCGACGCACGTTATCGACCTGCTCAGAAGCCATCGAATCGTTGTGGATCGCTTTCAGCTGACGAATCGCATCCATATCGCGCACGCCATGTACCAGCGAGACGATACCTTTACCGACGGTCTGCTCCAGCTCCTCTTCGCTGACCACATCCGCATTGGCAAGCGGGAAGATCAGCGCGGCACGCAGGCTGTCAATATCCATACTGAGCATGGTGAGGATTTCTACCATCTCAATACCGCGCCACAGCAGCAGAGCCTGTTCAGGATGGTCGTGCGTTTGGGCTTCACAGTAGCGCCAGGTGTCAGCCAGACGCTGACAGGATTGCGGGTTAGCAATGCCTAAACTGGCGATCCACTGGTCGAGGGCAAATTCCCCTGCCGTATTCAAATGCGCACTTCTAACCGCAACCATATCCTCTCCTGCCACAGCGACATGAATGTCGCTTATGTTTTGCTGAACAGCACCATGGATTCGAGATGACTGGTATGAGGAAACATATCCAGCATCGCGACCCTTTCCAAATGGTAGCCTGCTGACAGTAATGTCTGACTGTCGCGGGCAAGTGTCGTTGGGTTACAGGAAACATAGACCACGCGTTCCGGCGCAAGTTTAACAATGTGCGACATCACACCTGCCGCCCCGGCTCGTGCCGGATCCAGTAACACCTTATTAAATCCCTGCGCAGCCCATGCCTGGCGCGCAACATCTTCCTCCAGGTTGTGCTGGAAAAAGCGGACATTTTTCAGATTATTCAGGTCTGCATTATACGCTGCCTGCCTGACTAATGCTGCAACGCCCTCCACACCCACGGCATTTTCTACGAACTTTCCTACAGGAAGCGTGAAGTTACCCATACCACAAAACAGATCCAGCACCCGGTCATGCGGCTGTAAATCGAGCCAGGCGATGGCTTTCGCCACCATTTGCTGATTCACCGCATCATTGACCTGAATGAAATCCTGCGGGCTGAAGGTCAGCTTCAGGTTGAACGACTGATAATACGGCTCGCTGGCGCTCAGGGCCGTCAGATCGTCGCTGCCATCGGCGAGAAACAGCATCAAATCATGTTCATGCGAAAAACGTTCCAGTTTTGCACGATCCGCTGCGGACAATGCATCAAGATGGCGCAGCACCATCATCGGGCCATTATCCGCCAGCACCAGCTCAACATGGCCCAGCCGCTTCACCGCATTTAAGCTGCTCAGGCAGCGGTGCAACGGTGACAGCAACGCTTCAAGGTCGGGCGCCAGAATGGGGCACTGGCTTAACTCCACCAGATCGTTACTGGCGGCTTTGCGGAACCCCATCTGCAAACGTTGTTGCTTCGTCTGCCACTGCAATCCCAGGCGAGCACGGCGGCGATACCCCCAGTCGGGACCGCTGATGATCTCATCGACCGACACCGGCAAGGGTGCATCCCGGCTCAGCATCCGCCCCAGCGCTTTGGCTTTACTCTGCTGCTGGAGCGCGACGGAGACGTGCTGCTGCTGGCAACCGCCACAAACGCCGAAGTGCGGGCAACGCGGCGTCACGCGTTCCGCGCTGGGATGGCTGATACGCGTCGCTTTCGCCCTGGCGAACTGACGTTTATCCTCCACTACCGTGACTTCCGCCTGTTCGCCGGGCAATGCGCCGCTGACAAACATCGCTTTACCATTATGGCGCGCCACACCTTGTCCAAAAGGATCAAGGTCTTCAATGGTGACGGTAATGCGTTGCTTTGTCGTCACCCGCTGTTTTGCGGAGTAAAATTGCGCCATAGTGTTGTAAATTCTCTATTCTGATTGGGTTGTGCAGTTTGCACAGGGATAAACTTGCCAGGAGCCGTCAGGCCTTAATTATGACCAAATACAGCCTGCGGGCGCGAATGATGATTTTGATACTGGCACCCACGCTGATGATCGGCTTGTTGCTGAGCACTTTTTTTGTGGTTCATCGTTATAACGAGTTACAGCATCAGGTGCGCGACGCGGGGGCGAATATTATCGAGCCGCTGGCGGTTTCCGCCGAATACGGCATGACCTGGCACAACCGTGATGCGATTCGCGAACTGGTCAGCCTGCTGCATCGACGACATTCCGATATTGTCCGTGCGATTACGATTTTCGACAACAACAATCACATCTACGTCACCTCGAATAACAATCAGAACCTCAGCCTGTTGCAGAAGGACGATATCTCCACGCTGGAGGAGGGCGTCTCGGTTGAACGCCGTGGCAATCTGATGGTGCTGCGTACCCCCATCGTCACCGAACGCTATTCGGTGGATGAATTGCCGGGGGAGGACGCCAAACCAGCCGGTAATCCACTGGGTTATGTGGCGATTGAGCTGGATCTGCAATCCGTACGTCTTGAGCAGTACAAAGAAGTATTTGTCGCTACCCTGCTGCTGCTATTTTGTCTGTGCATCGCGATGCTGTTTGCCTATCGCCTGATGCGCGACGTCACCGGCCCGATCCGGAATATGGTCACCACCGTTGACCGTATCCGCCGTGGTCAGCTCGACAGCCGCGTCGAAGGCTACATGCTGGGCGAATTGAGTATTCTGAAGAATGGTATCAACGCCATGGCCATGTCGCTGACCGCCTACCATGAAGAGATGCAGCAGAATATCGATCAGGCAACCTACGATCTGCGTGAAACGCTGGAACAGCTGGAGATCCAGAATGTCGAGCTGGATCTGGCGAAGAAACGCGCCCAGGAGGCGGCGCGCATCAAGTCCGAATTCCTCGCCAATATGTCGCACGAGCTGCGCACGCCGCTCAACGGTGTGATTGGCTTTACCCGTCAAATGCTGAAAACCGGCCTGAGCACCAACCAGCGCGACTATATGAGCACCATCGAGCGCTCGGCGGCGAACCTGCTGAGCATCATTAATGACGTGCTCGACTTCTCCAAACTGGAAGCGGGAAAACTGGTGCTGGAATCCATTCCCTTCCCACTGCGCGCAACGCTGGATGAAACCCTGGTGCTGCTGGCACCCTCGGCACACGAAAAGGGGCTGGAAATCACCGTTTGCCTGGAAAAACAGGTGCCGGACAACGTGATTGGCGATCCGCTGCGTCTGCAACAGATTCTGATTAACCTGATTGGTAACGCCATCAAGTTTACCGAGCAAGGCCATATTGACCTGCGTGTCGAGCTGCGCAACGCCAATGCCACGCGTGTTGCGCTGGAAATTCAGGTACATGACACCGGCATCGGCATCTCCGGGGAGCAGCAGACACAACTGTTCCAGGCGTTCCGTCAGGCCGATGCCAGCATCTCCCGCCGCCACGGCGGCACCGGGCTGGGTCTGGTGATCACCCAGAAGCTGGTGCATGAAATGGGGGGTGAAATTGCCTTCCACAGCCGCCAGGGTCAGGGATCGACCTTTTGGGTGCATGTTCAGCTCGATCTCAATCCCAACGCCCCTTCCCTGCCACGTGCGCTGGAGGATTTGCGCCCGTCACAGCTGGCCTATGTGGAACCACACCCGGCCGTGGCGAAAGCGGTGCTGGAGATGCTGAGCGGCACACCGTTGCAGGTCCATCACGTTGCAAGCCTTGAGGCGCTGGGTGATGAGCACTTCCCGCTGCTGCTGATGGGGCTGCCGGTGGCGGCTAAAACGACGCCCGTCATGCCCGATGAGATGATTAACCATTTGCTGAGCCGTGCTGACTCGGTGCTGCTGGCGTTGCCCAGCGAAATGATGCTGCATGCTGACGAGCTGCGTAAACGCGGCATCGCGGGTTGCCTGACCAAACCGGTGTCGCTGACACGGTTGTTGCCGATGCTGCTCGATTTTCATAGCCGCCAGCGTGAAGCGGCACCTCGTCGTAGTCGCCAGCCGCTGACGGTCATGGCGGTTGATGACAATCCGGCCAACCTGAAGTTGATCGGCGCGCTGCTTGAGGAGCAGGTTGAACACATTATTTTGTGCGATAACGCCGAACAGGCTATCCGCCAGGCGCGATCGCATGCACTGGATGTGATTCTGATGGATATTCAGATGCCGGAAATTGACGGTATCCGCGCCAGTGAAATCATCCGCGGCCTGCCGCTGCATGCGTCAACGCCCATTGTGGCGGTCACCGCCCATGCGCTGGATGGTGAACGTGAGCAGTTGATCAATGCCGGTATGAACGATTATCTGGCGAAGCCGATTGATGAAGACAAACTCAGCCAGCTGCTGCGGCGTTATACCCCGCAAAGTGCCCCCGTCACCCCACCGCCAACGCTGGATCCGTCGCTGGACTGGACGCTGGCATTACGTCAGGCGGCAAATAAAGAAGACCTGGCGCGCGATTTGTTGCAGATGCTGCTGGATTTCCTGCCGGACGTGGCTGAACGCGTGGAAGGTTGCATGGAAAACAATGATGTGACCGGACTGCGGGAAATTATTCACAAATTACACGGCAGTGCCAGTTACAGCGGCGTACCGCGCCTGAAGGCGCTGTGCCAGCAACTGGAAAAAAGCCTGCATCAGGAGAGTGATATCGCCGCGCTGGAGCCGGAACTGCTGGAACTGAGCGACGAAATGGAGAATGTGGCCCGCGAGGCACGCAAGCTGTTGCAAGCATAAAGCGAAAATGTAGGGTGCGCATTAATGCGCACCTTATTTATCATATTGATATTACGTAATTTTTAATCATGGGCGGCATAAATGCCGCCGCTACAGATGTTGTCCGGCCTTAAGGGTCGCCGCCACATTACGCGCCGTCATTCGCACGTTTTGCGCGGCGTTTTCCAGCGCTTCCTCCAGCGTACAGATACCAAACAGCACGCTAAACACCGCATCCAGCCCGTGTTCATGCACCACGCCGACATCGGCCGTCAGGCTACCGGCAATGCCGATCACCGGCTTGTTAAACTGTTTCGCCACCTGCGCAACACCGATTGGCACCTTACCGTTGATGGTCTGGCTATCGATGCGCCCTTCCCCGGTAATCACCAGGTCGGCATCCTTCACCTGTTCAGCTAAGCCCAACGCTTCGGTGACAATTTCAATGCCGCGCCGTAACTCGGCCTGGCAAAACGCATGCAAAGCTGCGCCCATGCCGCCAGCCGCCCCCCCCCCTGCGATATGCAGCACATCAATATCCAGATCACGATGGATAATGTCGGCATAGTGCGCCAGCGCCTGATCCAGCTGCTGCACCAGCTCCGGCGTCGCCCCCTTCTGCGGACCAAAAATCGCCGAAGCGCCTTTTTCCCCGGTCAGTGGGTTGGTGACATCGCAGGCAACTTCAAAACGACACTGCCGGATGCGCGCATCTAAATGATCGATTTCAATCCGCGCCAGCTGCGGCAACGCTCCCCCGCCGTAAGCGATTTCGTTACCGTGTGAATCCAGCAAACGTGCGCCAAGCGCTTGCATCATGCCGGAACCACCGTCGTTGGTGGCGCTGCCGCCAATACCAATGATGATGTGCCCAACCCCTCTGTCCAGCGCGTTTTTGATCAGCTCCCCGGTACCAAATGAGGTGGTGATCAGCGGGTCGCGGCGTGACGCAGGAACCAGCTCCAGGCCACTGGCGGCCGCCATTTCAATAAAGGCAGTACGCGTGTCGCCAGATAAACCGTAAAACGCATCAACAGGCTCCCCCAGCGGTCCGGTGACCGTCAGCCTGACAATACTTCCCTGCGTTGCCGCCACCATCGCTTCTACCGTGCCTTCACCACCGTCGGCAACCGGTATTTTTACGTAGTCAGCTTCAGGGAAGATGTCGCGGAATCCCGCTTCAATCGCTGAAGCCACTTCCAGGGCGGATAAACTCTCTTTATATGAATCCGGTGCGATAACGATTTTCATAGGCAATCCGAGCGCGGTTGATGACGGAAATCCGTCCTGCTAAGGCAACCAGGCCGTCCGGTATCAGTCGATACCGGACGTGCGAGTTACCGGGTAATCTCAACTTTCGCCAATTTTTCATAATAGCAGGCCAGCGCGCTATGGTCGGCAGTGCCCAGACCATCCACCTTCAGCGCCTGCATCATCTCCATCACCGCAGCGGTGAGCGGCAGATGTGCACCGATGCCATGCGAGGTATCCAGCGCGTTTGCCAGATCCTTGATATGCAGATCAATACGGAAACCAGGCTTGAAGTTACGATCCAGCACCATCGGCGCTTTGGCATCCAGCACCGTGCTGCCGGCCAGGCCGCCACGAATCGCCTGATAAACCAGCTCCGGGTCCACGCCCGCTTTGGTTGCCAGCGACAACGCTTCGGACATCGCAGCAATGTTCAACGCCACAATCACCTGATTCGCCAGCTTGGTGACGTTACCCGCACCAATATCACCGGTATGTACCACTGAACCCGCCATCGCTTTCATGATGTCGTAGCATTGGTCAAACACCGCTTTATCACCACCCACCATCACTGACAGCGTGCCTTCGATAGCTTTTGGCTCGCCACCGCTGACCGGCGCATCCAGCATTTTGATGCCTTTCTCTGCCAGCGCCGCATGCACTTCACGGCTGGCCAGCGGTGCGATAGAACTCATGTCGATCACGATCAGGCCCGGTTTCGCACCATCGATGATGCCATTTTCGCCCAGGCACACTTCTTTCACCTGCGGCGAGTTCGGCACCATGGTGATAACCACATCAACCTGCTGCGCGACTTCTTTCGCCGTCTTCGCGCTGGTTGCCCCCAGCTCGATCAACTCCGCCTCGCTCGACGCGTTGTTGTCACGTACCACCAGCGAATAACCCGCTTTCAGCAGGTTTTTACTCATCGGTTTGCCCATGATGCCCAGGCCGATAAATCCAATTTTCATGACGTTTGCCTTTTGGTCAGTTACTTCTTAAATTTGTCGCACAGCGCCTGAGTGGCGTTGCGGAAAACACCCAGATCGCTGCCGACGGCAACAAAGCTGGCTCCCCATTCCAGATAACGACGCGCGTCAGCTTCAACCGGGGCCAGAATGCCGCTCGGTTTACCGGCTGCTTTGGCGCGCTCAAAAATATATTTGATGACTTTCAACACTTCCGGGTGGGCAGGCTGGCCGAGATAGCCCAGCGCGGCTGAGAGGTCACCCGGACCAACAAAAATGCCGTCCACGCCGTCAACGGCGGCGATCGCATCAATGTTGTCTACCGCTTGCTGGGATTCGATCTGCACCAGTACCGTGATGTTGTCGTTAATAGTGGCGTTATAGTCCGGCAGCGTGCCGTACATGTTGCTACGATGCGAAACCGATACACCGCGAATACCGGCGGCCGGATAGCGGGTTGAGGCCACGGCACGCGTCGCCTCTTCGGCGGTTTCCACAAACGGGATCAGGAAGTTGTAAAAGCCAATATCCAGCAGACGCTTGATGATGATCGGCTCGTTGCACGGCGGACGTACCACCGGCGCACTGTGGCTGCCCTTCAGCGCCATCAATTGCGGAATGAAGGTGGTGATATCGTTCGGAGCGTGTTCACCGTCCAGTACCAGCCAGTCAAATCCTGCCAGGCCCAGTACTTCGGTGGTGATCGGATTGGCCAGTGCGCACCAGCTGCCAATCAGGGTTTCTCCTGCCAGCAAGCGGCGACGAAAAGCATTCGGCCAGGCTGTATTACTCATTCTCTTGACTCCTGTAACGGAAAAATTAGCGCACCAGACATGGGCGTTTGTTATCAAAGGTCCAGTTGGGCACAAGGAATTGCATCGCCTGAGCGTCATCACGCGCGCCCAGACCGTGTTTCTGATACAGCGCATTGGCCTGCATCACCTGATCCATATCCAGCTCCACGCCGAGACCCGGTTTCTGCGGCACCTGCACCATGCCACCTTTGATCTGCAACGGTTCTTTGGTCAGCCGCTGATTGCCTTCCTGCCAGATCCAGTGGGTATCGATGGCGGTAATCGCGCCCGGTGCAGCGGCCGCCACATGGGTGAACATCGCCAGTGAGATGTCAAAGTGGTTGTTGGAGTGCGAACCCCAGGTCAGGCCAAAGTCATGACACATCTGCGCCACGCGCACTGAGCCCTGCATGGTCCAGAAATGCGGATCGGCCAGTGGGATATCCACGGATTGCAGCGACAGGGTATGCCCCATCTGACGCCAGTCAGTGGCAATCATATTGGTGGCGGTCGGCATGCCGGTGGCGCGGCGGAACTCCGCCATCACTTCACGGCCCGAGTACCCCTGTTCAGCACCGCACGGATCTTCTGCATAGGCCAGCACCCCGTTCAGCTGTTTACCCAGCAAAATCGCTTCATTCAGCGACCAGGCACCGTTGGGATCGAGCGTAATACGCGCCTGCGGGAAACGCTTCGCCAGCGCGGTGACAGCCTCGGCCTCTTCGCCGCCACGCAGCACGCCGCCTTTCAGTTTGAAATCATTGAAGCCGTATTTTTCATAGGCGGCCTCAGCCAGACGGACCACTGTGTCCGGCGTTAACGCCTCTTCATGGCGCAGGCGATACCAGTCGCATTTATCATTCTCCTGGCTCTGGTACGGCAGCGCGGTTTTCCTGCGGTCGCCGACGTAGAACAGATAACCGAGCATTTCTACGCGGTCACGCTGCTGACCCTCGCCCAGCAGTGACGCCACATTGACGCCCAGATGCTGGCCCAGCAGATCGAGCAACGCCGCTTCGATGCCGGTCACCACATGGATGGTGGTGCGCAGATCAAAGGTCTGGGAGCCGCGTCCACTGGAATCACGGTCAGCAAAGGTGCTGCGCACCAGATTCAGAATATTTTTGTACTCACCAATGGTTTGCTGCACCACCAGCGCGGCGGCATCTTCCAGCGTCTGACGAATCTTCTCACCGCCCGGGATCTCCCCAACCCCGGTATGGCCCGCATTGTCTTTAATAATGACGATGTTACGGGTGAAGAAAGGCGCATGCGCACCGCTCAGGTTGAGCAGCATGCTGTCGTAACCGGCCACCGGGATGACCTGCATGGATGTGATTTTCGGTGTCTGACTCATTTCCTGCTCCTTATGCGTTGCCGCGACCGAAGGCCGGGCGCTTACGGTCGAACGACCAACCGGGAACCAGATATTGCATTGCCGTGGCGTCATTACGTGCGCCTGCCGGCAGCGATTTGTACAGCGCATTAGCCTGTTGCAGACGATCCCAGTCCAGCTCAATGCCGAGGCCAGGCTTATCCGGGACGGCGATCTTGCCGTTACGGATTTGCAGCGGTTCTTTGGTCAGGCGCTGGTCGCCCTCCTGCCAGATCCAGTGGGTATCAATGGCAGTCGGTTTACCCGGCGCCGCTGCGCCCACATGGGTGAACATCGCCAGTGAAATGTCGAAGTGGTTATTGGAATGGCAGCCCCAGGTCAGGCCCCAGTCGTCACATAATTGCGCGACGCGCACCGCCCCGCTTAGCGTCCAGAAATGCGGATCGGCCAGCGGGATATCGACAGAGTTAAGCATCACCGCGTGGTTCATTTCACGCCAGTTGGTGGCGATCATATTGGTGGCGACCGGCAAACCGGTGGCACGACGGAACTCCGCCATCACTTCGCGACCGGAGTAGCCCTGCTCGGCACCGCATGGGTCTTCCGCATAAGTCAGCACGTCTCCCATGCCTTTACACAGGCCAATCGCTTCGTCGAGCAGCCAGGCGCCGTTGGGGTCGACCGTGATGCGCGCATCCGGGAAGCGTTTTTTCAATGCCGCCGCCGAGGCAATTTCCTGTTCACCTGGCAGTACACCGCCCTTCAGTTTGAAATCTTTAAAACCGTATTTGTCCTGCGCCGCTTCAGCCAGACGCACCACCGCTTCGGGGGTCAGCGCCTCCTGATGCCGCAGGTGATACCAGTCATGGCTGGCCCCTGCGCCGCTCAGGTAAGGCAAATCGGTTTTACGCCGATCGCCGATATAGAACAGGTATCCCAGCACCGTCACTTCATCACGCTGCTGACCGGGACCCAGCAGCTCCGCCACCGGGACGCCGAGGCACTGCCCCAGCAAATCAAGCAGCGCGGCCTCCAGCGCGGCCACCGCATTAACGCGCAGTTCGAAGGTCCACGCGCCTTTGCCAAAGGTATCAAAATCAGCGGTCTGATTACCTTTGTGCACCTGCTGCACCAGCCGATTCATGCGCGCCACCTGCTGACCTTTCACCTGCGGAATGGCCTCGACCAGCGTCTGATAAATGGTTTCGCCACCCGGCGCTTCACCGACGCCGGTATGCCCGGCGCTGTCCGTCAGCACCACGATGTTGCGGGTGAAACAGGCGCTGTGCGCGCCGCCGATATTGAGCAACATGCTGTCGTAACCGGCAACCGGGATCACCTGCATATCAGTAATCACCGGCGTACTTTGCGTATTCATGCTCTGTCCTTATGCCCGATGTTTCAATTCGATACGTTTGATATCCCCGGCAATCACCAGGAAACTGAACGCGGCGACGAAGGCGTGGATACCGACATAAATCAGTGCCCATTCGAACGAACCGCTGGTGGCAATGATGTAGCCAATGGCAATCGGCGTCACAATGCCGGAGAAGTTACCGAACATGTTGAACAGACCGCCGCTCAGGCCACTGATCTCTTTCGGTGCGGTATCCGCCATCACCGCCCAGCCCAGCGCGCCGATGCCTTTACCAAAGAAGGCCAGCGCCATCACGAACACCACAACCCATTCGGTATCGACGTAGTTACACATCACCATGCTGATCGACATCAGCATGCCGACCACAATCGGAGTCTTACGGGCAATATTCAGGGAGCCGGTTTTGCGCATCAGGTAATCCGAGATCACCCCACCGAGTACGCCGCCGAGGAAGCCGCATATCGCCGGAATCGACGCGACAATCCCCGCCTTGAGAATTGACATCCCGCGCGCCTGCACCAGATAAACCGGGAACCAGGTAATAAAGAAGTAGGTCAGGGCGTTGACGCAGTACTGGCCGAGGTAGATACCCAGCATCATACGGGAGGTCAGCAGTTGTTTGATTTGGTAGAACTTCTCGCTCCAGCTGACTTTATGCTCGGCCTTTTTGGCGTCCATATTGATCAGCGCGCCGCCCTGCTCCATATATTCCAGCTCGGCTTTGTTCACGCCTGGATGATCGTTAGGATCGTGAATCACCTTCAGCCAGATAAAGCTAAGGATGATGCCCAGCCCACCCATGAACCAGAACACATGCGCCCAGCCCACTGCGGAGGTCAGCCAGCCCATAATCGGTGCGAAAATCACCGTGGCGAAGTATTGGGCGGAGTTAAAGATAGCTACTGCGGTGCCACGCTCCTGCGCCGGAAACCACGCAGCCACAATGCGGCTGTTGCCAGGGAAGGAAGGCGCTTCCGCCAGACCCACCAGGAAACGCAGCATGAACAACGACGCGATAATGCCGAAGCCGCTGAACAGATCGACGAAGCCTTGCAGGAAGGTAAACAGCGACCAGGTAAAGATGCTCCAGAAGTAAACGCGTTTCGAACCGAAACGGTCGAGCAACCAGCCGCCCGGGATTTGGCCGATAACATAAGCCCACGAGAACGCGGAGAAGATATACCCCAGACCAACCGAGTCGAGGCCGATATCTTTGGACATGGCGGAGCCGGCAATCGAGATCGTTGCACGGTCACCGTAGTTGAATGAGGTGACAATGAATAACATCACCACAATCCAGTAACGGGCATTGGTGCGCTTTTGCACCGCTTCCGCTGTCTGGCTAAAACTATTCATGATGCACTCCTGAAATATAGCAGACGCTACATTCACTCTGACTGCATACACATCGCGTTGGGTATCAGAATGATGTTGGGTTAAACACGGCGATTTTTTTATGGGCAATACGATGATGCGTCGTGACTCATAACCTAACGTTGGATAACGAGAGTCAGTATAGGAACAGCGGGAAAGCGAAACACTGGAAGAAAGCCTGATGATTTAGCTACATGCAGACGTATTTTATGGCGTTTGCACATAACGCTGCGGCGTGGCTCACGGAACTGTCAAATTCCACCCCTTAGCGGTTAATTAATGCACAGCTTAGTAACGCTTTGTGAGTCCCTTCACTTGCGTTTGGTTAAACGAACCAAATTGAGGCAATAAAATTGCTGAAAGCCAGTCAGTTGCACAATGTATCGCGCAATACCCCTGCATATACTAAGGCTGGCAAAAAACGATGAAGTGACGGAAGCAATCAATGACACCGCGTTGCCATGCACAGCGCGATTGAATGGAAGGTGAGTAATGAACCGACCTCTAAGCGAGAAACCGCTTTATATCAAAGTACACGATAGCGACAACGTCGCCATTGTGGTCAATAACCAGGGGCTGCCGGCTGGCACCCGCTTTGCAGACGGTCTGCAATTGATTGAGCATGTACCCCAGGGCCATAAAGTGGCACTGGTGGATATCCCTGAGCAGGGCGCGATTGTGCGTTACGGTGAAGTCATCGGCTATGCCTTGCGCGCCATTGCCCAGGGCAGCTGGATCGAAGAATCACTGGTGGCGCTGCCTGAAGCACCGCCGCTCGCCAGCCTGCCGCTGGCAAACAATGTTCCGGCGGATTTGCCTCCGCTGGAAGGTTACACCTTCGAGGGCTATCGCAATGCCGATGGCAGCGTCGGGACACGTAACTTACTGGGCATTACCACCAGCGTGCACTGCGTTGCCGGGGTGGTGGATTATGTGGTGCAGATTATCGAACGCGACCTGCTGCCCCGTTATCCTAATGTCGATGGCGTGGTGGCGCTCAACCACCTTTATGGTTGCGGGGTGGCGATTAACGCTCCGGCGGCTGTGGTGCCGATTCGCACCATTCATAACCTGGC
Source organism: Pantoea cypripedii (assembly GCF_011395035.1). Lineage (NCBI taxonomy): Bacteria > Pseudomonadati > Pseudomonadota > Gammaproteobacteria > Enterobacterales > Erwiniaceae > Pantoea > Pantoea cypripedii. The sequence continues at coordinate 3,394,269 of NZ_CP024768.1, forward strand.
GCTGAACCCCAATTTTGGCGGCGAGGTGATGATCGTCAGTCTCGGCTGCGAAAAACTACAGCCTGAACGCCTGCTGACCGGTACGCCCGATGTTCAGGCCATCTCGCTCGATGACCACGATATTGTGCGTTTGCAGGATGAACGGCTGGTGGGCTTTGGCGCGATGGTGGATGAGATTTTACAGGTTGCCGAACGCCATCTGAAACGACTTAATCAGCGCCAGCGTGAAACCTGCCCGGCATCAGAACTGGTGATAGGTACGCAGTGTGGCGGGAGCGATGCGTTTTCTGGCGTCACCGCCAACCCGGCGGTGGGTTTTGCCTCTGACTTACTGGTGCGTTGTGGTGCGACAGTGATGTTTTCCGAAGTCACCGAAGTGCGCGATGCCATCCATCTGCTGACGCCACGTGTTGTCGATGAGGCGGTAGGTAAGCGACTGCTGGAAGAGATGGCCTGGTATGATAACTACCTGAGCATGGGACAAACCGACCGTAGCGCCAATCCCTCTCCCGGCAATAAAAAAGGCGGGTTGGCAAATGTAGTGGAAAAAGCGCTGGGTTCGATTGCGAAATCCGGCCGCAGCCCAATTGTTGAGGTTTTGTCGCCTGGTCAGCGTCCCACCAAACGCGGTTTGATCTATGCCGCGACCCCGGCCAGCGACTTTGTCTGTGGTACCCAGCAGATGGCCTCCGGCATTACCTTGCAGGTGTTTACTACGGGCCGTGGCACGCCTTATGGCCTGGCGGCGATTCCGGTCATCAAGATGGCAACGCGCAGCGCCCTTGCTGAGCGCTGGCATGACCTGATGGATATCAATGCGGGCACTATCGCCACCGGTGAGGAGAGTATTGAGCAGGTTGGCTGGCGGTTGTTTGAACTGATTCTGGCGATTGCCAGCGGTCGCAAACAAACCTGGTCTGACCGCTGGGGGATCCGTAATCAGCTGGCGGTGTTTAATCCAGCCCCGGTGACGTGATTTAATCCCGTAGCGGCACAATTTATTGCGCGTCTTTGAAATATACGGCGCGCGATAAATCGCGCCACTACGGAGTGGGATTTTATTACAACAGCTTACCCCAGCTTTCTACCCACGGTGTGGTCACGGATTCCGGCTCTGGATCTTCCGTCGCATCCACGGTTAACACATCGCCAACGCGTTTGGCACTCTGCTCCTGCAGCAAGGCATCAAAAGTCTTACCCGCACCGCAGAAGTTATCGTAGCTACTGTCGCCCAGGGCAATCACGCCATAACGCAGTTCCGGCTGATAGCCGAGCTGATCTTTTACCGCGTGATAAAGCCCGGCGATGCTGTCAGGGAAATCACCCTGCCCGGTGGTTGAGGTGATGATCAGCACCACATCCTGTTGGTAATCCTGCCATTGCGCCAGCGAGGGATCTTCAAAGACCTTGACCTCATGGCCCTGTGCCTGCAACACCGGCTCTGCTTCTTCCGCCACCAGCAACGCATTGCCGTAAACCGTACCTACAAAAATGCCAATCTTTGCCATTGTGTTGCTCCTTATTCTGTTGGCTTATCCTGGACTGCCTCGTCGGCAAACTCAACCCTGGGAACATCAGGGATCTGCTCCTGCCAGCCAAACTGGTGGAACATCTGCTGCCAGACCGCATCCAGCCCGGCGCGAATCACCAGCGGCTCACCCGTTACCGGATGATTGAGGCTCAGTGCGCTGGCATGCAGCATCAGACGATCCAGTCCAAAATGCGTCGCTGCGCCACGATTCTGGCGCAGATCACCGTGGGTGGTGTCACCAATGATGGGGTGGCGCAGATGTGCCATATGGCGACGCAGCTGGTGTTTACGTCCGGTGCGTGGCTGCATTTCCACCAGGCTGTAGCGCGAAGTGGCATAACGGCTAATCGCCACCGGCATCTCGACATGCGCCAGCAGCTGATAATCGGTCAGTGCCGGTTGCGGCTCACGCGGTTCTGTGGCGAATTTATCGGCAATTTTATCCAGCTCTTCCATCAGCGGATAATCCAGCGTACCGCTTTCGCTTAGCCATCCTCGTAACACCGCATGGTAGGTTTTGCTGATTTGGTGCTGCTCAAACTGCTGGGACAGCAGACGGCCCACCTCACTCGACAGCCCCATCAGCAATACGCCGGAGGTGGGACGATCCAGACGGTGTGCAGTGAAGACATGCTGACCAATCTGGTCTCGCACCGTCTGCATCACCACCACTTTTTCTTTGCGATCGAGCCAGCTGCGGTGCACCAACCACCCGGCAGGTTTATTGACGGCAACCAGCCACTCATCCTGATAAATAATTTCCAGCATCAGGCAGAAGGCCCCGTAAATAAGGCGTCGAGCTGGCTTAACGTCAGCAACAACATCGGATGGCCTGGCGTGGTGGGAGGGAGCGCCATTTCAAAATAATGTGCGACCGCGAAGTTTTGTGGCAGCGGTGCATCAGCGGCAATTAACGCCTGCATCCGGGGGATCAGCACCCATTGCAGCCACTCAAGCGGTGCCAGCGTATCCAGACAGAAAGGTTGCGTGCTGGCAAAGGCTGCCGCATCAGGGGATTGCGTCTGCCAGTGGTCGTGTTCGCGCATCACCGCTTCGACCTGCTGCAGCCGCTGCAAAATAAGTTGTTGCGACGACATGCGCCACCTCCAGAGAAAAATCGGGCGGCAAGCATACCACTTGTCGGGCCATGCTCAAAAAGCGCATAAAAAAAGGGAGCACTGTAACTACAGTGCTCCCGGTTCGTTTGCAGCATTCCCGCCACCGCTGTGCTCCCTGCTCATCCATGACAACTTTTCCCGTGCTATCCTTTGCTTGTCATCATGACATTTGTCCTTAGCATCCTGGCCCGCCACATCCCGCGTGGCTCTCATTCTCCATCCTGGAGGTGTCCCTTACTCAATCCTGAGTGTCCCGCTTCATCCTGAAGCCTTCCCTGTGACGTAAACTCCGTTACGTTCCTGCCTTCCTGGCTGATGTTCTCCTGCACATCACTTAATCCCTGGCTTCCTGCCAGTGGTGACTATTCTGGCAGAAACTATCGCGTTAACAAGGTACTAAGGACCGTTACCTCAGCTCGTTATCTATTTATTTTAGGACTGTTGCCATAAACTCATGATTCACAATATTTTTACAAGCCAGGCGTCCTGAAGTCTTTAGTAAAATTTGCCGATCTCTCACACGCCATGTAAGAGATCTCTCACAAACAGGTAAGCAAAAGTCTGCATATCAGTCGCTAACCGGTTGTAATTCATTAAGAAACATCTGAATTTGAGGGGACAATATCTCCCGTTTTTTACTGCCAGGATGCTCCAGAATAACTTCACCGGTAAGATTACACAGCGAGATGACATCCTGCTCAGAATCAGTAGTAGCGATAAACAATGTCGGACTTTGCTTCAGTCGACGTTTCATCACCAGATGACCAATTAAATTCTCCTGCAGCCGCGTGAAATCCTCTTCACTCCACACCTGTAACAAAGTAATGGATTGCTGCTGAAAACGAGCGGCCATATCACCGGCAAACTGCGTGGTATAAAAAGCAGTGATCGCGGGTTGAAGTTCAATATCCAGTGCGCGTTCAACGGCGGCAAGCGTAGGCGGTAAGGTAAACGGCTGTGGCTGCCACAATACACGATCATCCAGCGTGCTCTGGATGCAGGGGGAAGGAACGCCCAACAATTCGCTGCTCGCAGGCAAATGTCCGGTGTTCTGCCGCCATTGCGCACAATAACGGTCGGTAAAATCGCGCAGAGCATCCGCGGTTTGCTGCATCATTCATCTTCTCGCTTCTGATAGGTTACACTTAACCCCTTTGATGGATTTTAATGGTAACCGTTATGTCTACTGAACAACAGGATCAGGTTTTAAGTGGCCTGACCTTGGGTAAACCCACAGCGTATGTCGATCATTACGACAATTCCCTGCTGCAGGCGGTGCCACGCAGCCTGAATCGCGAACCGCTGGGGCTGTTTCCCGAGAATCTGCCGTTTCACGGTGCAGATATCTGGACGCTGTATGAACTCTCCTGGCTAAACAGCAAAGGCGTACCGCAGGTGGCGGTAGGCGAAGTGGTTCTCAACGCTGCGAGCCGTAATCTTATCGAGTCAAAGAGCTTTAAGCTCTATCTTAACAGTTTTAATCAGACGGTTTTCGCCGACTGGGGTGAAGTCCGCCAGACACTGGAGCGCGATCTCAGCGCCTGTGCTGAAGGTGAAGTTAATGTGGCGCTGTTCCGCATCAGTGAAATCGAAGGCCAGCCAATCGGCCATTTTAATGGTGAGGTCATCGACGAACAGGATATTGAAATCAGCGATTACGGGTTTAATGCTGAGTACCTCGCCCAGGCCGCAGGTCATGACATCATCGAAGAAACGCTGGTCAGCCATGTTCTGAAATCAAACTGCCTGATCACCCATCAGCCTGACTGGGGTTCAGTGATGATTCGTTACAAAGGCCCGCGTATCGATCGTGAAGCCTTGCTACGTTACCTGGTCTCTTTCCGCCAGCACAACGAGTTCCACGAGCAGTGCGTAGAGCGAATTTTCAATGATATTCAACGCTTTTGTCAGCCAGAAGCCTTAACCGTTTACGCCCGTTATACACGCCGTGGTGGACTGGATATCAACCCCTGGCGCAGCAACGTTCCCTTCTCTCCGGGCTATTCCCGCCTGGTACGCCAGTAACAGATTGCGAGACGCCTCGCAGGCCGCAGCACGGATGCGCGGTTCCACTTGAGCATTCACTGCGGACAAGGCTACTCTGTCGAAGGCGCGGGCAATAAAGCAAACGCGACCAGGGATAATCGTCACTGTGCTTAGCGAGTCAGGCATAGCGTCATCAGTCACGCACTTGCGTGTAAAGGAGTTCTCTTGATTACTCATATTAGCCCTCTTGGCTCCATGGATCTGCTTTCCCAGTTGGAAGTCGATATGCTGAAGCGCACCGCCAGCAGCGACCTGTACCAGCTGTTTCGCAACTGTTCACTCGCGGTGCTCAATTCAGGTAGTCAGACCGACAGTAGTCATGAACTGCTTTCCCGCTTCGAAAGCTTTGATATCAACGTATTGCGCCGCGAGCGTGGCGTTAAACTTGAACTGATCAACCCGCCCGAAGACGCGTTTGTCGATGGTCGAATCATCCGCTCATTGCAGGCCAACCTGTTTGCCGTATTGCGCGACATCCTGTTTGTAAATGGGCAACTTTCTGCGGCAGAGCGTTTCCAGAACCTGGATGCAGACGATTCAGCCCATATCTCTAATCTGGTCTTTTCGATCCTGCGCAACGCCCGCGCGCTGCATGTAGGTGAATACCCGAATACCGTGGTGTGTTGGGGTGGTCACTCCATTAACGCGGTGGAATACCAGTATTGCCGTAACGTGGGTACGCAACTGGGTTTACGTGAACTGAACATCTGTACCGGCTGTGGGCCAGGCGTGATGGAAGCGCCGATGAAAGGTGCCGCCGTCGGCCATGCCCAACAACGCTACCGTGACAGCCGCTTTATTGGCCTGACCGAACCCTCCATCATTGCTGCTGAGCCACCGAATCCGCTGGTCAACGAACTGATCATCATGCCGGATATCGAAAAACGCCTCGAAGCCTTTGTGCGTATCGCACACGGCATCGTGATTTTCCCGGGTGGCGTCGGTACCGCAGAAGAGTTGTTGTATCTGCTGGGCATTCTGATGAATCCGCAAAACAGCGATCAGGTGCTGCCGCTGATCCTGACCGGCCCAGAGGAAAGCGCCGATTATTTCCGCGTTCTGGATGATTTTATTGTCAGCACGCTGGGCGAAACCGCGCGTAAACATTACAAAATCATCATTGATGATGCCGCCGAAGTGGCGCGTCTGATGAAGCAAGCTATGCCGCAGGTGAAAGAATATCGCCGTGAAACCGGCGATGCCTACAGCTTTAACTGGTCAATTCGTATCGTACCGGATCTGCAACTGCCGTTCCTGCCAACCCACGAAAACATGGCTAACCTGAATCTGTATACCAACCAGCCCGCAGAAAAACTGGCAGCGGATCTACGCCGGGCCTTCTCGGGTATTGTCGCCGGTAACGTGAAAGAAGTGGGCATCCGCGAAATCCGGGAAAAAGGACCGTATAAACTTCACGGCGATCCGGACATCATGCATCGTATGGACGAACTGCTGCAGGGCTTCGTGGCCCAGCACCGCATGAAGCTGCCGGGTACTGCTTACATCCCCTGCTACGAAATCATCAAATAACTCAGGAAGGCAGCCTGCGGGCTGCCGCTACCATCATGTCTTTTCATCTTCTTATTGTTGATGCCCTGAACCTGATCCGCCGTTTGCATGCCGTTCAGGGATCGCCATGTCGCGATGCCTGCGTTGCCGCGCTACATCAGTTACTGGGCCATACCCAACCCACCCACGTCGTGGCGGTGTTTGACAGTGCTACACGTCAGCCTGGCTGGCGTCATGCGTTACTGCCGGACTATAAAGCGGGTCGCCCACCGATGCCGGATGATTTGCAGCTGGAAATGCCCGCAATACAGCAGGCATTTCAGGCAGCGGGTGTCAGTTGCTGGATTGCCGATCAGGATGAAGCCGATGATCTGGCCGCCACACTGGCGGTGAAGATGGCGGATGCGGGACATCAGGCTACCATTGTCTCGACTGACAAAGGCTACTGCCAGCTGCTGGCCCCCAACATCCGTATCCGTGATTACTTCCAGAAACGCTGGCTGGATGTGCCTTTTATTGAACAGGAATTTGGCGTAGCTCCTGCGCAATTGGTGGATTACTGGGGGTTGTGCGGTATCAGCAGCAGCAAAATTCCCGGCGTGGCCGGAATCGGCCCCAAAAGCGCACGCGAATTGCTGTTGCAGTTTGGCTCGCTGGAAGCGATTTATCAGCAATGTGATCAGGTGCCGTCGAAATGGCAGGGGAAATTGCTGGCGCACCGTGAAATGGCAGAGATTTGCCGCCAGGTTGCTACGCTGAAACGCGACCTGGTTTTGCAAGGCAATCTCAACACCCTGCGTTACAGCCCTCAATAACTCAGGTTACAGATGTCGAACCTGTAACCTGAATTTTGGCCCTGAATAGTTGCAGGCAGCCGTAGCCGCGCAATTTATCGCGCTGATTTTTGCCGCATCGCGCACAGAATTGCGTGATAAATCACGCCGCTACAGATTGCACTAAGCCTCGCGGGGATTAACGTTCGTCGCGGCGACCGCCCACGGCTGCCCAAATGCGGCGTACATGAACCGTGACTTCTTCACGATCGTGATAAAGCTGGCGCGCCTGAATCTGGGCGTTGATGCCTTGCTCTTTCAGGGTGGCATCGATCATCGCCAGATTTTGCGTCACTTCTTCGTAGCGCTTTTTCATCGGCAGCTTGAGGTTAAAGATGGCTTCACGGCACCAGCCGTTAACCAGCCACTCGCTCATCAGGCTGGCAACGCGCACTGGTTTTTCCACCATGTCGCACACCAGCCAGCTGATATTGCTACGAGGTGGACGGAAGCGGAAACCATCTTCACGGCAGTGCGTAACCTGTCCGGTATCCATCAGGCTGGGAGCCATTGGGCCATTATCCACCGCGTAGACCATCATGCTGCGCTGGACCAGCTGATAGGTCCATCCGCCAGGACAAGCCCCCAGGTCTACCGCCCACATGCCGCTGGCCAGGCGCTCATCCCATTCATCTGCCGGGATAAAGACGTGGAACGCCTCTTCCAGCTTCAGGGTGGAGCGGCTGGGCGCATCTGACGGGAATTTTAGCCGCGGAATACCCATATAAAATGGGGAGTTATTTTGCGGTAATGAATAGCCAACATAGCAGGTGCCCGGTGCAATAAAGAACACGTGGACCACCGGTCGTTTCGGGCTTTCATAATTAAGCAAAATACGATTTTCGCGCAGGCTGGCACGCAGCGGTACGGTAAATTTGCGGCAAAACTTTGTCAGCTCTTTAGCTTCGTTGGTGTCCGGTACTTCCACACGCAACTCGCCGCCCTTTTCTACAACACCGGTCAGCATCCCGACAATCGGGGAAATACGATCGTCCGGCGGCAGATCACGCAGCAGTTCACCAACCACCACCATCTGACGGGCAAAAATCAGTTCCGCAAAAGGCAGCTGGCTTATCAGTTTCTCCGCATCTTCCTGCTGATAGCACTCAAACAACACGTAACCCGCATCGTCTTTTACTCGCGGGAAACCATAGATTTCGCGCTCCGCTGCCTTAGCACTGATCTCTGCCGCACACTCTTTCTCAAATCCGGGACGGCAATAGAGTAAAACTTTATTCATGGCGTTCTGCCTTTCGTTTCAGACGCAGTGCGCCAATCAACATCAAAAACCAACCAATCAGAAAGCCGAGGCCGCCGACTGGCGTGATAAATACCCAAAACTTCAGGTGTGACAGCGCCAGACAATAGAGACTGCCGCTGAAAAGCACGGTACCGAGCGCCAGCGCGGCGCTGCTCCAGTAAAACCAGATATTGGCACGGCGCAGCATCGCCGATGCCAGGCCAATAATCGCCAGCGTATGATACGCCTGATATTCAAGGCCGGTATGAATCCACGCCATCTCGGCCGGGCCGAGGGATTTGCTCAGCACATGGGCACCAAAAGCACCAAAGGCCACCAGCGTGAAGCCGCTGATGGCTGCAAAAATAAACATGGCACGACTGGACATCTAACAATCCTCAGAGTGTATACGCACGTCACTGTGCAACAATCAATGCGTTAGTGATCGTAACGAAAACGAAACTTCTCTTGTTCGGTTGCGGCTTTGGCCAGGATCCACTGTCGAAAGGCGGCTATTTTACCCAGTTCTGCCTGGCTGTCATGACAAACCAAATAAAAAGCATTTTTACTGACCAGTACGTCATTAAAAGGACAGACCAGACGACCGGCCTCGATTTCGCTTTGCGCCATCACATTATTGGCCAGCGCAACGCCCTGGCCGTGAATGGCTGCCTGCAGCACCATGGCGCTATGGCTGAAAATCGGTCCCTGCTGCACGTTAATGTGCTGCAAGCCTAGCTGACGCGTATAAGATTGCCAGTCACGCCGTGAAGCATCATGCAGTAGCGTAAAGTGCGCTAAATCAGCCGGCGATTTCAGTGGATGGTCACCCGTCAGCAGTAACGGCGAGCAGACCGGCAACAGATATTCGGCGTACAGTTTTTCCACTCGCAACCCTGGCCAGTTTCCGCGTCCATAGAAAATAGCCACATCCACATCGTCCGCCAGTTTCTCTTCATCACGATCAACAGCCTGGATACGCACATCGATGCCCGGATAAGCTGTATTAAAGCTGGAAAGACGAGGTACCAGCCACTGAATCGCGAAGCTTGGCAGCAGGCTAACGGTCAATGCGCCTTTGGCGCTGCGCGCCTGAAGTTTACGCGTTGCATCGTTCAGCGCGGAGAAAATTTCCTTAATATCCAGATAGTAGCTTTGCCCTTCTTCTGTCAGCAAAAGCGAACGATTCCTCCGGCGAAACAGCTTAAGACCGAGGAAATCTTCCAGAGATTTAATCTGATGGCTTACAGCTGCCTGGGTAACAAACAACTCTTCAGCAGCTTTAGTGAAGCTCAAATGGCGTGCCGCCGCATCGAAGACGCGTAAAGCATTGAGCGGGGGAAGGCGTTTTGACATGGTTTTCCGTATCCGGGTCAACAGAGTAATACTGCAACTGATGAGAAGTCGTCAGGTATTAGTTTTATTAATCCGAGACATTATAAATTGTCCGTTGAGGAAGCTCCAGCAAATACCTATAGTTGCCGCACTTCCTGAGCCGGAACGAAAAGATTTCTGGAAACGTGCGTTAGTTCGCAGACTTCTGGAGAGCTTTTGGCTTGTGGTCGTGATGTTGTGTTTGCATTTTGATCTGACGATTGCAGATCAAACTTTTAATTCCTGTAGATTTACCCTGTCTGTCCATAGTGATTTTACATAGCACCGCAAATTGCGGTGCTTTTTTTTATCTGTCACTTACTGGCCCATCTCAACCATCTCTTTGACATCTGAGCGGTTAATCTGCTGCTGGTTGCCATTGGCATCTTTATAGCTGATCATACCGGTATCATCGTCAACTTTAGGTTTGCCTGAAGCAACAATGGTGCGACCATCATTGGTATGCATCACGTAATTGCTTGAACAAGCAGCCAGGGTAAAGGCCATGGTACACACGGCCAGCACTGCGGCGAGTTTTTTCATTTTCTATCTCCTTGCAGATTGATTGCATCAAACCACCCGCGGGATGCTGAACAGAGGCAGCTGAAAAAAGTGAAATCGACTGGTTAAGGTCGATTCTAAATGCGGGTTTTGGTTTAAACCTTGCAATAATTAGCATAACGCGCTTTTCCAGCTTTGCCAGGTAACAGACCGACTTTCAGTCTGGTCCTAAATTCATCACAACAGGCCGGATATGACTATTTTTACACCTTCCGCTTTTCGCCAGCAGTTTCCAGCGCTGGCCGATGCTGGAGTCTATCTCGACAGTGCCGCCACCGCCCTGAAACCAGAGGCGGTCATTGAGGCCACTCAGCAGTTTTACTCCCTGAGCGCCGGAACCGTGCATCGCAGCCAGTTCGCTGCCGCACGCGCCCTGACGGAGCAATACGAACAAGCCCGTGGCCTGGTTGCGCGCTGGCTAAATGCCGCAGATGACCGGCAGATTATCTGGACGCGTGGCACCACGGAAGCCATCAATCTGGTGGCTAACAGCTGGCTGGCTCCGCGTCTGCAACCCGGCGATGAAATCGTTGTCAGCGAAGCGGAACATCACGCCAATCTGGTGCCGTGGCTGATGGTGGCAGAGGCAAAAGGTGCCAAAGTGGTGAAATGGCCGCTCGGCTCGGACCGTCTGCCCGACATCCAGCAACTGCCCGGATTATTGAACGCACGCACCCGATTGCTGGCGATTGGTCAGATGTCGAATGTTACCGGCGGCTGCCCGGACCTGGCCCAGGCGATTCGGCTGGCACATAGCGTGGGTGCCAAAGTGATGGTGGATGGTGCCCAGGGGGTAGTGCATTGCGCACCTGATGTGCAGGCACTGGATATCGATTTTTACGCTTTCTCCGGCCATAAACTCTACGGCCCGATGGGCATCGGTGTGCTGTATGGCAAGGCAGAATTGCTGGAAGCCATGTCGCCGTGGCAGGGCGGCGGCAAGATGTTGACGCAGGTAGATTTTAGTGGCTTCACGCCGCAGCCGGTGCCGTGGCGCTTTGAAGCTGGCACCCCTAACGTTGCCGGAGTGATCGGTTTAAGCGCTGCGCTGCGCTGGTTAAGCCAGCACAATGCGGAAAAGATGGAAATGTGGAGTCAGCAGCTGGCAAGCCTGGCGGAAGAGCAACTGAGCGCCCTGCCCGGTTTTCGCAGTTTTCGCTGTGGTAGCAGCAGCCTGCTGGCATTTGATATCGCGGGCATCCATCACAGCGATATCGTTACGCTGCTGGCAGAGCACGGCATTGCCCTGCGCGCGGGTCAGCACTGTGCTCAGCCACTGATGGCGGCGCTGGGGGTCAGCGGTACACTGCGCGTTTCATTCGCCCCCTATAATAATTTACAGGACGTGGACGCACTGGTGCGCGCCATGCATAGCGCCATAGAATTATTGAGTGAGTAACCTGATGAGTACATCCCTGCTCGCCCCGCACCCGTTTGGCGATCTTATTACCGAAGCCAGCCTCACGGAGAAATTCACCCATTTTCACCAATGGGAAGATCGCTATCGCCAGCTGATTCAGTTGAGCCGTCAGCTCCCTGCGTTAGCGGAAGAGTTGAAAACACCGCAGATTGAACTGAGCGGTTGTGAGAATCGCGTCTGGCTTAGCAGCCAGCTGCAAAGCAATGGCACACTGCATTTCTATGGCGACAGTGAAGGACGCATCGTGCGTGGCTTGCTGGCGGTGTTACTGACCGCCGTGGAAGGAAAAACGCCAGCCGCCCTGTTACAACAGGACCCACTGGCGTTGTTTGATACCCTCGGGCTGCGTGCGCAACTCAGTGCTTCACGCAGTAGCGGTTTGCAGGCGCTGGCTGAAGCCGTACAACGCGCCGCGCGCCAGTACGCTTAAAGCCCCTGGCGTGCCGCGCGGGCAAGAAGCTTCTTCAGCGCGTGTGAAACCGCAATAAAACCAAAGGTGGCGGTCACCATGGTGGCCGCCCCGAAACCCGCAGCACAATCCATGCGTTTCGGGCCTTCCGCCGTGCTGCGTGAGGCACAGACACTGCCGTCCGGCTGCGGATAAACCAGTGCTTCGGTGGAAAACACGCAATCAATGCCCAGCTTACCTTTGCTGTTTTTCTTCACACCGAAATCGCTCTTCAGACGCTCACGCAATTTCGCCGCCAGCGGATCCTGAATGGTCTTCGCCAGATCGCTCACCTGGATCTGCGTTGGATCGATCTGCCCACCAGCCCCACCGGTGGTAATTAGCGGGATCTTGTTACGACGACACCAGGCAATCAGCGCCGCTTTTGGACGCACGCTATCGATGGCATCAATCACATAATCGAAGCCAACGGGCAGAAGCTCGGCGGTATTTTCCGGGGTGATGAAATCATCGATGCAAATCACCTCGCATTCCGGGTTGATCGCGCGGATACGATCCGCCATCACCTCGGTTTTTGCCTGACCGACTTTGCCCTGCAATGCATGGATCTGACGATTGGTGTTGGTGATACAGACATCATCCATATCGATCAGGGTGATTTTGCCGATACCCGTGCGCGCCAGCGCTTCTGCCGCCCAGGAACCTACGCCACCAATACCAATCACACAAAAATGCGCATCGGCAAAACGCTGCAACGCGTCCTGCCCATACAAACGCGCCGTGCCGCCAAAACGTTGCCGCCAGGCGTCGCTAACCACTGTCATAACCAACCTTTTGTTCATGCGGGCCTGCTTGCCCGCAGAGAAAATTAATTCGAACCTAACAACATCGAACCATTATTACCGTTTTGCGGATTACTGAACAGCGGCTGCCCCGCCCCCGGTGCCGTTTTTAGCACCCAGACACGGCCATAATGGTTATAGAAACCCGCCAGATGGGCAGCATCCGGGCCAACGCCCTGGTAGATGTCGAAATGCTGGCCTTTGATCGCACCGCCGACATCCAGCGCGACCATCAGGCGCATTTCATATTTACCGTTAAACTTACCCTTCTCATTCAGCTGTGGTACTTCCGCCAGCAGCGCCGTACCGGCCGGGATCAGTGAACGGTCCGAAGCGACGGAAGCTTTGGCAATCAGCGGCACCGCGCTGGCACCCCGCACCGGCACATATTCTTCCGGTTTGAAGAACACGAAGGATTGGTTGGTTTCCAGCAATGCCCGCACTTCTTGTGGCGAATGATCCTGCGCCCACTGACGAATGGCCTGCATCGACATATCTTCGCGCTTCACTTCACCACGATCGATCAGTTCTTTACCGATGCTGTGGTAGGCCCAGCCATTTTTACCGCCATAGCCGAAGAAACGCAGTGGACGGCCATCCCCGAAATCGACATAGCCGCTGCCCTGCACATCCATCATAAAGTTATCGATAAGCGAGTTGCTCCAGGCAATCACGTAACGATCATCAAGACCGCCACTGTAGATAGAAGCGCGGCTTGGCAATTTTTGCCCGCTTCTGCGTGGCGGCATACGGTAAATCGGATACTGGAATTCGCCCTGACGGGTATAACGCGCCTCCACGACCGGCGTGTAGTAGCCGGTGAACTGCACGTTGCCGTAGTTATCGGTGCCTTCCATCTGATACGCGTTAAGACCGAACTGACGCAACTGACGCGTGTCACCACCGGACATCAACCAGTTCTCAATCGCGCTATAGGTGCCAGTGTTGCGACCATACAACCCGGTAGACGCGGACTGTATCTGACGAATCTGATCGCCAAAGTCTCTGCCATTAACCGGACGCCCTTTAGCATTGGGCTGATTCACCAGCGCCAGCGGCTCATCCAGCTTACCATCAATATATTGCTGACCACGGTCCGTAGGTTTGGAGCTACAACCCGCCAGCAGCGCGAGAAATGCGCCAGTGAGTGCCAGCTTCACACGATTTGCTTTCATGACCTTCTCTTTTTATCGGTTGTTTGCACCGCGACGATAGCAAAGGGGCAGACAGAATGAAATCGGCCACCGGGTATCGCGTCCACAGCTGTATAGTTAATAACCTAACGGCGAATTTATTCACCAACTAACTGGAAATTTTGTGCTTTCTGTCAAAAAGGGGTTGCATCACGGCGCACCCGGAGTATAGTGCGCATCCACGGACGCGGGGTGGAGCAGCCTGGTAGCTCGTCGGGCTCATAACCCGAAGGTCGTCGGTTCAAATCCGGCCCCCGCAACCAACTCTTCTGAGTAATGAAGAGGGACAATGTAAAAAGTCACACAGCGACAAACGGACGCGGGGTGGAGCAGCCTGGTAGCTCGTCGGGCTCATAACCCGAAGGTCGTCGGTTCAAATCCGGCCCCCGCAACCAACTCTTCTGATTTATGAAGAGAGATAATGTGAAAAGTCGCACAGTGGCAGACGGACGCGGGGTGGAGCAGCCTGGTAGCTCGTCGGGCTCATAACCCGAAGGTCGTCGGTTCAAATCCGGCCCCCGCAACCAATACAACCAGACACCTTAACGGGTGTTTTTTTGTTTCTGGCGTCCGGTAAATTGCGGCCTCCCTGCCGCAATCCTTTAGCGATGCGCCAGCACCGCTCCCTTGTCAAAATAAGCTTTGATGCCATGCAGGATGGCTTCCGCCACCTGATGCTGATAACGCGCGGTACGCAGCTTCCTTTCCTCTTCCACATTACTGATAAACGCAGTTTCCACCAGAATTGACGGAATATCCGGCGCTTTCAGCACCGCAAATCCGGCCTGATCTACCGTGCGTTTATGCAGGTGATTGATATGCCCCATCCGCGATAGCACTTCTTTACCGAATTTCAGGCTGTCGTGGATGGTCTGGCGCTGCACCATATCGAACATGGTGTGGTCGAGGTAGCGATCGCCACTCATGCTGACGCCGCCAATCAGATCCGATTCATTCTGGGTTTGCGCGAGAAAACGTGCGGCGGCGGAGGTTGCGCCACTGGTCGAAAGCGCAAACACGGACGAACCGCGCGCCGCCCGGCTGGTAAAGGCATCGGCATGAATCGACACAAACAAATCGGCACGCTGCTTACGTGCTTTCGCCACCCGCACCCGCAGCGGAATAAACACATCCTCGTTGCGCGTCATATAGGCTTTCATATTGGGTTGTTTGTCGATCAACGCCTTCAGATAACGCCCCATCTTCAGCACGATATCTTTTTCCCGCGTTTTGAGTTTGCCATGCGCCCCGGGATCTTCTCCACCGTGCCCTGGATCGATCATGATAATAATCGGGCGATCGCGTCCGGCTTTCCCCGGCAGTGGGGCCTGAGCAGGCTGATCGCGTTCCAGATCGCCCTGATTGTAATCCTGCAGTAACGCCAGTAATGGATCCTCTTCCGGCTGTGGCTTGCTGGGATAGAGATCCACCACCAGCCGATGCTTTATCCCGGCCACCGGCGCTAAGGTGAACGTTCGCGGCACGACATCGCGCTTCAATTCCAGCACAATGCGTACGGTGTTCGGGTCGAACTGACCCACGCGTGCGGTCCGGATATAGGGGTCATCAACGCGCACCAGTTTATCGACCCCTTTCAGTACCGGATTGATATGCAGATTGTTGATGTCGATAACCAGACGATCGGGATTGCTGAGGGTGAACTGCTTGTATTGCAGGGGAACGTTCGATTCCAGCGTAACGCGTGAGTAAGTCGATGAAGGCCAGATACGCACAGCAACAATATTCTGGCTGGCCGCCAGACCACTGCGGCTGACGCTGAGCAACCATAACGCGCCTGCGCCCTGTAATAATCGTCGTCGTGAAAAAAAGGGATTTACTCCGGACATGACGCTCCAGCTACTGTGTAATGTCTAAAATATCGCCAGTTAAGTAAAAGAAGATGAAAACTTTATCCCGTCCATGGAGCCTTTTCACTTCGGAAAAGCCAGATAATGCAGGCTGTTAGCGTAGGTTGCATCAGGAAAATCGTAAAGTAACGTCAGGTCCGACGCTTGCATTACGGCGCGATAAAGCATAAAAATACAAAAATTTCGAATAATCATTCACAGAGGGTTTGCCGTGAAGGAACGTAGTACCGAACTGGTTCAGGGTTTTCGCCACACCGTTCCCTATATAAATGCCCATCGTGGCAAGACCTTTGTCATCATGTTAGGTGGCGAGGCCATCGAACATGAAAACTTCTCCAGCATCGTTAACGATATCGGCCTGCTGCATAGCCTTGGCATTCGTCTGGTGGTGGTGTACGGCGCCCGTCCGCAGATTGACGCCAGCATGGCGCAGCAGCAGCTGGAACCGATTTATCATAAATACACGCGTGTGACCGATGCTCAATCGCTGGAGCTGGTGAAGCAGGCGGCGGGCCGTCTGCAACTGGATATCACCGCACGGCTGTCGATGAGCCTTAACAACACGCCGTTGCAGGGCGCGCATATTAATGTGGTCAGCGGCAACTTCATCATTGCCCAGCCGCTCGGCGTGGATGACGGTGTGGATTACTGCCACAGCGGGCGTATTCGTCGTATCGATGAAGAAGCCATTCATCGCCAGCTGGATAATGGGGCCATTGTGTTGCTCGGTCCGGTTGCCGTTTCTGTAACGGGTGAGAGCTTTAACCTGACCTCGGAAGAGGTCGCCACGCAACTGGCGATCAAACTCAAAGCGGAAAAAATGATCGGTTTCTGTGCCGAACAAGGCGTGACCAACCGCGATGGCGATATTATTTCTGAGCTGTTCCCTAATGATGCCCAGGCGCGTATCGATGAAATGGAAAGCGACGGCGATTTCCTCTCCGCGGCGGTGCGTTTCCTGCGTGGTGCGGTGAAAGCCTGCCGGAGCGGCGTACGTCGCAGCCATTTGATCAGCTACCAGGAAGACGGTGCGCTGTTGCAGGAGTTGTTCTCGCGCGACGGTATCGGTACGCAGATCGTGATGGAATCCGCCGAACAGATTCGTCGTGCCACCATCAATGATATTGGTGGCATTCTTGAACTGATTCGCCCGCTGGAGCAACAGGGAATTCTGGTACGCCGTTCACGCGAACAGCTGGAGATGGAGATCGACAAATTCACCATCATCGAACGCGACAACCTGACGATTGCCTGTGCGGCGCTATATCCTTTCCCGGACGAGCAGATTGGGGAGATGGCCTGCGTGGCGGTGCACCCGGATTATCGCAGTTCCTCACGCGGTGAAGCGCTGTTGCAACGTGTGGCTTTACAGGCCCGTCAGATGGGCCTGAAAAAGCTGTTCGTACTCACCACACGCAGTATTCACTGGTTCCAGGAACGCGGCTTTACACCGGTGGATATCGAGTCGCTGCCGGAAAGTAAGAAGAAGATGTACAACTATCAGCGTCGTTCTAAGGTGCTGATGGCGGATTTGCGCTAAGCGGACTCATCACTGCGCTGACTCGTAGCGGCGCGATTTATCGCGCAGTGTTCAGCGGTATCCAGGTCAAAAGACGCGCAATAAATTGCGCCGCTACGACCAGGTGCGTGACTGGGCGTAACGGCGTGATTTCTCACCCGTTACGCCTCCACCAACCTTTCCAGCAAGCCACTCCGGCGCTGGGTACGTAGCTGCACCGCGCGCCGAAACACACCGTCATCGCTGTACAACGTCAGTTGCTGGCGGGCGCGGGTGATGGCGGTATAAATCAACTCGCGCGTCAGCACCGGCAAAAATTGCGCCGGCATCACCAGCGCGGTGTGATCAAATTCCGAACCCTGTGATTTATGCACCGTCATCGCCCAGGCAGTATCGTGTGCCGGTAAGCGGCTGGGCTGCACCGCTTTGATGGTGCCATCCGGCAGCGGGAAAAACACCTTCAGCACCCCTTCCTCATCGGGTAACGTGATACCGATGTCGCCATTAAACAAACCCAGCGCGCTGTCGTTGCGCGTCACCATCACCGGTCGGCCCTGATACCAACGGCTTCCGCCCGTCGGGCGACGGATCAACTGCAACTGAATCAGTTTTTGCTCAATGCGCTGGTTAAGTCCCTGCACGCCAAACGGCCCTTCACGTAATGCACAGAGCAGCTGATAACGGCCAAAAGCATGGATTATATCGGCGGGATCAGCCCGCCCGGTAACCAGATGCAGGTAAGGCCGGTAGCCCTCGGCTACCTGAGCCAGCATGGCCTGATATGCCTGTGCATCGCTCAACGGCTGACGGGTAATATCGCTAAAGCCTGCGCCAAACACGTGCCCGACTTCCGCCACATCGCCCTGATTCACCGCTGCCGCCAGTTTGCCAATGCCTGACTGGGCGTCAAAGCGATAGCTTTTGCGCAGCAGACAGATGGCGTCCCGCACCAGCGGCGCTTCCGCATCTTCCCTGCCCGGTACTTCGCAGCCCGTGAGCTGGCTGAGATGGGTTGCCCGCTCCAGGCTGTAACCGGCTTCGCCACAGCGACAGATATCCCCCAGCACCGCTCCCGCTTCGACTGATGCCAGTTGATCGCGATCACCGAGAAAGATCACCCGCGCCTGTGGCGGCAATGCAGCGATCAGATTAGCCATCATGCCGAGATCGACCATCGAGGCTTCATCCACCACCAGCACATCCAGATGCAGAGGATTTCCCGCGTGATAGCGCAGACGCTGCGTCTCCGGTTGAGCACCCAGCAGACGATGCAGGGTGGTCGCCTCTGCCGGAAAAGCCAGCCGCTCTGCGTCACTGACTGGCAATTGCCGCAATGCTTTACCCAGCGATTCCGTCAGGCGGGCTGCCGCTTTTCCGGTTGGCGCGGCCAGCTGAATACGCAGCGTACCGGCGCTCAGGCGTATCAGCGCCGCCAGTAGTTTCGCCACCGTGGTCGTCTTACCCGTACCAGGGCCGCCGGAAATCACGGCGGTTTTTTGTGTCAGTGCCACCGCAGCGGCAATCTTTTGCCAGTCTTCCGGTTGTGCACCAAACAGCTGGTCCAGCACCTGACGTATCGCCTCGGGCGCGAATTGCTGCGGTGCGGCATCCGCACGGAAAAAGCGCGCGACCTGGCCTTCGTTCTGCCACAACCGATGCAGATAAAGCCGCTGCTGCGCCAGGACGATGGGAGTGGCTTGCGCGCTATCGCTTAGCGCGGACCAGCCCTGAAATACCGTCAGCCAGTCCTGCGGTTCACCGGCAGCCTGCCAGATGGCCTGCGCCAGTTCAGGATGGCGACCATTGAACAATCCATCACGCGTCAGCTGCGTCAGCGGCAGGCAGACATGCCCTTCTCCCGCTTCGGCACTGAGGCACGCCGCAGCCAGCAGACGCGCAGGCTGGCTGTCATCGGCCACCAGACAAGCAAACTGGATATCAAGCGGACGCAGTAAACGCAGTTCCATTGCCTGGGCCAGCAATGTCGTCATGTTACTCATGATGTCACTCCCTGCCCATGAAACAGGTTATCCAGCCCGGCGATAAACGCGTGGGATGGTCGGGTGTGAAAGACGCCATTGTCAGGCGAGCTGCCATCCATACCCCGTAAAAACAGGTAGAATACGCCACCAAAATGTTGTTCATAATCGTAATCAGCCAGGCGATGGCGCAGATAACGATGCAACGCCAGGCTATACAGCTGGTACTGCAAATCGTAGCGGTGGTCGATCATCGCCTGAGCCATAGCCTGCGGCGTATAAGCGGTATGGCTATCGCCCAGCCAGTTGGACTTGTAGTCCAGCAGATAATATTTACCCTGCCAGCGAAACACCAAATCGATAAAGCCCTTCAGCATGCCCTGCACCTGGCGGAAATCGAGGGCGGGGGCAGCTTGTGATAACCCATCATGGCTGCGCACCAGCGCATCCATTTCTTCGGCCCGCAGCAGACCATCAATCGGCAGATAAAACGCCATTTCCACCAGCCGGTTTTGCGGCTGAATGCCCGCCAGCTTAATCCCCTCAGCATTGAGCGGCGTACTCACCACGCGGTCAATCCAGTCACTGAGCATCGGCTGCCAGTGTGGCGGATAACCATTCTGTTGCAGATGCTGCAACAGCAGCTCTTCGCTGGGTGGCTGGGTGAAGTCCAGCGACTCAAACAGTTCATGCAGGAAAGTACCGGGTGCGGCACCGCGCGGGAAATGGTGTGGCGTCAGCGCGGAAGGCTGTGGCTCACCGGGTTCGTCTGCCGCCGCGTCCACATCAAACCCTGGCATCACCTCCAGCAAGCGACTGCTGCCGTGCTGTTGTAAACCGGAGTAGCTGGTAACGCGCCAGGGATCGGCCAGTGTACGTGTCACTGCGCGTGCATCTAACGCCACTTCACTGGTGTCCAGGGACTGCCAGCGTATGGCATCAACTTCCCCGGCAGGCACCACTTCAGTGGCTACATCATTCATTTCTGCCAGCAGCGCCGCCAGTTGCTCCGCCGTCGCGGCCTCGCCGCGTTGCAACAGAAAACCGAGCGCGCTTTTATGCAGATCGCTTGCGCCTTCTTTCTTGCGCGTGCCGCGAAACAACGGTGCCACGCCAACGCTACAGTGATAAACCGAACGCGTCAGCGCCACATACAGCAGCCGCAAATCTTCCGCCAGACGCTCCTGCTCGGCCAGCGCCAGACTGGCCTCATCGTTTTGTAAATCCAGCACTGCACCAAAGTTTTCCCGGTCGTGATACAACGCGGTATCGGCCTCACGGAAACCGGCAGCAAAGGGCAGCCATACCAGCGGGTACTGCAGACCTTTCGATTTATGGATAGTCACGATCTGTACCAGATGACGATCGCTCTCCAGACGCAGCTGCTGGCTGGCCGCCTGGCTATCAGGTCGGGCAATCTGCTGCGCCAGATGTCGTACCAATGCATGCGGGCTGTCGAGCTGGGACGCAGCCTCCTGCAACAACTCGCCCAGGTGCAACAGATCGGTAAGACGGCGCTCACCGTTTTCCGAAGCCAGCAGATTCTCTGCCAGCTGACGCTCCTGCATCATCTCGCGTAGCATCGGCAGCACACCACGCTGCTGCCACACCAGCTGCCAGCGGGCAAAGGTATCAACCAACTGATCCCAGCCGCGCGCATCCTGATCGAGCGCATCCAGTTGCGCCGCATCAAAAGCAAACAACGACGTTGCCAGCGCAGTACGCAACATCCGTTCCTGCTCCGGGGCCAGCACCGCCTGCAGCAACCACAATAGCTCGCGCGCCTCCGGGGTGGTGTAGACACTGTCGCGATTCGACAGGTATACCGATGGAATCGCCAGCTGATTCAGTGCCTCACGAATCAGGTTCGCCTCGTTGCGGCTGCGCACCAGCACGGTGATGTCCGACGCCTGTACCGGACGTAATGCCGGTGCTTTCCCCAGCATCGCCCGCTGTTCCTGACCTGCCTGCAACCAGCGGCTGATATCCACCGCGCACTGCTGCGCCATCAGTTGCTGATAATCACCCACGCTGCATCCCTCACCGGGTTGCAGCCAGAAGCGTAACGCGGCCTGGGGTTGTTGATCGAGATTCAGCGTCAGCGCCTGATTTGGCGCAGCAAAATGAACCGGCAAAAACGGAATATCGGCAAATAAAAAGGGCGCATCAAGGCGACTGAAAAGCCGATTTACGCTTTCTACCATTGGCGGCGATGAGCGCCAGTTAGTGTCGAGGGTATAGTGGGCACTCACATCATTTCGGGCGCGAATATAGGTAAAAATATCCGCTCCACGAAACGCGTAAATCGCCTGTTTGGGATCGCCGATCAGCAACAACGCATGCTCTGGCTGGTTAACGTAGAGCGTGCTGAAAATACGATATTGCAGTGGGTCGGTGTCCTGAAACTCATCAATCAGCGCTACCGGAAAGCGCTGGCGTATCGCCTGCGCCAGCTGCGGCCCACCAGGCTGTTGCAGGGCTTCATCCAGACGGCTCAGCAGGTCATCAAACCCGAGCAGCGCGTGCAACCGTTTTTCTTTCCATACCGCGCTGCGTACCTCAGTCAGCGCCCTGGCGATCACCAGATCGCGCAAAGAAATCGGCTGCGCCAGAAACTGGTCAATCGCGACAAATAACGCATGCTGGGGAACTTCACCTTTTTTGGTCTTCTCAATCAATATCTGCTGACCAAAACGCGCCAGTTCCGCTGGCACCTGATAATCATGGGTTGCACTTTGCGCCCACAGCGACACTTTGTTGACCCAAAGCGGCAGGTTTTTGCTGCTGTAGCTGCGCTTATCGACACCGGAGTCGCTAATCAGGTTAACGACGTCTTCACCCACTGCTGCCCAGCGTGCTTTGATGTCAGCAATACGTGCCAGGTTTTGCGCATGGCGAGCCGCCAGCGTTTCGTCAGCTGCCGGGGGAGACTGCAAGCTGGGGGTCTCCCCTTGTAGCCAGGGACGTAAGGTTGCCAGCAGTTGCTCCGGGCCGCTCCATTCCGCCACGATGGCACGCGCCACATCCAGCGTCAGCGGATAGCAGTGGCGTCGCCAGAAATCCGCCGTTGCCTGTTTCAGCAACAACTGTTCATCCTCGATCAGCTGCTGTTCAAACAACATGCCGGATTCGAACGCATTAAGATTGAGCATGCGCTGGCAAAAGCCGTGAATGGTGAAAATCGCCGCCTCGTCCATTTGCCGCTCAGCCGCCAGCAGCAGGGATGCCGCCTCCGCCGGTTGTGGCATTTCCTGTAGCAATTGCGCCAGCATCGCGTTGTTGCTGTGCCCGCGAATGCAGGCCAGCCGCAGCTCGTGGATATTCGCCCGGATACGTCCACGCAATTCAGCGGTAGCCGCTTCAGTAAAGGTCACCACCAGAATCTCTTCAACCGAGAGCGGACGGGTATAAGCCCGCTCGCCCCCCAACCCCAGCAGCAAGCGCAGATAGAGCAGGCCGATGGTAAAGGTTTTTCCGGTCCCGGCTGAGGCTTCAATCAGCCGCTCGCCACGCAACGGCAGCGTGAGCGGATTGAGCGATTCAGGCAGCAAACTCATTTATCGTCACTCTTCACCGGCAGCGACTGCTGCAGCTGCGAAACTTCCTGCCAGGTGGTCCAGCCAGGCAACTGCGCATAATCGTCTTTCACCGTGCCATCATGACTGCCGCCAATCTGCGAAACCATTGCCATGCCCTGCTGTGCCAGCACCGCCTGATGGAAGAAATCGGCCAGGCCGGCAGGGGTCAGCTGTTTGATCTGTGCAATCACGTTTTCACGGGTATCAAAGGCAAAATTCTGGCGATTGAAATCACGGTTGAAGCGATTAGCTTCTTCATCCAGCGTTTGCGGACGCTGTTGCAGATCGTTAATCATTGCCTGCTGATATTGGGCAAACTCATCCGGCTTCATATCACGCAGACGTTGTTCCGCCTGTGGATAGAACGCCTGGAAGCGCTGCATCAGGTAAGCCGGTTGCTTGCTGTTGCTTTGCAGCAGGAAACCGATACCCCACTGGCGGCCCACCGGCATCTGGAAGGCAAACACCGCGTAACCCAGTTGCTCCACCGTACGCAGCTGGTTATAGAACCACGGCTGTACAATCTGGCTGAGCATGGAGCTGCTCGCCATGCTCTGATATTCGCTATAACCGAGCGGCACATAGAGCGCAGCCAGGGCCGAATCGGTGCTGCTGCCCGCTTTTTGCAGGTTGGCTTTCACCGGCTTATCAATCGCCACATAATTGCTGTGCCAGTATGAATGGCCGTCACTCTGCAACTGCTGCTTCAGATCTTCGCCCAGCTGTTTGACCCGGTCAGCAGAGAGATTCCCGACCACGATCATTTCTGGTGTGGCATGGTGAATCAGCGCATCACGATAGTCCGTCACCTGCTTCAGGGTGATATCTTTCACCAGCTTACGGCGTTCTTCACGCTGAGTATAAGGGAGCTGCGACAGCATCTGCATCGGCTGAATAGCCAGCTCAAACGCTTTGCCTTTATCCGCCGATTCAAGCTGATCGAGATACCAGGATTTCGCCTGTTCCAGTTGCTGCTGGGTTGGCGTGAAGGTGGCATAACCTTCCACCAGTTTTTTCAGCAGTTCCGGCAGGCGCTGTGTGAAACCGCTGGCGTTAAATTCCAGGCCATCATTTTCACCGGTAGAGAAGCTGATCCCCCCGACTGACGCCTGTGAGTTCAGCTGATCCAGCGCCAGGCTGGAGAGATAATCATTCAGGCCAAATAACACCTGATGCTGTGCATCACTGATCGCCGCTTTATTACGCAGCGCCAGGGTAATCGCGGCTTTCGGTTCGCTGGCGTAGTACTGACTTGGCATCCAGAAGATACGCATGCTGTCGCCAGTCGTCAGAGCAACAGGATGGGTGTAGGTTTTGCCATCCGACGGCATGATGGAGAAATCCGACGGGATATAGGGGTTCAGGGTCGGCAATGACAGCTGAATAGCGCTGGCACGCTGCTGCCAGTCACTGAACTGTGCCTCGCTGATTTTATCGACCTGATAAGGCGCATTAACAAAGTAGGCTTCCTTGTTGTGCGGCTCCTGCGGGCTGATATACCAGATACGCGCATTTTGCGGCGTCATCTCCGCCAGGCGCGCCTTAATGGCCGCGGGATCATAGTCATCGGCCAGATAAGGGGCATCCAGCGCATGGTCAATTGGCACACGCAACATGGTATCGACCAGCCATTCGATGTAATCCATATCTCGGGTGATGGAGGGATAACGGAAATCCAGCGCCAGCACATGGGAGACTTCATCGAAATAGTCTTTATCGATGCCTTTGGTACGCAGCATATCGAGATAGCTGAATATTGCTGCAACCACCTCATCACGCTGTGCCAGACCTTTGTCGGTCAGCGAGACGGTAATGGCAAACACGCCGCTGGTGCGCTCGGTCATCGGGTCGGCACCGGCATTGACACCATCCGCCAGCCCCTGCCGTTGCAGCCAGTCATTCAGGGTATTTTTGCTGCGATTGCCCAGCACATAGCTGATCAACGTGTCGGTTTTACTGCGGAAGCGGTCGCTGTTGTTAGCAATACGGAATTCGACTTTCAGCTGCTTACGCGGCTGGGCGGGCACGTAATGAATGATGATGCCTTTTTGCGCATCGGTAACCACTGGCACGCTGATATCAGGCACGCTGGCCTGGTGATTTGCCACGCGACCGAAGGTTTTCGCGGCAATATCTGCCATCTCCGGCAGCGGTTTGTTGCTGTAAATCACTGCTTTCATCAGGTTAGCCGAGTAGTGGCTATGGTAGAAATCAAGCAACGCCTGATGCAGCTGGCTGCCAGGTTTGTCCTTCAGCGTATCAAGATTGCCGCCGGAAAAACGCGCACCGGGGTGCTCTGGGTTCAGGGTTTCTGCTCCCACCTGAGCCATACGCAGACCATCGCGCGAGCGCGCCATAGTCAGCTCGGCGTTCACCGCGTGGCGCTCACGATCGGCATTGACCGGATCAAGTAACGGCTCAGCAATGGCATCCGCCAGACGATCCACCGCCGGTTGCAACGCATCATTCTCCACTTCGAGATAGAACGCCGTGCGATAGGACGCGGTACTGGCGTTATGGCTACCACCATGTTTTTTCAGGAATTCTGCGAGGTTATCCGGCTGGGGATAGAGCTTCGACCCCATCAGCACCATGTGTTCGAGATAGTGCGCCAGACCCAGTTGCTGATTAGGATCGTCCAGTGATCCAATCGGCAATGTCAGTGCTGCCAGTGACTTAGGAGCGGCGGGATCGGAGACCAGCAGAACGGTCATGCCGTTTGTCAGCGTTATCGCCTGATAGGCGCGTGGATCGTGATCGCTTTTACGAATGGTTTCATTGACTGGCTGCCAGCCGCGCTGCTCATCAGCCACGGCAGACAAAGCCGTGACGCTCAGCAGCAGCGCCGCTATCCAGCGTGCGTAAATCCGCATTTAAACCCCTTACGTTACCCTTTACCGCTGGCTGTGCACCCGGCGGCCAAAAAAATGACTTTTTATTATGGTGAGGACGACATCCTGTAACATCGTCACCCAATTGCTATTCATCATCGTGATGCGCGAGACGCACCGGCAAATACCAGCGCCGGGCAGCATCAGTGATTGCCTGAAGTGCCGTGTCATCAAGCACACGACTCAGGCGCTGCAGGTAAGGATCACTGCCCTCACCTTCCAGCTGAAAACCACCCTGCCAGGCCTGTATTAACCGGCTGCGTGCTTTTTTCTGCGTGGCCTCGTCATCGAATAACTGACGGGTTTTCGCGTCAAAACTCGCTTCCAGCCAGGCTCCACCGGATTTGTTCAGCAGCATGAGTGGCTGTGACAATCCGGCCTGATACCCGGCCATATACTCCTGCAACAGGCTGAGCGCCTGTTCACTGCCAATTGCGCTAAAACGCCAGCGACTTTGTTTACGACCATACATGCGGCTTTCGCCGCTGCCGCCCAGGGCGCAATACACCAGATGCTCCAGCCACAGCAGTAAGCCATCATTCATATTGAGCACGCCGGGACGCCAGCGCAGCAGGCCATCAGCTTGCACCTGAGTTAGCCAGCCGGTCAACTGCACATCGCCCAGGGGGAGATCCACTTCCCAGCTTTCCGCTGCCTGGCGCTGTCCACTGACTTCAGCAGCCACTTCCTGCATCTCTTCGGTCTGGCTTTGCCAGAAAAGTTCCCCAAATGCGCCATAAGGGAGGTTTCCTGCTGCGCGATGGCGGGCGTAAAGCTGCGTCGGATCCTCACCTGCCACCAGGGTATTCAGCAACTGCGCGTTGATTTGATAGCGTTCAAGGCTGTCGGGAGAGAAAGGTTCACTGTCCGGCAACTCACTCTCTTCCATCCAGAACGCGACGCCCAGTCGCTGTTGAAACCAGGCACGGACCGGATGACGCCAGAAACGCAGCAGTTGTTCCAGCGACACCGTGGTCAACGGCATCGCGGCCAATGGCTGGACGAAGTCCGGTTGTGCCTCACCCCGCCCGGCAGCGGCAGGCAACCATTCGGCAGCAAAACTTTGCCCATAGCTGCCCGGCTGGAAATTTTCTGCGGCAAACGGCATACGGCTATGCAGCGTTTGTAAATGTTCGCGTACCCGCTGCTCGCTGATATCCGGTTCAGCTTCTTCATCTCCGGGCAAACAGAAACTCTGACCAAGATAATCCACCAGCTCCGTGACCAGCACCGACGGATAGCGCTCGGTATTATCCTGAATGGCACGTCCGATATAGCTGATATACAGCTGCTCCTGGGCGGAAATCAGCGCTTCGAGGAACAGATAACGGTCATCGTCACGTCGGCTACGATCGCCTTTACGCATTTGCTGCTGCATCAGGTCAAAGCCTAATGGTGCCAACGTGCGCGGATATACACCGTCGTTCATTCCCAGCAGGCATACCACTTTGAAAGGTATCGAGCGCATCGGCATCAGCGTACAGAAATTCACCGGGCCAGCAAGGAAACGCTGGCTGATACGTTGCTGATCGAGACGTGAACGCAGCTCATCGCGCAGCAGTGTGACCGGTATCGGTTGTGCATAAGCCGCCTGCATACCTTGCTCAATAATCTGCTTCCACTGGTTTTCCACCAGCATCAAAGCCGCTTCGCTTTCGCTATCACCGCTAAAGAAGCTATCTATCAATTCGCGGCACAATGGCAGCCAGTCATTGAGGGGACGTTCCTGCGCCAGTCGTGTGCGCCAGGCCTCCAGCTTTGACAGTAACTCCGCCAGATGGCCCGCCAGTTCCGCAATCAACCCGGTGGATTCGTCGTAAGGCAGAATGCCCTGCCAGTCGCCGTTCTGGCTTTCCAGCGCGTAACCCAGCAACATGCGTTGCAAACCAAAACGCCAGGTATGCTGGCCGGTGACCGGCAGCGCCAGCGCCTCGACGCTGGCATCATCCAGCCCCCAGCGAATCCCCGACTCCATCACCCAGCGACGCAGCAGGCGTAAGCCGCTTTCATCCACCGAGAAACGCTGTGCCAGCGCCGGGACTTCCAGCAACGCCAGCACCTCTTCCGAAGCAAAACGGCTTTCCGGTAACGACAGCAAGCTCAACAACGCCAGAATGGCCGGATGTGCCTGGCTGGCCCTGCGGTCAGAGATGGCAAATGGCAGATAGCGGGATGAGGGGGCGCTGGCGAAAGCAGCCTGAATAAAGGGCGCGTAACTGTCGATATCCGCCACCATCACGATGATATCGCGCGGTTTCAGCTGCGGATCGGCCTCCATCAGGGCTAACAAATGATCCTGCAAAACCTCCACTTCACGCTGGGCGCTGTGGCAAACCTGAATCGTCAGAGAACGATCCTGTGGATCGAGCGGGCGCTTGCTCTGGCTGCCCGCTAGCTCTCCGGCACTCACACCAATTACCGCATTATCTTCCAGGTTGAGTAAATCAGCCTGCAACGCATGCAGCAGATTGTCGGGAGGGATATCGACAAAGGCATCGATATCGTTGGCGGCAGATTCCATCTGGCTGAGCAGAAACAGGTTATCGCGCCCCAGTTTGCCCCACGAAGCCAGCAGCGGATTGGTTAACTGTTGTTCACCTGATTCATTAAATAGCGCGGGGGCTGCCGCAGGATCACGAAACAGGGGTTGCTGTTCATCGGAATGAATGCGGCGACGCTTGCGGCTCTGGAGTTTAGCCAGAAACGCATAATCCTGAATGTCTCCCCAATAATCACGGCAGGGATTGGTGAACAGCAGATGAATATCGATATGGCGACCCAGCGCTTCCAGGGCCTGCAAATAAACTGGCGGGAGCGCTGAGATCCCGCAGATAAACACACGCTGCGGCAACCCTGGCGGTGGGCTGCTGGCCTGTTCCAGCGTCTGAATAAAGCGGGCATATAAATTGGCACGATGCCACAACGGCTGACCAAGGCTTGCGGTAAAACTGACCAGATCGCGCCATAACGCCGCCTGCCACTGCTGCGACTCCCCCAGGCCCTCAATCAATTCACCGCACTCCCAGCTGTTAAGCCAGTCAGCGCGATACACCAGATACTGGTCAAATAAGTCTGCGACACGGGCACTGAGCTGATACAGCTTGCGCTTATCCGCATCGTCATGCAGGTAGTGGCGCAGCGACGCAAAGGCGTCCTGCTCCAGCAACGCGGGCAGACGATGCATGAGTTTCCAGCTCATGCTGGCTTTGGTAAAGGCGCTTTCCTCGGGAATATCCGGCAGCACCTGCACAAACATGTTCCAGATAAAGGAGGCAGGCAGCGGGAAATCAATGTTCGCCGCTATGCCAAAACTGCGCGCCAGTTCCATCTGTAGCCATTGCGCCATACCGGGGCTTTGTACCAACACTTGCTCAGCAGCAAATGGATCGGTAAGCGGTTGGTTTTCAATCAGAATTCCGGCCAGATTTTTAAGCAGGTCAAGCTGATTGGAGTGGTAAACCCGGAACATGAAGTCTCCCGTATAAAAGTAAAACTGCGCAGCCTGGTCACTCTACCCTGTATCGCCTGGGATGCCTACCGTGAGGAGATCATCAGGGGGAAGGACAATCCAGCCGTGCCAGTGACGCCTCGCGCTGTTGCGGGTTACTCACGGTTACCCGCTCCAGTATGCAGCTGCCTGGCTGAGACTGCTGCTGACGCTGAACTCGCCAGCCTGCCACATCGCGCCCGAGCAGGGCCTGGCCTGCAACCAGCCATGCCTGACGCTGCTGCCACTGCTGGCTAAAGCCCAGCGCCAGCGCCCGATGGTAGTGCAGCAACGCGCTAATACTCATCGCCAGCAGCAGCATCGCTACCAGGGTTTCCGCCAGGCTGAATCCTTGCTGCTGCCTGGCACAACGCGGCGTCCGCCAGCGGGCAGTAATCAATCCAGCCATGCGCCCGGAATCTGATTTGATTTCCCTGTAACGAGACCCAATGCCAGAGCGCCAGCTCGCGCCCGGTACCACTTCCCTGTAATAACCCACGGTCGTCCTCCATGCGTAGCAGACAGCTGCGCCATTGTTCCGTCACCCACCACTGGCATTGCCAGCCCGGCGTCTGCGGCCAATGCTGTACTTTGCCCCATTGCAATGCGCCTGCGGCCAGCCAGAAATCCTGATGATGCTGCTGTTCATCAGCCACCAGAACCATGCCCTGCGCCAGACGGGTACGGGTGGCATGTAAGGTTAGGCCGCCCATCAATAGCACCAGCAGCACCATACCCAGGGTGCTGTTACCCGCCTGCTTCACAGATTCTCTCCTCTGACCCAGCTCTCCAGCGCCACCCATTGCTCACCAGCTTTGCCCGTCAGTTGTACGCTCAAATGTTCTGCCTGGCGTTCGACTCTGAAGTGCGTAATCGTCAAAAATTCAGGATCTGTTAAGCGTTCCCAGCCAGCGCTGTTGCATTCATCGACACCACGCTGCATCTCGACCTGTCCGCCGCGTAAGCGATAGCCATAAAAATCGCTATCGCTATGGCCGACACCTTCCCAGCGGCCATTGCTGTTTTCATCCCAGCGCAGCAGGATGCAGCTGCCATTCTCACTCAGCGTCAGCGCCGGACCGCTGCACTCGCCATTGCAGTATCCCGCGCGACGCAGCGCCTTTTGCAGTGTTTGCGAGATTTGCTGTAATTCCTGCTGCAACTGGACCCGCTGTTGTAAAGCCAGGTTTTCCACCAGCAGCAACGGCAAAAACCGCCCCACGCTGAGCATCAGCACGGCCCCAATCGCCATCGCGATCAGCATTTCCAGCAGGCTGAACCCCGCCTGGCTTATTCGCATCCCTTCTCTCCCGCCGGGCAGGCACGAATTCGCGCACGGGCTGAGATAATCACCCGCCAGCGCCCGGCGCTGCTTTCAATATCAATGCTGCCTGCCCTTGCAACATCGCGGCGGCCATAAAACCCCGGTTCGCCGGTGATACTGACGAGGCGCACACCCACATGAGGCGGTTTGAAGATCCAGCGTGATGCTGACAGGCATCCGTCAACCGGACGCGTTCCGCTGCCGACACAGCCAGAATCGCCGGACAGCAACCACAGGCTGGCATCCGTGTTATGCCAGCTGGCATAGGCGCGCAATCGCAGTAAAAAGCCCTGGAGTTGCAGTACGCTTTCCCGTAGCTGCTGGTGCTGTTGCCAGCGCTGCCAGCCTTGTAACGTACCGAGGCTGAGCACACCCGCAATCACCATCACCAGCAATAACTCCGGCAGGGTAAAGCCGTTTTCATCGTTTCTGTTCATGACCGTTAAACTGTGCCAATAACGGCACGGGTTCAAGACAGCAAAATGCATGCTGGAAAAGGTTGCGCAGAGAATCAGGCAGGACAGGCAGGTGGGTACATTTTTTTGCGAGTTGTCCCCAAAAAATGCCCATATCAGAGAATCTCTGCAGGTGTGCACGTCTCTCAGCAAAAGATGCCCTATCAGATAGCTGGCAGGGCATCTTTTTACTGATACTGCATTTTATAAAGATCAAATATTTCGAAAATTATCCTGACTATTCCGGAATATTCACAATTTGGCATTCATAGCTATATCCTTGCGGCATTTCTTAGTTAGGCCTGCCAAATCGTAAAAATGAAGCTGCGTTTCTCGAATCTGTTTGGTTATTTTGCTCCGTGGTCTGGTCTGGGAGCGTCCGTATTTTAAGTTGCGTCCCGGCGGGGATAAGATGTAACTTTCGCTGACCCGCTGGAAGTTTACCCTTATTATCTTCATAAATTATTGCAGCAGCATCAGATCCGTTTGGATATCTCGACTGAAACTTTCTACCCAGCCTGCTCAGATTGTCACCCGGGAGGGATGAATAGTTTTCTGTAGTCGACGCATTATTAGCCCCTTCAGGCTCTGCTACAGAAACCGTGTTAATTTGTTGTGCTGCTTCCTGTTCCGCCCGAAGTGCCGCTGGCGTTTTTTCAACCTTAAGAGAGGTCACTGGAACTTTACGACCCAGCAGTTTTTCAGTAATAACTGACACCTCCTGAATTTTATTTTCTTCAGTAATAATTCCAACAATAGCTTCATTAGGGATTTCACTTGGCATTTTGTTGCCTGGTTGCAGATTGGGAATCTTGCTTTTGTCAATAACAATGATTATCGGTGCATTCAGCTTTGAAATATCAGTATTGGTCCCTAAGCTAGTTTTTATTCGATTCTCATGATTCACTAAATCCTGATCATTGACTCTTGCAACTTTCCCTTTGATCCGAACTTTACTGTATTCATAATCTAACCCTGAGCTTCTGCCAGCATCACCAACAGAGAGGTTAATCTGTGAATTTGAGTTGTAGGCTATATTCGTTGTGACTGCCTTACCACCAGAGTAATTATAAATTGTGACGTTATTGGTGTTACCACTTGCTGCAGGGCCAAGCAAATGTAACGATGTTCCTACCGTGATGGTTCCTCCCAGCGTATTCGTAAAGCGTAAGGTTGCATCAGGTTTATAAACTTCGGTTCTTAAATCGCTAAATGAATAGGGTTTGCCACTAACGCCTGATTTAACCTGACTGCCTAAATAGCTGAAGAACTCAATGGTCGCGTGAGAAGTCATGCTGTTGAAACCCGCTTTCACAGAATCATAGCCAGGTTTAGCAGGAACACTGGTCTTACTGGCTAATGAACTTTTTCCTGCAAGACTTTCAATCGCTTTATCTTTAACCCACGCAGGTGAATTTACTATTTCTGTAGTTTTAGTAAGAGAATCCGATCCTGAAAATGAATCCCCCCATTGTACTTTCACAAAATTATCATCTAACCCCATATCCGAAGCGTAGCTTTTAACAAAGTCATTTTGTTTAAATATTTTCGCACCATGACTTTCATTAAATACGTTTCCGGTCGAACCATTACTTCCACTCCTGGCACCATTTTTAAAGTAGATGTAGCCGTCTTCTTTACCTGGTTTAGAAATTTTCAACACCAGATTCTTGCTGGTTGAACCCGTTGACGTTGTCACAGTGACGGTTCCCACTTGTACCTTATAACCGGAATTATTTAATATCCATGCCATGGTGCGATACTTTAGTTCATCAGGAGTGGCCGTATTACCCGGAGTGCCATATAGCTTCTTAAACTGTTCGATATCGTTATCAAAATCACCTGTGATTTTTTTGACATGAGTTTCAGGCAGCTCAAGACCTTCGTCAATAAACTTAAACTCAGCATATTCCGGTCCCGCACCAAAGGATTTACCGCTATCCACTGATAATCTGGAGGATGGTGTTCCCGTGCCCGATGCAAGATTATCGATTGTGAGTTCCCCATCTTTAGAAAATTTTTTAAATTTCTTTGCAATACGGTCAAAAAGCTTTGTTTTTAAATGTGCAGGCACATCTTCTGGTGCACATTTAAGATACTTAGCAAAATTTTTCAGAGCGTTATTCTTTATTGTAGACAGAAGCTCTCCTAATAAGTGCCCAGCTCCTTCAGTAAGCAATGCTATATAGATATCAAATAATGCACTTTGTTCATCTTCAGTTCTGTCCGCTTTTATTCCCTGGTAAACCTTGGGTAAAACACCAGTCCCTATCGTCACCAGCCAGCTAAATGCTGCACTGGAAATAAATGTCGCCAATTTCGCTCCTACACCCATACCTAAACCACCTAACCCACCGGTGACCGGAATCAAAAGCACACTGATAAGTGTTCCCACTTTACCAATGATGTCTATGACCTTATCTCTGTACTGCTCCCCTGATGACTTGATCAGATAATCAACATCTGACTTCAGATTTCCTGATTTAAATTCCAGCAAACGGTCTGAAAATCCACTCGCAGTATTCATCTCTAATATTTCTTCGTGTGCTTCAGTTCGGAATCGATCATCAACGTCTTTTATATTAAGAATCGCACCATCGTCAGCCATTTTGAATGTTGGCACTGACTTTAATTGTTTCAACGGCAACCCTGCTTTCATACGTGCATACCATTCGGTTGCTTGTTCTACGCCATTAAACTCGATGACGTTTTCTTTTTGATGCCAATTAACTTCAAAAACCTTACCATCATAGAGAGAAACAAAAAGATAGCCATTACTGTCATTTCTCTTTATGCATACCATATCAGATATATTCTGACCTCCGATGGATAACGTATAAACCTCACCACGTTCAATTCTTGCCCGAACATCCTCAAGATTATAGCCAGCACTCTTTGCTGAGAAGATAAAATGATCCCTGATAATTGCTTTTAATTTTACTCGATAAAGCACCTCAGCATACTCTTTAACTTCTGGCCTATTATAATATGCATCGATCTCGCCAAGATAATCTTCCTGCAGGTTTGTCTCCTTCAATGCATCCAGCATTTTAGTAAACGTCGGGTCGTTAACTGGAGGCCTTGCCACCAGATCATCAGCCAGTCCCCATCCTTTACGTAAATGCTCACCTACCGCATATTCACGAAACGTGATAGTCCCTTTTTTTTCATCATCATCGTAACGATCTCTGATCGCATCATGAGGAGCCGCTGACTTTGGCGCTGCCGAATAATAAATATCGACTTTCCTCTCCCAGTCAAATTTCCCTGTCTCCGCAGGTGGCTGGAAACCACTTTTTTTCAACCAGTTAGTATTATAATCATCGATCCACGCCTGTGAATCATGAATCAGATTGCCTTTATCATTATCAGGTACAGATTCTATAATTGCGCCATTGACACTCTCATTAATCATCTCATCATGGCTTTTCTGCGGTGTGGTAACCGTGTTTTCTGTGATAGTGTTTTCAACACTCACAGGGATTGCGTTTTCTGCTACCGCTGTCGTATTACGTTTGACGCGCCGCCTAATCATTCCATCTCCTTCTCCATCTAATGAAATGACTTTATTACTATCCGTCACCTGGAGATCATTCACTCCATGAGGATTAACTTCAGTTTGACGACCTTCTATTTTCTTTCCTACTTCCCCCCGCAGATTAGCGTTATTCCGTGCAAACTTAGCTTCAAATTCTTTCCTGGCTTTCTCAGCTTCCGCAACGAGTCCTCTATTATCTTCCCGTACAAACTTCTCTTCTTTCTTGATTTCCTCATTGAGTTCAAAAACCGCACGCTGAAATGTCGGATCCAATTTGTCATATGCTTTGAGTCGTACATCTAATTTTTCTGGATTTTTTCTGCAACGACGCAAATCATCTTTAATATGCTCAACGTTATGATCTTGTTTATCCCTGAGTACATCCTGATGTAACTCGACTGTTTCGCTGTAAGCTTCATATCCCAGCGCAATCGCAAGCGATAAGGGTAATTCTGATACCACCGACTTAATGAACTTTTCCGGACGCGTGGCCATACCGTACAAGGCAAAAGGCAGGGTAAAAGGCACCGTGACGACAGCCGGGACGAAAACAGAGATAATATTTGTGAATGCTTTCACTAACTCACGCTGTTTAAGTTTAGCCATTGCATGAGGCCGATGACGCTGACCTACCTTCTCTACGGCTTTTCTTTTTGAACTTGCCTCAGTCCATTGGTTTAATTGATCGGCTACAGTTTTGTATTTGGTTGGCCACAGTATTCTTATCAACTCAGTGGCACGGGAAGCTGATGCGATAATTTCTGTCAGCGGGTCTAAACTGGTTACGGCGCTCAGCACACCAAATATCGTCCCGGTGACCGCCTTTTGATATAGTTTCTTCCGCACGATATCACTGATTTTAGGTGTTTGCGCCAGCAATTGGTCCAGTGTGGCAGCTTTATCCTGCACGCGGTTCATCATATTGCGCAATTCCTGCTCCAGTGCAGCATTCAGCAGGGCATTCTGAGGGTCCTTCGCTCTGCGCATAATAGTTCGGTCTGGATCCATCAGCTGTGATTGTATTTGCCTTACTATCCTTTGCATTTTGGCCGTCACATCTGATGTTCTGAATCGCTTATCCGGCTCCGCCTCCATCCAGGCTTCAAACTCTTCCCCACACTGCTGCGCGGCAAAACTCATTAAATCCTGTACGATATTTTTATCGTAACTGTTGTAACCAAATTTAATACCCACATCCAATTCACTGATCGACCTGATTTCCCGGGATAAATTTTTCCCTAACGCGGTCATACTGTTTGCTGCGGCAAACAGATCTTTCGCTGCTCTCTCATCACTTTTGCGCTCAGGTCTTGCCGCTTCACTAATCTGCTTTTCCAACTGCGTAAACTTCGCCAGATAGTGATGACGTAGCGACTGGACTTTACTGAGATAATCACCCTTATGTACACCAAACCTTTGGTACATATCAGCGATTCTGTTTTCGAATGCAGCGCCTAGCTGCTCCCGAATATGCGATAACACCTTCTGCAGGCCAGTCAGTTGGGTGGCAACTTTTTCCTCCAGATCATGCTGTTTGGCGACCCGCCGCCTGACTGCTGCTTCATCTGCCAGCGAAACATCAAGCATGGCCTCAAGCATCATGTCGCTGTTTGTCGTCGACTTTACCTCCCTTTTAAGCTGAAGTTCTGTTGTAGCAGACGTATTAACTTTATGTCGTATGCGCTTCAGTGAGGCGGTTGACGCGACAAAAGGTTCGGAAAAAGAAGTCGCGAGATCAGCGACGCTATCCAGCGTCACCATCAACGTACTTAGCTCGGATAATTTATCTTTAGGCAGCTCTTTACCGGGAACGGGGATATGCAGCACCTTATCCAGCTTGACGCCCGCTTTCTTCATGAGCTTACCCGCTGAATGAAAACCAGCAATAAAGCCATCGACTGCCTTGGCAACACCATTTTCAAAATTAGCATCAGCGTACGACTGTCTGATCAAATCTCTGGCGGTT
Organism: Pantoea cypripedii; assembly: GCF_011395035.1. NCBI lineage: Bacteria > Pseudomonadati > Pseudomonadota > Gammaproteobacteria > Enterobacterales > Erwiniaceae > Pantoea > Pantoea cypripedii. The sequence goes on from NZ_CP024768.1 coordinate 3,430,950, forward strand.
TTCAGATTCTGCTTCCAGTCAGGTTGAGACAACGAAAACGTATCCAGCGCTCGATTGAGGCTGTCTTCGTTGCGCTGCATCGCATCCGTGAGAGCTTTCAGCGGGCTTTTTTTGCCCGCTTCACGCTCAAGGATCACCCTCAGGCGTTTTGACTTCTCAAGGGCGTGTTGCAGGACTTCAGTTGACTTAAGCAGACTTTTTCTGCGGCTTTTCCGGTAAGCATCAACGGCTTTATAGGTTGCGGTGGTGAGCCTTTTTTGCAGGTATTCGTTCTTTTCTGCCCCCTCTCTGAACTGCCTGGCCAGCAGATCGATCATTTTTGCCTGGCGGCTCTCATCGGACGGTTTTTTCTCAAGAAACGCCAGCATCTCCTCGCGCACTTTTCCTTCCAGCAGCATCATGCCGCCATCGCGCTTCGCGATTTCCATCGCATTAGCCGCCATCACCCTCAACACCGCTTCTTCGTGCAAGGTGTACAACTTCCCCGTCGTCTCTTCCGCCGCGAAACTGCACAGGGTAGTCATCGCTTCAGCCAGTGCGGCACCCGAGTGATGAATAACCTCATTCATTCGGTCAGCCAGTCCGTCTGATGCACGGTTCTCCCTTTCAGGAGTCCAGATCTCTTTGATAACTGCCTCAAACGCCTTAATTGACTCCTGCGCTTGTTTCACCTCGCTACGCACCTCGGGTGGTACGCGCAGAACATCCTTTTCCTTCCAGCCGGTAGCCAGAACTTCCTGAGGGGAGACCAGGGTTCTGTTCTTCATTGTCAGCCACGTTTTATTCAGCTGCAGCGTGTCATGATAAGTCGGGTTATGGTGGTTTTTGTCGTACTCCTCCACCACATTCAGTCTTTGCCTGATACTTTCTTCCAGACGGACATCTCCCCGCAGTGCACCGGCGAGTTTGACCGCCCATTTATCATGGTTGATCTTCAGTTCCCCCCGGAGCAGAGTTTTAAACTCATCCAGCTCAAATTTGGTGGGATGCTCGGGCTTCGCCAGCAGAGAACACAGCAAACCTGACATGTCGCTGGCAGAATTGATGCCAATCCCGGCAATGTCCTTCAGACAGTATGCTTCACCGTCCATTGATGCCCGAAACGGCTGGTCCTCTACCATCACCCTGAGCAGGCGACAGATATCGTCATTCTGTACCCACTCATTCCCATGAATGAATTGGTCAACTGTCAGCCTGAAACTGGCCAGTTCGAATGAATTCAAACTTCGCATGTCACCATTCGGTTCAGTATCAACAGGTGTCGAGGGACTACCGGCTTCAGCAAAGTTTAAGGAGTCAGTCAGGTCGGATAACGAAGTGAAACGCACAAGGGATTCATACGAATTCATAAGCTGCACTTTTTAAGTCAATAACGTATTGGTCGTATGATAAAGAGGGGGGTCAGAGGGGACTTTCGAAAAAGGAATAAAGATTATGTTTTTAGCTTGTTTAGCAGAAGATAACTTTGGGTTATTCGTTTCACCGGGAAAGGCTAACGCTTAGCCGGAAACAAAAAAGCCCTGCGCAGGCAGGGCTTTTGGCAACCTTTTTAAGGTTTAAATCGCGACCGGCGCTTTGATGGCTGGATGCGGATCGTAACCTTCAATCTCGAAATCTTCGAACTGATAATCAAAGATCGAGGCTGGCTTACGCTTGATGACCAGCTTCGGCAACGGGCGCGGTTCGCGGGTCAGTTGCAGGCGTGCCTGTTCCAGGTGGTTGCTGTACAGATGGGTATCGCCACCGGTCCAGACAAAATCACCCACCTCAAGGTCACACTGCTGCGCCACCATATGCACCAGCAAGGCGTAGCTGGCGATGTTGAAGGGCAGACCGAGGAAGATGTCGCATGAGCGCTGATACAGCTGGCATGAAAGCTTGCCATTCGCCACGTAGAACTGGAAGAACGCGTGGCACGGTGCCAGTGCCATCTGATCCAGCTCACCCACATTCCACGCCGAAACGATGATGCGGCGCGAATCCGGGTCGCGTTTCAGTTGCTCAATCACGCGGGAAATCTGGTCAATCTCTTCACCGCTGGCGCTGCCCCAGCTGCGCCATTGTTTGCCGTATACCGGGCCAAGATCACCGTTTTCATCCGCCCATTCATCCCAGATGGTGACGTTGTTGTCTTTCAGGTAACCAATATTGGTTTCACCTTTCAGGAACCACAACAATTCATGAATGATGGAGCGCAGGTGGCATTTCTTGGTGGTGACCAGCGGAAAACCGTCCTGCAAATTGAAACGCATCTGGTGGCCAAAAATGGAGAGCGTGCCAGTGCCGGTACGGTCGGCCTTTTCTGCGCCTTCATTCAGCACATGTTGCATCAGATCCAGATACTGTTTCATTTTACCTCTCGTGGTTGTTGCTGTGGGTGACGACGATACGCCCAAATCATCATAATCACGCCAGCCAGAATCATTGGAGTCGAGAGAATCTGCCCCATACTGATACCGCCGTCGAACAGACCCAGCTGCGCGTCCGGCTGACGGAAGAATTCAACAATAATACGGAATGCGCCGTAGCCAATCAGGAACAGTCCCGACACACTGCCCATCGGGCGCGGCTTGCGAATAAACAGGTTGAGGATGATGAACAGCACCACCCCTTCCAGCATCAGTTCATACAGCTGTGACGGATGACGCGGCAGTACGCCGTAGGTATTCAGCAGGGATTGATACTGCGGGTTAGTGGCCGCCAGCGCCACGTCTTCGCTGCGCGAACCCGGGAACAGCATGGCGAATTTAAAATCAGGTGCCACACGGCCCCACAGTTCACCATTGATAAAGTTACCGAGACGGCCAGCACCAAGGCCAAATGGGATCAATGGTGCAATAAAATCAGAGACCTGGAAGAAAGTACGTTTGGTACGACGGGCAAAGATCAGCATAACCACGATCACGCCCATCAGGCCGCCGTGGAACGACATCCCACCATCCCAGACTTTGAACAGATACAGCGGATTCTCAAGGAACAATGGCAGGTTGTAGAACAACACATAGCCGATGCGGCCACCGAGGAATACGCCGAGGAAACCGGCATATAACAGGTTTTCCACTTCCTCTTTTTTCCAGCCGCTGCCCGGCTTATTGGCACGACGCACCGCCAGCCACATAGCGAATATAAAGCCCACCAGATACATCAAACCGTACCAGTGGAGCGAAATCGGCCCGACGGAGAAAATCACCGGGTCAAATTGGGGAAAAGCGATATAGCCGTTAGTCATCTTTCACCATGGAATTTTCTGCCCTGAAAACGGTGTGGCCAGGGGCAATTCAATAAAGGCTGCGCATAATAGCACAGCGGTGTTTTCATAAATGCCGCAGAAATGTAAACCTTAGCGACCACCGCGAATCAATCCACCCAGGCCGCGTCGCTCCATAAAAGCGGAGACCTGATGGCGGACTTCCGAAGCGGTGTGGGCCGCCACGACCTGCTCGCTCAGCTTCTGCGTTTCTTCTTTATCGAGATGACGCAGCAGATACTTCACGCGCGGGATATTTTTACCGTTCATGCTGAGGTGGTGATAACCCAGCCCCACCAGCAGCGCGACACACATTGGATCGCCCGCCATTTCACCACACAGCCCCAGTTCCAGCTTGGCCTTGTGGGCTTCCTGCGCAATGGTTTGCAACGCGCGCAACATCGCCGGATGCAGCGGATCGTAAAGATTCGCCACCCGCGTATTGTTGCGATCCACCGCCAGCAGATACTGGGTCAAATCGTTGGTGCCAACCGAGACAAAATCGACACGATCCGCCAGATGCGGGATCAGAAACAGCATCGACGGGACTTCGATCATCACCCCAATGCGCGGCTTCGGAATGATGTAACCCAGCATTTCTTCCACTTCCCGCCCGGCACGATCAATCAGACGACGCGCGTCCTCGATCTCATCAATATGGCTGATCATCGGCAGCAAAATGCTGAGATTGCCCGAGGCCGCATTGGCGCGCAGCATAGCGCGCACCTGCACCAGAAAGATTTCCGGCTGGTCGAGGGTTAAACGGATACCGCGCCAGCCGAGGCAGGGATTCTCCTCGCTGATTGGCATATACGGCAGTTGCTTATCCGCGCCGACATCCAGGGTACGCAGCGTCACCGGCTTGTTGTGGAACAGTTGCAGCATGCCCTGATACTGCGCCACCTGCTCCTCTTCCGACGGGAAGCCGTTTTGCAACATAAAGGGAATTTCGGTGCGATACAGACCAATGCCATCGACCCAGCTGTCGAGCGCGCGTTCATGCTCCGGGCTGAGACCGGCATTGAGCATCACCTGCACGCGTTCACCGCTTTTCAGTTCACCTGGTTGCTCAACCACATCTTCAGCCATTTTGCTCAGCGCGTTCTCTTCGCTGATCAGCCTCTGATATTCCTGCACCAACACGGGCTCTGGATCGATCAGCAACTCGCCGCGATAACCGTCAACAATCAGCAGGCGTTTGTTGAGCTGGGCGGGCAGGATATCTGCCCCCATCACCGTCGGGATCCCCATGGCACGCGTCAGGATCGCCGCATGCGAGTTCGCCGCGCCATCGCGCACCACCACCCCGGCCAGCCGCTCGTGGGGCAGTTCGGCCAGCGTGGTTGCGGTTAGCTCATCGGCAACCAGCACAAAACGTTCCGGCCAGGCATTGGTGCCCACCAGGGAATCGTCGAGGTGGAACAGCAGACGCTGGCCCAGCACGCGGAGATCCCCGGCCCGCTCGCGCAGATATTGATCCTGCAAGCTGGCAAACTGGGCGGCAAACTTCTCGATCACCGTTTTGACCGCCCATTCCGCGACGGATCCGCGTTCGATCTCGGCAAACAGATCTTTTTTCAGGCGCGCGTCAGTCAGCAGGTGCGAATACAAATCGAAGATCGCCGCGCTCTCTTTCTGCACGCTGGCGGTAAAACGTTTACTGAAGCGGCGGAATTCATTGGCGGCCTCGCTCATGGCGACGGCCAGACGGTCGCGTTCGCGCTGCACATCCAGCGTTGAAGCGGCGGAAACCTGATCAAGCAGCGGCTGGGTCTCATCAACCCAGCCTGGCGCTACCGCGACACCTGGCGAGGCGGCAATGGCTTTTACTCGCGACTGACGGAATTGACCAAAGAGCTGACCCAGCTGCGATTGCGACAGCAGTGCCGCCATCTGGGTGGCCAGCGTAACCAGGAAAGATTCTTCACTTTCGTCGAACTGCCGATGCTCGCGCTGCTGCACCACCAGCACGCCAAGAAGCTGGCGGCGGCTGATAATGGGCACGCCGAGGAAGGAGCGATAGCGCTCCTCTTTCACAGAAGGAATGTATTTGAAGCTGGGGTGGCTCTGCGCATCGGCGAGGTTAATCGGCTCGGCCAGGCGGCCAACCAGACCCACAATACCTTCGTCAAATGCCAGCGTGACCGTGCGGCCACGCGGTTTTTTCAGCCCGCGTGTTGCCATCAGGTAATAGCAGCGACGATCGTGATCGGCGAGGTAGACCGAGCAGACCTCGGTCTCCATCGCAAGGCAAATCTCGTTTACCAGAAGGTCGAGTGCTTCATTCAGACGCGGCGCACTCGCCACTTTTTCTACTATTTCGCGCAACTGAGTGAGCATAAAGGGCGTGGCCTATCCTCTCTTACGTCGATGGGCTGCGGCATTTCGCGGCCCCGCACTCTCCTGCATAGTCATCACCACGCCAGCGAATTCCTTCATTACGCGGCGATAGACGTCACGTTTGAAGGAGACAACCTGACGCACCGGATACCAGAAGCTGACCCAGCGCCAGCCATCAAACTCTGGCGTGCTGCTGTGTTGCACATTGATATCCGCGTCACTACTCATCAACTGCAGAAGAAACCACTTTTGTTTCTGGCCGATACACACCGGCTTTGTGTCCCAACGCACCAAACGTTTTGGCAATTTGTAACGTAACCAGTTACGGGTTGAAGCAAGTATTCGAACATCTTTGCGGTGCAAACCCACTTCTTCAAACAGTTCGCGATACATCGCCTGTTCTGCGGTTTCACCGGGATTGATGCCTCCCTGGGGAAATTGCCAGGAGTGCTGTCCAAAGCGCCTGGCCCATAACACTTGTCCTTGCCTGTTACAGATTACGATACCAACATTCGGGCGGTAGCCATCATCATCGATCACTGGACTACCTCAAAGCTAAATTTGAATAGCTTGATTGTTTCACACTCCTTACAGGCGGTAAACCACTGGATATCTGGGGTGATGACGGAATAATTACAGGATAACTCACAGAGTTTAGCCAGGTTATAAACAGGGGAGCCGATTTCAGGGCGATTTTATTCACCTTTTCTGTGGATAGCTTTGTGCAGAACACGGGAATTAATTGAATAACCGCTTCGGAAAAGTCTTATCATAACAGGACCAGACAATAATAAAATCCAATATTCTCTTATAGATAAAAGATAATAACGGATATTTTCAGGCCAAAAAACCGGGAGCGGATAACCTCCTGTTGGTGAATTGGTTAAAGATCGACCTCCGTCGTTTTTATCCACAGAGAATGTCCTAAACCTGGTCAGAAATGGGAAAAAAAGCCAGCAAATCGCTAAAGTCAAGGCTGTAAATGGAAACAGTGGTGGGTTAAAGCCGGGGTTATCCCATCTTTCTGTGGATAACTGGGTTTAAGATCCTGTTTATTGTCGATAACAAACCGGGATAACCCCGCATGCCTTTGCCAGCCGTGAAATGGCAGCAAATAAAAAAGCACGCTGAATCATGCTATTATCTGCAAAATATCTGGCTGCATTTTGTGGACAACCTGCACCCGCCACAACTGTTTACTATTTAATCAACATGAGTAAAACCATGAGTTCCCCTGCTTTACTGCCTGAGCCACCAAAAAATGAAGCGGAATTACTGCAACGCGCCCGGCAGCTGGCAGGCCAGACCTTTGCCGCCCTTGCCGCGCAGCTGGGTCTGCCGATGCCTGCCAATCTGAAGCGGGATAAAGGCTGGGTGGGGATGCTGCTGGAGATGCACCTCGGTGCCAGCGCGGGCAGTAAAGCGGAGCAGGATTTTGCTCATCTCGGTATCGAGCTGAAAACCATCCCGGTCGATGCGCTGGGAAAACCACTGGAAACCACCTTTGTCTGTGTCGCCCCACTCACTGGCAATAGCGGCGTCACCTGGGCAACCAGCCATGTGCGCCATAAGCTGGCACGCGTATTGTGGATTCCGGTGGAAGGCGACCGCGCACTGCCGCTGGCGGAACGTCGCGTTGGCTCGCCGCTGCTGTGGCATCCCAGTCCCGAGGAAGAGGAGCAGCTGCGCCATGATTGGGAGGAACTGATGGATATGATTGTGCTCGGCCAGGTCGAGCGTATCACCGCCCGTCACGGGGCCTGGTTGCAAATTCGTCCGAAAGCCGCCAACAGCAAAGCGCTGACCGAAGCCATCGGCGAGCATGGAGAGCCTATAATGACGCTACCTCGCGGCTTTTATCTCAAGAAGAGTTTCACCGGACCGTTGCTGGCGCGCCATTTTTTGCTGTGAACATGTAGATACACGAAATCATTCGAGGTGCAGCAAGGCGGCAAGTGGGTGAATCCTCAGGAGCTTACATAAGTAAGTGACTGGGGTGAGCACACGCAGCTAACGCAGCTGCAACTTGAATGATGAAGTGTATAATCGCCGTTTACTTTTCGTTTAGGATTGAATGTACACATGTTTGACTGGATTGCTGATCCCAACGCCTGGCTGGCGCTGGGGACATTAACCATTCTGGAAGTGGTTCTGGGCATCGATAACATTATTTTCCTTTCTCTGGTGGTCGCGAAGCTCCCCAAACATCAACAAAATCGCGCGCGCCGTCTGGGCCTGATGGGAGCCATGTTGATGCGCCTCGGGCTGCTGGCCTCGATTGCCTGGGTAGTGCGCCTGACCAATCCACTGTTCTCAATCATGGACCACGCCTTCTCGGCGCGTGATTTGATTCTGCTGTTTGGTGGCCTGTTCCTGCTGTGGAAATCCAGTATGGAGATCCACGAAACCATTGAGGGTGGCGAAGAAGAACATAAAACCAACGTGCATTCGTTCCTCGGTGCCATCGTGCAGATCATGCTGCTGGACATTATTTTCAGCCTCGATTCGGTGATTACCGCCGTGGGTCTGTCGGACCATCTGATTATTATGATGATGGCGGTGGTGATTGCCGTACTGATGATGATGTTTGCGGCGCGGACCATCGGCGAGTTTGTTGACCGTCACCCGTCAGTGAAAATGCTGGCGCTGGCTTTTCTGATTCTGGTCGGCTTTACCCTGATTCTGGAGAGTTTTGCCGTCCATGTACCAAAAGGTTACATTTATTTTGCCATGTTCTTCTCGATGGCTGTGGAGTGCCTCAACCTGATGCGCAGCAGGAAAGGCGCGGCCTGAGAAAGTCAAGGGCGAGTCCTGCTCGCCCGTTGCTTTTCGGAATGATGTGATTACCCCGAACGCCAAAACCATTTATTACTACACTTTTGCTGTTGAAGTTGTGTAAGGGAGTAGCGGATGAAAGGGTTGGTAAGTGCAATGGGGCTGGTGCTGGCGGCATTAGTATTAAGTGGCTGCAGCAGTGATTACGTGATGGCGACCAAAGATGGCCGCATGATTATGACGGAAGGCAAACCAGCAATTGATAAAGACACTGGCCTGGTGCAGTACAAAGACGAACAGGGCCATGAAATGCAAATCAATGGTGATGAGGTCTCTACCATCATTGAGCGTTAAGTGCCAAATTTCATCGCCTGCGGTATTTTTCCAGCTGTGCAGGCGATTTCCCGAACTTTCCCCCCTTCCTTCCGCGCCGTTTCACGCGCTATAGTCCCACAGGACACAACATTCCATTCCATAATGAAAAAAGGAAGCCGGCAATGCACTATCACCGTATCCCCCATAGCACGCTGGAAGTGAGTCAGCTGGGGTTGGGAACCATGACGTTTGGTGAGCAGAACAGCGAAGCCGACGCTCATGCGCAACTGGATTATGCTGTCAGCCAGGGGATCAACCTGATTGATACTGCTGAAATGTATCCGGTGCCGCCGCGCCCGGAAACTCAGGGTTTAACTGAACAATATATTGGCAGCTGGCTGAAGCAGCGTGGCAGCCGTGACAAGATTATCCTGGCAAGTAAAGTTGCAGGCCCGGTACGCGGCGCTGATGCGTCGATTCGTCCTAACCAGGCGCTGGATCGTAAAAATATCCGTGAAGCGCTGGACGCCAGCCTGAAGCGCCTGAACACCGACTATCTCGACCTTTATCAGCTGCACTGGCCGCAACGTCAGACTAACTTCTTTGGCAAGCTGGGTTATCAGTACACCGAATCCACCGTGCCGGTCACACTGCTGGAAACGCTGGAAGCGCTGACTGAGCAGGTGCGCGCGGGCAAGATTCGCTATATCGGCGTGTCGAACGAAACGGCCTGGGGCGTGATGCGCTATCTGCAACTGGCAGAGAAGCATGAACTGCCGCGCATTGTGACCATTCAGAACCCGTACAGCCTGCTGAACCGCAGCTTTGAGGTGGGTCTGGCGGAGATCAGCCAGCATGAAGGTGTGGAACTGCTGGCTTACTCCAGCCTCGCGTTCGGCACCTTAAGCGGCAAGTATCTGAACGGGGCAAAACCGGCCGGGGCGCGTAATACCCTGTTCAGTCGTTTTACCCGTTACAGCAGCGAGCAGTCGCAGCAGGCGGTAGCTGCGTATGTAGAGCTGGCGAAGAAGCACAATCTTGACCCATCGCAAATGGCGCTGGCCTATGTGCGTCAACAGCCGTTTGTTGCCAGCACCCTGCTGGGTGCGACCACGCTGGAACAGCTGAAGACGGACGTGGAGAGTTTTAATCTGACGCTGAATGCGGATGTGCTGGAAGGCATTGAGGCGATTCACCGCCAGTTTACCTATCCTGCGCCTTAAATTGCATCATCCCGGCATTGCGCGATAAATCGCGCCGCTACAAATTGGGTGCACAGCATCCGTAGCGGCGCAATTTATTGCGCGGTTTTTAAGGTGTGGGATGCCGCGCTTTCCACCATAAAATGACGATCGCCACGGCGAAAATCGCGCCAAACCCGATACCGGTCGCCACCGCCGGTGCCCCCAGCTTAATCGCCAGCGTATACAGCCCCAGCATCAGCAACATCGCGGTGTTTTCACCGAGGTTTTGCACGGCGATCGCATTGCCCGCGCCGACGCTGGCCTTGCCGCGTTCCTGCAACAAGGCATTCAGCGGCACCACAAAGAACCCGCCCAGCGCACCAATCAGCATTAAAATCAGGTATGCAGGCAGCAAACTGTGCTGCATGGAGAACACCACCACCATCACGCCAATCAGCACCCCGGCAGGCATACAGCGGCGTACCGTTTGCAGCGTCACCAGCTTCGCCGCTGCCGCCGCGCCAATCACGATACCGATCGCGACCATCGCATTCAGTGTGGTCGGCGTTTTGTTATCGCTGATTCCCAGCGCTACCGGCACCCACAGCACCAGCAGAAAACGCAACGTCACCCCGGCCCCCCAGAACAGGCTGGTGCCCAGCAGTGAGAAACGGGTTTCGCCGTTGCGCCATAACAGCACCGTGGCATCAATAAAGCTGCGCAGCATCACGCCAAAGTGCCAGCTCTGGCCCGGACGTGCCGCCCCGAGGCGTGGGATAAACAGGTTTGCCACCACCGCCAGACCGTAAGTCAGCGCACACACCGCCAGTGCCGCCAGCAGGTGCCAGTCAGCAAGGATACCGCCCGCCACTGAACCCAGCAGAATCGCGGCGATGGTCGATCCTTCCATCAATCCGTTAGCTTTCACTAACTTCTCACCACGGGTGATTTCGCCGAGGATGCCATACTTAGCCGGGGAATAAGCCGCCGCCCCCACGCCCACCAGCGTATAGCCGAGGAACGGGTTGAAGCCGAAGCAGATAATCAGCGCCCCCAGCAGTTTCAGGCTGTTGGCGAACATCATCACCCGGCCTTTGGCAAAGCTATCCGCCATCTGCCCGACAAAGGGTGCGAGCAGAATGTAAGTGGCCACAAACAACATTTGCAGAATCGGCTGGCTCCAGTCGGGATAGAACTGATTTTTCAGCACTGCCAGCGTGGCAAACAGCAGCGCATTGTCGCCAAATGCCGAGAGAAACTGCGCCACAATCACTGCCGTCATGCTACGCGACATCAGGGGTGCATCCGGGTTTACCGCCTGGCTCATGCCTGCTCCTCTTCGGCCAGTTTTTTCAGGCTGACATAGTCAGGTTTACCGCTGCCCAGCATCGGCAATTGTTTCATTACGCGGATATCACGGGGTAACGCCAGTTCCGGTGCACCCAGCTCACGCAGCGCCTGCTGCAACTTGTCACGATTTAGCTCGCTGTCGGTGGTGAACAGCACCAGCGCTTCACCCCGGCTGCCGTCCGGCCGCAGGGACGCCGCATGTTGTTTCTCCGGCGAGGCTTTCAGGGCGATCTGCTCGACACTCTCCAGCGAGACCATCTCACCGGCGATTTTGGCGAAGCGTTTCGCCCGGCCCTGAATCTGACAGAATCCGCCCTCATCGAAACTGACGATATCGCCGGTGTCGTACCAGCCCGCTTCCAGCTCACCTTCGCCGTTATCGGCTACCGGCAGTTCCAGCTGGCCAGGGTTCTCCACACGCAGATAGCCGTTCATCACGTTGGGGCCGCGCAATTGCAGGCGACCGCCCTGCTCGATGCCTGGCACCGAAATCAGACGCGAATCCATCCCCGGCAGGATACGTCCCACGGTGTGCGATTTCGCCGCCATCGGTACGTTAATTGCCACGACCGGCGCACACTCGGTCACACCGTAGCCTTCCAGAATTCGGATACCGTATTTTTCCATATAAATCTGGCGCGTCCCTTCCTGCAATTTTTCCGCTCCGGCCACCACATAACGCAGACGGGCAAAATCGTAAGGGCTGGCGAACCGCGCATAGTTACCGAGGAAGGTTGAGGTGCCAAACAGCACGGTACAGTTGCGGTCATACACCAGCTCGGGCACCACACGGTAATGCAGCGGGCTGGGATAGAGGAACACCTCTGCCCCGGTCAGCAACGGCGTGAACAGGCCCACGGTCAGACCAAAGGCATGAAACAGCGGCAGCGCCGACATAAAGCGGTCACGCGGGGTAAAATCCGCCACGGTACGAATCTGCTCGACGTTAGCCAGCAGGCTTTTATGGGAATGCACCACACCTTTGGGATGGCCTTCCGACCCCGAGGTAAACAGCACCATCGCGGCATCTTCCGGCTGCTGCGCGACCTGCGCGCGACGCGGCATCAGCAGATGGGTAAGGATCCACAATTTGTCTTTAGTGGTGACGGTGTCGCGCAGGTCTTCGAGGTAAATCCACTTCACCTCACTCAGCCCCTCGGGCAAATGCCACAGGTTGCCTTTATCCAGGAACTGGCGCGAGGTGAACACGGTTTTCACCTGCGACGCGGTCAGCGCCGCGCGCATACCGTTGACGCCGGCGGTGTAGTTGAGCATCGCCGGAACGCGTCCACGCAGTGACGCCCCGAGAATCGCCGCCGCCGTCACGGTAGCATTGGGCAGCAGCAGGCCAACATATTCCCCCTGCTGGCTGTAGCGTTCGAGGATACGCCCGACGCCCAATGCTTTTTTCAGCAGGCCAGTGTAGCTGTCGCTTTTGAAGTTGATGTCTTCGATGCAGGGCTTAAACAAGCCGTAGCGCGTGCGCGCGTTAAGAAACGCAGTAAATAACGTTTCACGCGGACGCACCGCCATACGCGCTTCCATCATCACATGATGTAAGTGCTCGCCAGCCAGCAGACGACGGTCACGCGCACGTGGCGCTTCTGGCATCGGGATCACAGTGGACGGTAACACCGTCAGGGTGATGCGAGGAAACAGGCGACGCTTAAACACCCCATTGAGGCGACCAAACGGGGTATATTCCGCGCCTTCGATGCGCATTGGCACCACACTGGCTCCCGATTTTGCTGCCACAAAGCCCGCACCGCTGTAGATTTTCATCAGCGAACCGGTAACGGTGATACGGCCTTCCGGGAAAATCACCACTGGGCGACCTTCGTTGATCAGACGCACCAGATGCTTTATCGACATCGGTTTGGTGGGATCGAGCGGTACGAAGTCGATCATTGGTTTCAGGATACGCATAAACCATTGATCGCTGATCGAGGAATAGACCGCGAACACCGGTTTAATGGGCAGGAATAAGGCCACCAGTACGCCATCAAGAAATGACATGTGGTTCGGGGTGATCAGCACCTTAGATTTGTGCAGTGCGGCCAGATCACCGCGCAGCTCGACGCGCCATAACAGGCGGCAGAGGAAACGCAGGCAGGTGAATAACATGCCAGCTCCTTAGCAGTCGTGAAAAATGGTCCCTACGATGCAGGATCTGGCTGTTTTCGACAAGTGGCAGCGGTGGCAATGCGTAATAAATTACGGTCCCCGGTGCTGGCAGCAGCGGTTTAGCTCTGAGAAGGTTCCGCCCGCCAGGCATTGTCGAGTTGCAGGACCATCTAATCAAAAACAAACAGCAAAAGAAAAACCAAAGACCGTTATCGCTGGTGCAGCGGTGGGGTGAGCGCCATCCGGACTCGCTGAGCGCGGGAACGATTCCAGGATGAGCCGCATGGATGCGGCGAAAGGCGGCGTGTAGCGGCGCGATTTATCGCGCAATAAAGCCGCGAAGCGGCGAGGCAGGCGGCGCAGGGCCAGGGAATGCAAAGGGCGCGACCCAGGGCGCCCTTTGCTCGGTCGCCGCACCGGCGAACTGAAACTGCCAGTACCCGAGGCGAACGAAACCTGCTCTGAAGCAAACAACGCTAGCGCTAAGGCGTCCCTCCCCCCTGCCATCCGCCGCCCAGCGCGGCAATCAACTCGACGCTGCTCACCCACTGGGTACTCTGCAACGACAGCAGGCTCTGCTGCTCGCTCAGGCTGCTGTTTTCGGTGGTGGCAACATCAAGATAATCAATCATCCCGGCTTCGTATTGGTTACGTGTCACCCGCGCTGACTCCTGCGCTGCCGTGGTCGCCAGCTGCTGCGAGTTAATTTCACCCTTCAGCGTATTCAGCTCCACCAGGTAATCCTCCACTTCCTGCATCCCTTCCAGCACCGCCTGGCGATAGCTGGCCACGCTGGCATCGTAGGAGGCGCGCGCCTGCTCCACTTTCGCCGACGTCGCGCCAAAGTCGAGTAAGGTGCCGCTCAGCTCCGGTCCCAGCGACCACACGCGATTCGGCAGCGAGAACAGGTTGCTGAAGGTGGACGAACTGACGCCACCGCTGGCACTTAAGGTCAGGTCCGGGTAGTAACCGGCAATCGCCACGCCCACCGCGGCGTTCGCTGCCGCCACGTTACGTTCGGCATAGGCGATATCCGGGCGGCGCTGCAACAGCTGCGACGGCACGCTGTGCGGAATATCCGGCAGGGTGGCATCCAGCTTCGCCACCGGCAGGGAGAAATCGGCAGGCGCACGGCCCAGCAGCAGCGCGATAGCGTGCTCCAGCTGTGCGCGCTGCCATTGATAATCCTGCGCCGAAGCACGGGCGCTTTCCAGCTGCATCTGCGCCTGCGCCAGGGTGGCGCGCGATTCGCTGCCCGCCTGATATTTGTTTTGAATCACTGTCAGGTAGCGCTGATAAGCATCAACGCTGCGCTGATAGAGGGCAATTTTCTCGTCCATAATGCGCAGCTGGAAATAGTCCTGTGCCAGCTCAGACTGGGCACTGAGGGTGATATTCGCCAGTTCGGCAGCGCTGGCCTGGGCGCTGGCTTTGTTCTCTTCCAGCGTGCGGCGCAGTTTGCCCCACAAATCCAGCTCCCAGCTGGCGCTCAGTTCCGCCTGATGGCTGTTGCTGACGCTGCGCTGGCCGGTGGTGCTGGCGCGACTGCCGCTGCGCGTGCTGGTGGCATCATAGGTTACCGACGGGAACAGCTCAGCGCGTGACTGCGACGCCAGCGCCTGGGCCTCGCGATATTGCGCAGCATAGTTAGCCACGTTCTGGTTAGAGATGCTGACCTGACGCAACAGGCCATCGAGGGTGGCATCGTGGTACACCGCCCACCAGTCGCCTTTGCTCTTATCATCCTGCGGCGTGGCCTCGGTCCAGCCTTGCGCTTCTTTAAAATGGGTCGGCATCGCCATCGTCGGACGCTGATAATCAGGACCAACAGTACAGCCTGCCAGCAGCAGCGCCATAAAGATCGGGGTAATTTTTAACGACATTTTCATGGATCAGGATTCCGCATGACGCAACCGCCGCCACTGACGTTTGGTGGCGCGGCTCAGACTATCGAGCCAGAGATAAACAACCGGCGTGGTAAACAGGGTAAGCAGCTGACTGAGCGCCAGGCCACCGGCAATCGCCAGACCGAGCGGGCTACGCAGGTCGGCATCGCCGCCGCTGCCCAGCGCCAGCGGCAGTGCACCAAAGAAGGCCGCCAGCGTGGTCATCATGATCGGACGGAAGCGCATCAGACAGGCCTGGGTAATCGCCTGGCGGGGCGTCATGCCCTGACGGCGCTCGGCGTCGATGGCAAAGTCGATCATCATAATGGCGTTCTTTTTCACGATACCAATCAACAGGATAATGCCGATCAGCGCGATCACCGTCAGCTGCGTATTGGTCAGCAGCAACAGCAGCAAGGCGCCGACGCCCGCCGATGGCAGCGTGGAAAGAATGGTAATCGGGTGGATATAACTTTCGTACAGCACGCCCAGCACGATATACACCGCCGCCAGCGCCGCCAGAATCAGCCACGGCATGGTGGCAGTAAGCTGCGCAAAGGCCGCCGCCGTACCGGCAAAGCCCGCCTGAATATTGGAAGGTAACCCCAGCTTCGCCATCGCCTGCTTGATCAGCGCCTGCGCCTGCTCCAGCGAGACACCGTCATTCAGGTTAAAAGCGATGGTGCTGGTCGCGGATTGCCCCTGATGCGCCACCGACAACGGCGCATTGCCGCCGACAAAAGTGGCAAAGGCCGAAAGCGGCACGCGGTCGCCACTGTCATTCACCACAAACAATTCTTTCAGGATATTCGGGTCGCGGGTGTAGCTGTCCTGCAACGACATCACCACATGGTACTGATTGAGCGTGTGGTACAGCGTGGCGATCTGCCGCTGGCTGAAAGAGTTGTTCAGCATGGTGTCGATCATCTGCACGTTAACCCCGAGCATCTTCGCCCGGTCACGATCGATATTGATCACCACTTCCTGGCCACCGGTTTGCGAGTCGGAATCCACGCTGTTCAGCTGCGGGATCGCCGCCAGCGCCGCCTGGACTTTCGGCGTCCAGGTACGCAACACATCCAGATCGTCGGCCTGCAAACTGTATTGATAAGTGGCGTTAGCGCTGCGGCCACCAATATGCAGATCCTGCGCCGCCATCAGGAACATCTGTCCCCCGGCAATATGGCTGGTCTTCATACTCAGGCGGTTAGCCACTTCGGTGGCGGTCGCAGATCGCTTATCAAAATCCTTCAGTCGCACAAAGAAGTTGGCGCTATTACGTGAACCAAACATGCCGCTGCCCATTGACGACATCACGCTTTCTACTGCCGGGTCAGACTCGATGATTTTGGTGAACTGCAACATCTTCGGCTTCATCGCCTGGAACGAGATGTTCTGATCGGCACGCAGCGCGCCCATCAGCAGACCGGTGTCCTGATTGGGGAAGAAGCCTTTCTGCACCACCGAATACAAAAACAGGTTCAGCACCACGGTGAGCAGCAGGCTGAACATGGTGATTTTCTGGTGCGCCAGCACCCAGGCCAGGCCGCGCGAGTAGGCAGCCAGCAACGCATTTAACTGGTTTTCAATAAACTGATACAGCGGATGCGGACGTTTGCTGACTTTCGGCTTCGGTTTTAGCAGGCGCGCGCACAGCATCGGCGTCAGGCTGAGCGAGACAAACATCGAGATCAGCAGCGAGATGGAGAGCGTCACGGCAAACTCGCGGAACAAACGCCCGACGATACTGCCCATCAGCAGGATCGGGATAAAGACCGCAATCAACGACATGGTCATCGACAGCACGGTAAAACTCACTTCCTGCGCCCCACGCAGCGCAGCGCGCAGCGGACTTAACCCTTCTTCGATATGGCGGGTGATGTTTTCCAGCACCACAATCGCATCATCGACCACAAAGCCAGTGGAGATGATCAACGCCATCAGCGACAGGTTATCGAGGCTATAACCCAGCAGATACATCACCGCACAGGTACCAATCAGCGACACCGGCAGCGCCAGCGCCGGGATCACCACCGCCTGCACATTGCGCAGGAAGACAAACACCACCGCAATCACCAGCATCACGGCAATCAGCAGCGTTTCTTCGGTGTCATACAACGACTGACGCACCGTGGGGGAACGGTCCACCACCAGTTTCAGTTGGGTATCGGCGGGCAGATCTTTTTCCAGGTTCGGCAGCTGTGCTTTGATGGCATCAATGGTATCCAGCATGTTAGCCCCGGCCTGACGGGTGATACCGATCATCACCGACGGCGTCGCATTGAGGAAACCGGCCTGGTATTTATCTTCGACGGAGTCATAAACGGTGGCGACATCGTGCAAACGCACCGCTTTACCGTTGTTATAGCTGACGATCAGATTGCGGTACTGTGCCGCTTTATCCAGCTGCCCGTTGCTGTCCACCAGCCACGACTGGTTGCTACCCTGCAGGATGCCTTTCGGCAGGTTGGTGGTGCTGTCAGCGATGGCGCTGCGCACCGTATCCAGCGCAATCCCGTACTGCGTCAGTTTTTGCGGTTGCAGATCGATACGCACCGCAGGCAGTGCGCTGCCCATCAGCGACACTTCGCCGACGCCCTGCACCTGGCTCATCGCCTGTTCAATCTTACTTTCCGCCAGATCGTAGAGCTCACCCGGCGTTCGGGTGGCGGAGACCAGCGCCAGCATCACAATCGGCGCATCGGATGGGTTGGCTTTACGGTACGTCGGCAGCGATTCCATCGAACTTGGCAGCAGACTGCGTGCCGCGTTAATCGCCGCCTGCACATCACGCGCCGCGCCGTTGATATCGCGATCCAGTTCAAACTGCAAAATGATGGTGCTGGAACCCTGCGAGCTGCTCGACGTCATCTCGGTGATGCCCGCGATCTGCCCCAGCGAACGTTCCAGCGGTGTTGCTACCGTGGCCGCCATGGTTTCCGGGCTGGCCCCGGCAAGGCTGGCACTGACCATAATGGTGGGAAAATCCACCTGCGGCAGCGGAGCCACCGGCAGCAGCCGGTAGCCCAACAGGCCAAGTAGCATGATCGACAGCGTCAGCAGCAGAGTCGTAACCGGGCGGAAGATAAACAGCCGCGTCAGATTCATTGCTCGCCTCGCGCCTGCTGCTGTTTACGCTGCACAAAACGCTTGCCACGCTGCGCCCAGCCATCAAACCACAGATAGATTACCGGGGTGGAGAACAGCGTCAGCACCTGGCTGACGATCAAGCCGCCGACGATCACCAGACCAAGCGGCTGGCGCAACTCTGCGCCGGAGCCAGAGGCCAGCATCAGCGGCAATGCGCCCAGCAACGCCGCCATGGTGGTCATCATAATCGGGCGGAAACGCAGCAGACACGCCTGATGAATCGCATCGCGTGGGCTCATCCCCTGCTTGTTTTCCGCTTCCAGCGCGAAGTCGATCATCATAATGGCGTTCTTCTTCACGATGCCGATCAGCAGGATCACCCCGATCAGCGCAATCAGGCTGAACTCGCTCCCGGCCAGCAGCAGCGTCAGCAGCGCCCCCACCGCCGCCGACGGCAGCGTGGAGAGAATAGTGACCGGATGAATAAAGCTTTCATACAGAATGCCCAGCACCACATACATGGTGATCAGCGCCGCCAGAATCAGCCAGAGCGTGTTGCCCGTGGCGCTCTGGAACGCCGAGGTTTCCCCCTGATAACGCAGGGTGATACTCGACGGCAGATTCAGCTGTTGCGTAACCTCGGTAATCGCCTGCTGCGCATCTTCCAGTGAATAACCGCTGCTGAGGTTAAACGACACCATCACCGCCGGGAACTGGTTGAGGCGCATATGCATCAGCGAACCGGTGCGCTCATGAATGGTGGCGATCGAGGTCAGTTTCACCATGCCAGTGGTGCTGCTGCTGGTGCTGGATGAGGTCGAACTGCTGGAGCTGTCCGATGAACTGGAGCTGGAGCTACTGGACGAGCTACTGCTACTGGACGAGCTGCTGGTGGTGGTGGAGCTGCTGCTGGTCGACGGTTGCAGATAGACATCATCGAACGAGGCTGGCGACTGCTGATACGTCGGTGCCACTTCCAGCACCACGCGATACTGGTTCGCCTGGGTAAAGATGGTAGACACCAGGCGCTGACCAAAGCTGTTGTACAACGCGGTATCAACATCCGAGGCGGTAATGCCGTAACGTGCCGCTTTATCACGATTCAGTTCCACATAAGCCACGCGGCCCTGATCCTGTAAGTTGCTCACCACGCCATTAAATTCCGGGCGTTTCTGCAAGGCGGCAATCAGCTGCGGCGTCCATTTCACCAGGTTTTCGCTGTCGGCATCGTCGAGGGTGAACTGATACTGGTTCGGCGTGACCTG
This sequence comes from Pantoea cypripedii, assembly GCF_011395035.1. NCBI lineage: Bacteria > Pseudomonadati > Pseudomonadota > Gammaproteobacteria > Enterobacterales > Erwiniaceae > Pantoea > Pantoea cypripedii. Next base: position 3,450,526 of record NZ_CP024768.1, read on the forward strand.
GTCGTTGACCGTCAAATCCTGCGCCGGTTGCAGGTAAAGCTGGATACCCGTCACCTGGGTCGCCGCCTGTTGCAGCTGTTTAATCACCACATCGGCTTTGTCATCACGCTCACCAAACGGCTTGAGGTTGATTTGCATGCTGCCGCTGTTGAGGCTGGTATTGGTGCCGTCGATACCGATGGTGGAGGACAGACTCTCCACCGAGGGGTTTTGCAGGATCACCTTCGCCAGCGCCTGCTGCCGTTGCGACATCTCACTAAAGGAGACATCCTGCGAGGCAATGGTCACGCCCTGAATCAGGCCGGTATCCTGGGTTGGGAAGAAACCTTTCGGAATCACCAGATACAGCACCGCCGTCAGCGCAAACGTCGCCAGCGCCACCAGCAACGTCAGCTTCTGGTGATTAAGCACGATGGTCAGCAGACGGTCATAGCCGCGAATCATCTTGTCAATAAATTCGCCGCCCTTGCGGGAGAAGCGTGACTGCTTTTCCGGCGGGATATGCTGCAACAGGTAGGCGCAGAGCATCGGGGTCAGCGTCAGCGACACCAGCATCGAGACGAGGATCGACACCGCCAGGGTAATGGCAAATTCGCGGAACAAACGTCCGACCACATCGCCCATAAACAGCAGCGGGATCAGCACCGCAATCAGCGAAAAAGTCAGCGAGATAATGGTGAAACCAATTTGCTGCGAACCTTTCAGCGCCGCCTGCATTGGCGTTTCGCCCTCTTCCAGCCGTCGCGAGATATTCTCCACCACCACAATCGCATCGTCGATCACGAAGCCCGTGGCGATGGTCAGCGCCATCAGCGACAGGTTGTTCAGGCTGAAGTCCGCCAGATACATCACGCCGAAGGTCCCAATCAGTGACAGCGGCACCGCCACGCTGGGGATCAGCGTTGCCGCGATGTTGCGCAGGAACAGGAAGGTGACCATCACCACCAGCGCCACGGACAACATCAGCTCGAACTGCACGTCACTGATGGAAGCGCGAATGGTTTGCGTGCGGTCGGAGAGGATGCTCATTTTGACGCCGTCCGGCAAGGCCGCCTGCAACGTAGGCAATTTGGCCTTGATGGCATCCACCACCTGAATCACGTTTGCCCCTGGCTGGCGCTGCACGCTGATCACAATCGCCGGATTGTTATTGGCCCAGGCCGACTGGAAGGTGTTTTCCGGTCCCTGCTCAATATGGGCAATATCTTTCAGGCGCAGTGCAGCGCCGTTCTGATAAGTAATGATCAGGTTGCCGTACTCTTCAGCGGTACGCAGCTGGTCGTTAGCGTCGATAGTGACCGAATGGTATTTGCCGTCAAAGCCGCCTTTCGAGCCGTTAACGTTGCTGTTGCCGATCAGGGTATTGACGTCTTCCAGCGTCAGGTTATGCGCCGCCAGCGCTTTCGGGTCCATCTGCACACGAATCGCCGGTTGATGGCCCCCCGCCAGCGTCACCATACCCACGCCAGAAATCTGCGACAGTTTCAGCGCCACGCGGGTGTTGACCAGATCCTGTACCTGCGTCAACGGCAGCGTTTCGGAACTGGCCGCCAGGGTGATCACCGCAGTATCTGCCGGGTTGACCTTTTTATAGGTCGGCGGATTGGGCAGATCGCTCGGCAGCAGGTTGTTCGCGGCGTTGATCGCCGCCTGTACTTCCTGCTCCGCCACATCCAGCGACAAATCAAGGCTGAACTTCAGCGTAATGATCGAGGAACCACCGGAACTGGTGGAGGTCATCTGGCTTAACCCCGCCATCTGCCCCAGCTGGCGCTCCAGCGGCGAAGTGATCGATGAAGCCATCACGTCCGGGCTGGCACCCGGATACAGCGTGGTGACCTGAATGGTCGGATAGTCCACCTGCGGTAACGCCGAGGTGGAGAGGAATTTATAAGCGAAGATCCCGGCGATAAGTACGCCGACCATCAACAGGATGGTCGCGACCGGCCGCTGGATAAACAGGCGTGACGGATTCATTTGGCCTCGGTGGTCGCAGTCGGTTTGCTCTCATCGGCCAGCGTCACTTTACTGCCGTTGGTCAGACGATCGATGCCTTCCGTCACCAGGCGTTCGCCCGGCTCTACCCCTTTCAGGATCGCCTGGAAATCTTCACCAAAGGTCGGGCCGGTGGTGACCGCTTTACGCGTCACGGTGTTGTCTTTGTTGATGACAAACACAAAGCTGCCATCGCTGCTCAGTTGCAACGCCTGGGCCGGGATCACCGTGGCGTTTTTCAGTATTTCGGTTTGCAGGCGCAGGTTGACGAACTGGTTAGCAAACAGCGACTCGTCCTCATTGGCGAAACTGGCTTTCAGCTCGATGGTGCCAGTGCTGGTGTCGATTTGGTTGCCGATGTATCTCACTTCGCCCTGAGCCAGCACCGTGGTGTTGTCCTGATCAAACGCCGTTGCTGGCAGGCTTTGATCGTTGTGCAGCGCTTTGGTCAGCTGAGGAATGTTGCTCTGCGGCACGCTGAAGGTCACCGCTGCCGGTTGCATCTGCGTCACCACCACAATACCGGTGGTGTCGGAGGTCTGGATCATATTGCCAGGGTCCACCAGACGCAGGCCAACACGGCCGCTGACCGGCGATGTAATGCGCGCGTATTCGATATCCAGTTTTGCACTGGCGATCTGCGCTTCATCCGCCGCCACCGCACCGCGATACTGGCCCACGGTCGCCATCTGAGTATCGAGATCCTGACGCGCCAGAGAATCCTGCGCGTAGAGTTTTTTGTAGCGTGCCAGCGTCAGTTCGGCACTTTTCAGCAGCGCCTGGTTCTGATTGAGATCGCCCTGATATTGCGCCAGCGTCGCCTGGTAGCTGCGTGGATCGATCTGCGCCAGCAGCTGGCCCGCCTGCACTTTCTGACCTTCGGTGAAGTAGACCTTATCCAGCTGGCCCGCCACGCGGCTGGTGACCGTCACGCTGGCATTGGGCACCACCGTCCCGAGCGCATTCAGGTACACCGGCACATCGGCGGTGGTGGCAACGCCACTGTGCACCAGGGTAGCGCCCCCCATCATCATCGCCATGCCCGGAGGCCCCCCGGCAGGACGGTGACCACCGCGGCCACCCTGAGCCCCGCCCGGTGCGCCGCCTGGTGGCATAGCACCACGCCCTCCAACTACGCGCCAGATCACGCCAGCCACAATTAACAGCACAACTAACAGGAGCAGCCATTTCAGCCAGCGAGAGAAAGCGGAGCGGGAAGCGTTGGTCTTCATTGAGTTCTTGGGTCTCAGATAAATGGAAAATCCCCTGGAAAACAGGGGATTATTTCAAAGGTAAATCATTACTGAGCGTATTATCGGCTGAAAAACATATTTTATTCCATGCTCAAACCGTAAGGATTTCGTTAAGATCCTCAGGATTTCCAGCCGCCGCCAAGTGCCTTGTACAAGGTGATTTTCTGGCTTAACTGGCCCAGATGCGCGCTAATCAGCGTCTGTTGCGCGCTGTAAAGAGAACGTTGAGCCACTAACACATTGAGATAATTATCAACGCCCTGCTTATAACGCAATTCAGAATAGTCGTAGTCGCGCTGATTCGCACCTACCTCTTTTTGCAGGGCCGTCATTTGATCCAGCCAGGTGTCCTGACCGGCCAGCGCATCGTTCACCTCTTTAAACGCGGTCTGAATCGCTTTCTCATAGTTGGCGATCTCAATGCGTTTCTCGATATGGGCGATGTTCAGGTTCGCCTCGTTTTTGCCGCCGTCAAAAATCGGCAGGTTGATCGAGGGAACAAACGACCAGGCACCGGTACCGCCACCCAGCAAACTGCCGAGCGAGCTACTGGTGGACCCACCGGATGCCGTCAGCGTAATGCTCGGGAAGAAGGCCGCGCGCGCCGCACCGATATTGGCGTTAGCCGCTTTCAGCGTATGTTCGGCGGCCATCACATCCGGACGGCGCGTCAGCAAATCTGACGGCAATCCGGCTGGCGTGGCCGGGAACTGCCAGTTGGCATCCAGCGTCGCATGGGACAGCAGCGACACCGGCAGATCAGTGCCCACCAGCAACCGCAGCGCGTCGACATCCTGACGTACCTGACGGGTGTAGCTGGCCACATCCGCCTCGGCGGCGCGTACCGTACTTTCCGCTTCGGCCAGATCCTGGTCGCTGCTGACGCCGCCGTCATAGCTCATTTTGGTCAGCCGGTATGAATCCTGCTGGCTCTGGGCGGTGTTCTGCGCCAGATGCAGCAGGTCATTATCCGAACACAGGGTCAGCCAGGCGGTTGCCACTTCCGAAATCAGCGAGATCCGGGTGGCACGCTCGGTGGCCGCCGTCGACAGATAGGTTTCCTGGGCCTGATCGCGCAGGCTGCGCAACCGACCAAAGAAATCCAGCTCCCATGAGGTGACGCCGAGACCGGCGTTTAACTCATGGTAAGTCACCGGTCCGGTGGTTTTGGTGTTGTACAGATTGCCAGGCTCATGGGCTGAGGTCTGGCTGGCGGTGGCGTCAATCGACGGCATCAGCGCCGCGCGCTGCACCGTCACATCGTTACGCGCCTCTTCGACATTCAGGGCCGCGACGCGCAGGTCGCGGTTGTTATCAAGAGAAAGCTGGATCAGGTTACGCATCGTGGCATCGGTGAAAAAATTCTGCCACGGCAGGTCCGCCACATTGCCCACTGCGGTGGGCTGGTCGTAACGGGCATCCACCGGCATCGCTGGCCGCTGATAATGCGGCTCCATGGTACAACCGGTTAAGCCAAGGGCGGCGGCCAGCGGCAGCAGCGCCCAGTTGAAGGTTTTAGTTATCATGCTGCACCCCCTCTGCGGATGCTTTTTTCTTACGCGAGAAGAACTGCGACACCACCACGTAAAACATCGGCACAAAGAAGATGGCGAGGAAGGTAGCGGTAATCATCCCGCCAGCCACTGCCGTACCGATGGAGTGCTGGCTACCCGCGCCCGCACCGTTAGAGATAGTGAGCGGCAGCACGCCGAGGATAAAGGCCATTGAAGTCATGATGATGGGGCGGATACGCAGTCTGGCTGCCTCCACTGCCGCTTCCACCAGGCTCTTACCTTCCCGCTCGTGCAGTTCCTTCGCAAATTCAACAATCAGGATGGCGTTCTTCGCCGCCAGCCCGACGGTGGTTAATAGCCCTACCTGGAAGAACACATCGTTCTGCAAGCCGCGCATCAACACCGCGCAGATGGTGCCCAGCACGCCAAGCGGCACCACCAGAATCACTGAGAACGGAATCGACCAGCTTTCGTACAGCGCCGCCAGGCACAGGAACACCACCAGGATGGAGATCATGTACAGCTGCGTGGTCTGGTTACCGGATGCCTGCTCCTCATAAGAGATGCCGTACCACTGCACACGGAAACCGCTCGGCAGCTGCTTCGCCAGCTCCTCAACCGCTTTCATCGCTTCACCGGTACTTTTACCCGGTGCCGGGGAGCCGAGGATCTCTTCCGCCGTCAGGCCGTTAAAGCGTTCGAAGTGTGGAGAGCCGTACACCCATTTACCGGAGGCAAAAGCCGAGAACGGAACCATGGTGCCGCTGGAGTTGCGGAAGTACCATTTGTTGAGGTCAGACGGTGTCACGCGGGAATCCGCTTTCCCCATCAGGTACACCTCTTTCACACGGCCGTTGTACATGAACTGGTCGATATAGCTGGAACCCCAGGCCACCGACAAGGTGTTGTTGATGTCGGTCATGCTCAGACCGAGCGCGCTGGCTTTCTCGTCATTAATCTCCAGTTGATACTGCGGCTCATCTTCCAGGCCATTCATGCGTACCTGAGCCAGACGCGGGTCCTTGTTCGCCAGATCAATCAACTGATGCGTGGCATCCATCATCTGCTGATGGGTGTGCGCGCCAGTATCCTGCAAATAGAGGTCAAAGCCGGTGGCGTTACCCAGTTCCATGACCGCAGGCGGCACCATGGCAAAGATTTTGGCGTTTTTGTAACTGGCAAAATGCGCCATTACGCGGTTGGCCAAATCCTGCACGCTCTGGCCGCTATGGGTACGCTCCCCCCAGTCCTTCAGACGCACAAACGCCATGGCGTTACTCTGACCGCGACCGGCAAAGTTAAAGCCCGCCACGCCAAAGGTGGTGGTGACCACTGAGGCTTCGTTCTTTTGCAGGTAATCATTCAGATCGTTGATCACCTGCTGAGTACGCTGCGACGAGGCGTTTACCGGCAGGGTCATCTGCACCATCATCAGGCCCTGGTCTTCATTGGGCAGGAAGGTGGTGGGTACGCGGGTAAACAGGAAACCGGTCACCCCGACAATCACCAGATACACCACCATGAACAGCCCACGGCGGGACAGCACCTTATTCACACCGCGGGTGTAGTGCATCGCACCGCTATCAAACTTGCGGTTAAACCAACCGGCAAACCCGGTGGTTTTGTGCTCGGCCGAACTGGCTTTCAATAAGGTGGCGCACAGTGCCGGGGTAAAGATCAACGCCATAATCACCGACAGCGCCATCGCCGAGACAATGGTGATCGAGAACTGACGATAGATAACCCCGGTCGAACCATTGAAGAACGCCATCGGCAGCAGGACCGCCGACAGCACCAGCGCGATACCGAACAACGCCCCCTGGATTTGCTGCATCGATTTGATGGTGGCGGTTTTCGGATCGAGCCGTTCTTCGTGCATCACACGCTCGACGTTCTCCACCACCACGATGGCATCATCCACCAATAGCCCTATCGCCAGCACCATCCCGAACATCGTCAGGGTGTTGATGCTATAACCAAAGGCCGCAAGGATACCGAAGGTGCCCAGCAGGACCACCGGCACCACCAGCGTGGTGATCATCGTGGCGCGCAGGTTTTGCAGGAAGATCAGCATCACGAAGAACACCAGCACCACGGCTTCGATCAGCGTTTTCACCACTTCTTCAATTGACGCGCTCACCACTGGCGAGGTGTCGTAGGGATAAGTGACTTCCACGTTATCCGGCAGCGATTCTTTCAAATCGGCAATGGTCTGACGGACCGCTTTCGCGGTGTTCAGCTCGTTGGCACCGGTTGCCAGACGCAAGGCGATACCTGCCGCCGGTTTGCCGTTGAGCGTGGCGTCAATGCCGTAGCTTTGTGGCCCCAACGCGACCGACGCCACATCTTTCAGGCGCACCTGAGAACCATCGCTGTTCACTTTCAGCAGCACGTTCTCAAACTGTTTCACCGTAGTGAAACGGGTTTTGCCGAGGACCGTTGCCTGCGTTTTCGCCCCCTGAATGGTTGGCAGCCCACCCAGCGAACCGGAAGACACCTGCACGTTCTGATTATCAATCGCGGTGCTGACATCGCTCGGCATCAGGTTGTATTTGTACAATTTGGCGGGATCGAGCCAGATACGCATCGCGTATTCGGAACCCAGCACCATAAAGTCACCGACACCCGGAGTACGGGAAATCGGGTCTTCCAGTTTGGAGACCAGCATATCCGCGAGGTCACCGTTGGTCAGCTTGCCGTCTTTCGAAATCAGGCCAACCACCATCATGAAGTTTTTCTGGTACTTACGGATGCGGATACCCTGCTGGGTCACATCGGTCGGTAGTTGCGATTCCGCCAGAGAAACGCGGTCCTGCACCTGTACCTGAGCAATATCCGGGTTGATCCCCTGGTTAAAGGTGGCGATGATCTGCGCACTGCCGTCGGAAGCACTGCTGGATTCGAGGTAACGCAGACCGTCCAGGCCGTTAAGTTGCTGCTCAATCACCTGGACCACGGTGTTTTGCGTGGTTTCCGCACTGGCACCCGGATAGGTGACGGAAATCGAAACCGCCGGGGGTGAGATATCGGGGTATTGGTTAACCGGCAGTTTGAGCGTCGCAATCGCCCCGACCAGCATCACAATGATCGCGATCACCCACGCAAATATCGGGCGTTCAATAAAAAACTTAGACATTACGCCCCCTTATTGTGCCGCGGCATCAGTCATGGAGAGGCTGACGGCATTAGCGGATGGCGTGTCATTGGTATTGGCCGCAGTAGTGGTCACTTTGACGCCGCTGCGCACACTTTGCAGATTGTTCACCACCACGTTCTCGCCCTCTTTCAGGCCACCGGTCACCAGCCACTCCCCTTTGATCATCTCGCCGGTGCTGATGCTGCGCTGTTCAATGGTGTTATCGCTTTTCACCACGTAGACATAAGGCTGGCCTTTGGTGTCATGCATGATGGATTCCTGCGGCACCAGGATGCCCTGCTGCTGAACGCCCTGCGGGAAGCTGGCGTGCACATACATACCCGGCAGCAACTCATCTTTCGGGTTCGGGAACACGGCGCGCAGCACCACGGTGCCGGTGGCGGTATCCACATTCACTTCCGAGAAGGCCAGCTTGCCCTGCGCGCCATATTGGCTGCCATCTTCCAGCGTCAGGCCCACGGCGGCGGTGTTATCGTCGATCTTCGCGATCTTGCCGTCCGCCAGCGCGCGGCGCAGGTGCAGCAGATCGGTTGATGACTGATTCACATCGACAAAAATGGGATCCAGCTGGGTAATGGTGGCGAGATAGTCAGTTTGCCCGCTGGTCACCAGCGCACCGGCGGTGTAAATCGAACGGCTGATATGACCGGAGATGGGCGCTTTCACCAGGGTGTAGTCGAGATTCACTTTGGCGGTTTCCACATCGGCTTTCGCTTCGCGCTCGGCCGCCACCGCATCATCATAGGTTTGCTGGCTGATGGCGTGTGCCGCTGCCAGTGGCTGATAGCGTTTCGTCAGCATGGCATCGTTTTGCCAGGTCGCCATGGCTTTGTCATAAGCGGCTTTATACGAGGCCGGGTCGATTTGATACAACGGCTGACCCTCTTTGACTTCTCCCCCTTCGGTGAAAAGTATTTTTTGGATCACACCGCTGACCTGCGGACGTACCTGGGCGGTTCTTACCGCCGTGGTGCGGCCAGGCAGTTGCGTCACCAGCGTGACAGGCTCGGTTTTCAGGGTAACAACGCCGACTTGCGGCGTCGCAGACGCGGCGGGTGTAGCTCCGCCCTGATCACAGGCTGCCAGTAAAAACACGACGCTGGCAGAAAGAAGTTTCAGGCGCATAGTTTTTCTCAACAAGATGGGTAAAAGTAATGAGAATGATTACTCTCAAGGAAAGTCATTGTAGGCAGGGTGCAAATACACAGCTGTTAAGGTTGCGTAAAACATATTTTCGAAACGAAAATGGTAAACCTTTCGTGCGATAAATCGCTGTGTTTTTTAGCTTTTTGCGGGTTTTGATCTGGGTGAAGCCGCTACGGTGCGCATGAATGCGCACCCTACAAACGCATCCGTAGGGTCGCCATTCATGGCGACCACTGCCCAATTGCGCGATAAATCGCGCCGCTACGGTAACTGCGTTGGTTAGCGCCACTGCTAAACTTTGCACCCCACATGTAGCGGCGCGATTTATCGCGCGTTTTTTACCGACTTATCCCTTCGGCTCAATCCCGCGACGGCGCAGTTCACGCCGTGCCAGATCTTTCAGCCAGCAGGAAAGCGTCACGTTGTCATCATCGGTCAGCGCACGTAACTGATCATGCAATTCCGGATGGATACGCAGCTGGAATGCCGCCGAGCGGCCCTCACCTTTCGGCGTTCGGTCTTTGAGTTTTGGCATAGGGTTTCACTCAACGGATGGCAATCAATACGCCCCTTACCTGCGCTACCAACACAGTAAGGGGCTGGCGGACCTTGATGGAATGCGACATCGCGGTGCGTTGTGGCATACGTTACACGACGGGATATTTTTTTGTTGGCGGCACAACGTTAAGGGATAGATAAGAGGTGTGACGTCGTATCGCAGATTAAAGCCCGCATCGTTCAGCCCAAAAGACTCAAGACAAAGTCATACAGCTCTTCTGGTCAATGCGATTATTAACCAAGGTAAGTGTAGATATAGGTATCATCTACATTTCCGAAACCATCAATACGATTATTTCTCAAAACTGCTTCACGAAGAAACCCACAACGTTCTGCTATCCTCCTGCTGCGGATATTTCTTCCCGCCATTCTGATCTCCAAACGTTTAGCATTCAGGAAATTGTAAGCTAAATCTCTCACCAGGATACAGGCTTCCGTAGTATAACCTCGCCCCATAGCTTTAGTTGATAACCAATACCCTATTTCAAAATAGGGTATCTCATAATGACGAATAAATAAGCTAACACATCCCACAAGTTGGTCAGAGGTATTATTGATAATCAGAAATTTATATTCCCCACGATCATCAGAGAAATCTTCACTAGCGATATTCATATTTTCCAAGACAGTTTCATCACTACAGAAATTATCAACCCAGTCAAGAAACTCTCGATGTGCAGCTGAAAAATCCAAAATTAATCGAAACATCTCATGGCTTCGATTAACATCAGGAGCAACAAGTTTAATTTTTTTCCCAAGAAGATATTCACTCGGCAAATCTGTAATTTTCATAACAAACCACTCCTTTACAAATCACCATTATAGAGGGCCGTTTTCTAATCCAGTTACTGGAGTTCATGATGTCATAAGCACCACAGGAAGAAATGACTATTTTATCATCAAGAGTAAGATCAAATGGAACGACTACATTTTTCGCAATGATATCATTTTCATAGCAGTTCGAACCGTAAACATCGGCAAAACTGTGCTCACAATTACCAAGACGCTCAGGGATAATAAATACTTTACGGTTATGATGACACTGAGAAGATCTTATGTTTGTACCAGGTACGGCAGCAGTGATCAAATTGCTGGAATAACGGTCCTTGACAGATATCATGTTCGTAATCAGATAGCCAAAATCCTCTGTTAATACGCGTCCTGGCTCAAGAACAAGGCTGATCACGTCAGAATTAATGCCTAATTCCTGCAATAGTGATGCTATTTTAATGGGATAATTTTTTAGCAGTTCCACATTATCATGACCGCAAGTTGAGGCAGGGTAACCTCCACCTATATCAATAAAATTAAGATGGTCCTTGATAAGGTTTATCTCATCCTTAAAATACTCAAGTGTGTTAATAACACCTTGACATAAAACAAGATTAGAACCTGAGTGGATATGAATCCCATTACATGAAATATTATACGAATTGAGTAATTCGACTGCCTCTCTACATTCATATTTATCAAACCCGAAACGTGAAAGACCCAGCCCCCTATAATCGCAACTCAGACGCAATGAAATATTAGGCACCAAACCAATCTCGTCAGAAATATTCAAAACCCTTTCCAGCTCAAGTATGTTATCACACTGAATATTCACACCTTTCTTTATAGAAAACTCAATTTCATCATCCATTTTAACTGGACCATCGAAATAAATATCCCCACCTATAAAACCATCATTTATTGCAAGTTTTAATTCATGAAAAGATACAACCTCTGCTGAAAACCCCTCTCTCAGCATTAATTGTGTTACTGTGGAAATATTGTTACTTTTGTAGGAGTAGGCGAAGTTTATTTTTGGAAAAAAATCCTCCCATAACTTTTTGAAGTAGCGTACAAACACAGTCATGGCATCAAGGTCTAAAATATAGATATAATCTTCACCCTGACTGATTTCATATAAGCTTCTCACTGGTAATGTCATTTATTCACTCTCATCACCCACAAAGCTACTGACTGATATTTAGCATGTTCATTCAATATCAACCTGGTATCGAAGTAACGGTCAAATGCTACCTGTTGCTGTTCTTGACTAAGAAACTTAAATGCCGGTCTTTCACAGACAGATCTGTTAACATTCTCTTCTATCTCATCCTCACTGTAGACAGGAAGGTCAAACAATTCTTCATGTACAATAAGAAATTCCTCGCTGAAAAAATTAACCCAATAATTATAATCCCATATAACATCTGGCCTAAAGCCAATATACTTTTCTACAAGAGATAGAATTTCATCATCAGGCTTCGAATCATAATAGAATGACGAAATACAGAGATATCCATCTTTCTTTAATACTCTCTTCGCTTCTCTAAGTGCTGCTTTTTTGTTAGAAAAAAAACCAAAACAACATCCTGCTGTGATATGAGAAAAACAATCATCTGCTAATGATAAGGATTCAGCATTTCCTAAAAAAAAATTAACACGCTCAGAGAGATTATTTTGTATGGAAATCTGAGAGGCAGCCTCGATTGATCTAGCAGAAATATCAACTCCAGTTGCATGGCAACCTGTTTTATTTACTATATTTCTAGCAGAAAAACCAGTGGAGCACGCCAAATCAAGCAAATGTGAATCTGCATTTATGCTGGATTTTTCTATCCAGTAATCCAGGGTAAAAATGCCTCCAGGAGGTGTATTATCAACACCCAAAAACCCCAGAAAGTCCGGATAGCTCATTGCATTAATATTAATATTCATAGTTTGTTCCACTAACATAATTAGGACTCCTTACATTTAACTATTAACTCAGTATTTTTAGGCTTTAAACTTACTCCGTGATATTTATTTTATTACAACTTATCATTATCGATAGCTTTCTCATAATCATAAAACAGCACATCATAATTATCCGGGTTTATTAATAATCTTTTACTACATACGCAATTGCTCCCTGTGGAAAGATAACGAATAACCTCATGAGAACAGATTGATGCAACAAGATAATTTAAAGGGCCATATGATGGTGCTTGATATCTACGATTTAAACATACTTTTCCATTTCTATTTTCCTCACAATCTCTGATGTATAAGTCTTTAAATCCCGGCTTAGATGTCGCATTCATCATCGGACCCACCAAGCCAAGCCTCCCTAAATATCCCGCATTTATAACTGGAATGTTATTACATTCATGGAACATACTAATTAGTTCAAAAACATTACCAGGGTCTGCTGATAATACTATAATGTCACAGCGTGAAAAAAATGAATTAAAGTCATTTATATTCTCCTCACTTAATAACAATGGCAGAGTCTCAATATGAGATAATGAATTACGCTCGGAGATGTTTTTTTTAAGTGCATCAACTTTCAACAAACCAATTTGTTCTTCATTAAAAATAGTTGAACGGGTAAGATTAGATTCTTCAATCAGATCACCATCGCTTATCATCAAGTTACCAACCCCTGCAGCCGCAAGTAACATGGCTATATTAGACCCAATCCCGCCAGCCCCCATAATGCCAACTATTGCGTTAGATAAAGCTAACATCGCATTTTCATGGTTGATATTTGACATTTCAAAAAATAAACGATGTCGATCATAACGGTCTGGTTGCCAGACATTAGTAATTATCTTTTCCTCAAACAACCTCTCTATAATCTCATTGATATCGTAAGAAGCCTCTTCTGCTACACCTTTATACTTTTCTAGTACAGTCTCCAACTCCTCCCCTATATTTAAATCATCTAATAAATCACAAAGAAATGCTGGTGAGTCATCAATTTCAATTAGATCATGAAAAGTCTGTCCTGCAACGATTTTTTTATTAATCGTGTCATATCTCAAAGGAAGAGATCTATTTAATTGTATTTTCATTTTATTTCCTCAAGTGCAATTTCTTCACTTTGCGATAACTTACTATTATATGACATCCACATGATAGTAATCGGCACAATTCCAGCAATACAAACAAAAGAGAAAGCAAAAACTGATGTAAGCCCGAAATTATCAGACAGTAGGCCTATAATACCCAAGGATATAATTCCAAAAATTCTTGCCATCAAACTTATGATCGATAAAACAGTATTTGAGTTTTTCTTGTCAAGATATTTAAAATACTCCGACTCAAACTGACTCATAGGCACAGAAAAAAAAGAGTGGAATAAGGCAAATATAACAACTGGAGTCCATGAACCTTTGACTATAAGGAGAGCGAGCATAGAACATGCAGCTAGAATGGTCGTGGCGAGGATGATAGTCATCGGTTGATAGTATTTAAATATAACCTTCCGTAGATACCTGTTAAAAAGATACTTTGTAAAAGAGTATAAAAAAAAGCATATACCTAAGATGATTATCTCGCCCTTTTGGTTTTTATCATCCAGCAGTTCAGTTTGTCCAAGAATAAATGGTTGCCAAAAATGGAAAACTGGCTGTATGGCCCCGACAATAAAACCGCACACTATGATGTAATAATACCCCACTCTTGTGGAAAAAAGATGGTGAATAGATTCACTCATATGTTTATAGGCGCTAAACTTTTCTTTTATTACCGCCACATCAACTTTATCATCCACTCCATTTATAGTACTAAAAACAAGCATTAACATGAAAAATAAAATCCCACATAGATAATAAACACTAGTGAAGTCATTAAGAATGATAACAATTAAAACACCAATTACTCCAGATATTGAAGTTAGTAAAGCATTAACTTCTCTAACATATGAAATATAATGATGATAGGAGCCATCATTTTTTTCCGGAAGACCATCAACCAAACCTTTTATCCAGGTACTATCTGCTCCTGAAATGAAACATGCACCGAGCGCATAGCAGATCTCTGCTAGAAAGAGTAAAGTCATATTTGGCGCATAAGTACAAAGTGGAAAAAATGTTGCATAAAAAAAACATGATATTAATACATTTTTTTTTACACCTAATTTATCACCTAATATTCCCGTTGGAAGTTCAAATAAAAAAACTGCCACACTAAATACCATTTGTAACAAAGCTATTTGTGAGACTGATACACCTAAAGAGACGAGATAAAAAACATGAAATGAACCGGTCATCATTCGTACCGCATTCATTCCCGCACAGCCGTGAAGTAGCCTTTTTATTTGTGCATCAATTATCATCAGCGCAATCCCATTGCAATGGTAAGTGGCGATAGTAATATCGCCACTTTAAAGAACGGATTAGTTATTTCCGCCACACACAGTTCCACACTCCAATACTTTTTTCTGCTGATCTTTTAGCTTGTTTACATCCACACGTTTGATTTTAAGGCTTTTGGTAGGTTTGATCTTTGATTGTTTCATTTTTATCTCCATGATTTAAGTAAAATGCTTCAATTCACATTCACAATGTGAATCAGCGGACAAATTAATAACATGATGGAGAGATCAATATCAAACTTGAGACAAAACTTATAAAAACAATCATATTACTCAAAAAAACAATATAATAAATCTAATTACAGGAAATATCTGATAAAATAATTTACATTTTGTTGCATTATTTTCTGCACTTAAGGACAGGTGTCTGGATAAAGCAAAAAAGAAGTAGAACTGTAAGCACGCTCTATAAAACCCCCTTTATTTCAATCAGATCGACAACACACTAAAGAATATGGAAAAATAAAAAATAGAATAAAAATCAATATCCATTTCACAAAAATAAATTCTAAAACAAGTTAAATCATGCAGCCAGTTAGACTATTTTATATGTATAGCATGGTATATTTTTATTCATTAAATAATATATCCTCAAAAACAAGACATACTTTAAGTTAAAAGTAAAAATATCGGAGATAACTTTTTCACACCTCATATGTAATAACGCAATTGCGGTGTCTGAAGAAATTGAATTCAGATGTGTGAACTATGATGGGGAATCAGAAGTCATTTTGGGGATACATTACCAAAATAGCTGAATCGCCCGTGTTGTTTATGTTCTGAGACGTAAGCTCTATAGTTTTACTAAATGTAGTTATATGAACGTGTTAGCTGGACGGTAACAAGCGGTTTACCTCAGTATCACAGGCAAAAAAAAACCCACGCATCTGCGTGGGTCGGTGCAACAGAACAGGGTGAGCAGCGTGTGCTGCCGTTCTTCACACCCATCAATACCTCTGGGACTTTCATCCTCGCATCAACGGTGTGCTGACAACAGCGGGAAAACGCAACGGAATTCGGGGAAATGCAACGAGGTGTGAAAACTTCACCACCTCGTTTACATCATGATTTTGTTAAGATTTATCTGGTGCTGGTTTGCTGTAGATGGCATCGGGCGCGATGTTCATATGCTTCAGCACCGGTCCCATAATGTTGCCGAAGATCGGGGCCGCCACCGAACCACCAAAGTGGTCACCGGCGGTTGGATGGTTGATCATCACCACCAGCGCCACTTCCGGATGGCTGGCTGGTGCGATGCCTGCGGTGTAGTTGACGTAACCACCATCATACTTGCCGCTGCTGCCCATCTTCTCTGCCGTACCGGTTTTGGTCGCCAGCCGGTAGCCCGGCACGGCCGCTTTCACCCCGGTACCACCGGGCAACACGTCACTCTCCAGCATATGCACCACGGTTTGCACGATTTGCGGATCGGCCACCTGTTTACCCAGCACCGGCGGCGTCACCTTGGTGATCGACAGCGGACGATAGATACCATACGACCCTAACGTGGCGTATTCACGGGCGATTTGCAGCGGCGTGACGCGCAGGCCATACCCGAAAGCAAAGGTGGCGCGTTCGATATCCGCCCAACGCTCACGATGCAGCGGGAAGTAACCGACGCTCTCGCCGGTCAACCCTAACCCGGTGGGCTTACCAAGGCCAAAGGCCTGATAGGTATTGACCAGCGCCTCAGCAGGCATAGCCAGCGCGATATGGGAGACCCCGATGTCGCTCGACTTCTGCAAAATGCCGGTCATAGTCAGGCGTGGCCAGTGACCAACGTCGCGGATCAGGTGACCATTTACCGAATAAGGCGTGGTATCGATCACCGAATCCGGCCGCACCAGATGGCGCTCCAGCCCTTCCAGCACCACCAGCGGTTTCACCGTGGAGCCGGGTTCGTAGCTGTCGTTGATCGCCGTGTTGCGCATCTGCGCGGGTGTCGCACCATCGTAGTTATTCGGGTTGAATGACGGGTAAGACGCCATCGCCAGAATTTCGCCGGTATCGATTTTCACCATTACCGCCGCGCCGGAGTCGGCTTTGTTCAGCAGCACGCCATCGCGCAGTTTGCTGTACAGGGTGTACTGGTCAAATTTATCGATGCTGAGCTGCACGGTCGGTGGCTGCTGCGGCGGCTGGTAATCAATCATCGAGATGATGTTGCCGTTTTTGTCCTGGCGATAAACCTCTTTGCCCTCTTCGCCCTGCAACAAGCGATCGAAACCTTTTTCCAGGCCATTCAGCCCGATGTTATCCGCACCGACGATACCAATCAGTGGCGCAGCGGCTTCACTCATCGGGTAGAAACGGCTGTCGTCATACACCGAGCTGATGCCTTTCAGGCGCAGCGCCGCAATATCTTTGGCGATGCTTAACTCAATTTTACGCCCGAGGTAAAGGAAGCGTTTTTTCGGGTTGGCGACAATCTGCTGCGCCAGCTGATCCGGCCGCATATTCAACGCGTTAGCCAGATAGGCCCATTTGGCGCTGGTAAAGTCTGGGTTACTTTCCAGCACCCGCATCGGATCAGCAATGATATCGCGTGACGGTACGCTGAGCGCCAGCGCTTCGCCGTCACGGTCCAGCAGCGTGCCGCGGTTAGTGGGCAACGTGACGGTACGCAGCGAACGCTGATCCGCTTCGTGTTCCAGCATCGGATGATTAATCAGCTGCAAATCAGCGACGCGTGCCAGGAGCAGAGCCATACATCCGAACACACCTAAACAAATCAGGCGAAAACGAAACGGATTGAATGGGGCCTGAATCTGGTCTTTTCCCAGAAGTTTTTTTATTCGGGGCATGGCATTACCACTGCAATTAAAAGTAAAACGGGAGCTATCGCAGCAGTTATAAAGAAAGGCGAGGCGGGATAACAGGAAAACTGTGTTTCAGTTCGTTAGCGTGGGACGCAGGCAAAAAAAACCTGCGCATCTGCGCAGGTCGGTGTAATCAAGAAAACTTTTTGATGTTCACCCATCAATACCTCTGGGACCCTGACTGTAGCAAGGCGCAGAGACGGGATTCCATCTCTCAAACGCAACAGTTACCCGCAAAATGTAACCAGCGATGAGATTCTTACTGGATTGTGCAAACCTCATGTTTTTTGATTTCCACCAGGCAACTCATGGCGTTCGGACCCTGAGTTAACGACGAGGTGCCGATATCCAGCGTCAATACATTGGGGTTGCCCGCGCGATCCCACGGCTGCCAGGCACGGCCAAAACCTGGGTCAAACCAGGCTCCGGTGGAGATGATCACCACCCCCGGCGTCAGGCCATCGGTCAGACGTACCCCGGCCAGCATCCGGCCACGCGCGTTATTCACTTCGATCTCATCGCCATCGACAATCTCACGCGCCGCCGCATCCTGCGGGTGCATATACAGCGTTTCACGCCCGGCGGTTTTGTTGCTCTGCACCGTGGCGGTGGCATCCAGCTGACTATGCAGACGATCGGATGGCTGAATTGAGATCATATGCAGCGGGAACTGCTCACTGAGCGCAGACCCCAGCCACTCCTGCGGTTCGCGCCATTCCGGGTGACCGGCAAAATCATCCAGCTGATAATCGGCGATGGTCTGGCAAAACAGTTCGATTTTACCGCTGGCGGTTTGAATCGGATGAGTAACCGGATTGGCGCGGAATTCGTCCATAAAGACGTAAGGTGCGCCCCCTTGCGGAATTTCCACAAAACCACGCTGCCAGAATTCACCGAACTCCGGGAAGTGAATCCCTTTGCGCGCATGGGCCACTGCGCATTGCTGATACAGATGCTCGATCCACTGCATCTCGTTGCGCCCTTCGGTGAAGACATCACGGTAGCCGAGGCGGTCAGCGAGGTCGGCAAAGATATCGAAGTCATTACGCGCCTGATGCTGCGGTTTAATCGCCTGATGCATCGCCAGCACAAAACGGTCACGCGAGGAGCCGCCAATATCGTTGCGTTCCAGCGTGGTGGTGGCCGGCAACACGATATCCGCCATCTGCGCCGCTGGTGTCCAGACGATGTCCTGCACCACCACGGTATCCGGACGCTGCCAGCCTTCGACCAGGCGATTCAGTTGCTGATGATGATGGAACGGGTTACCACCGGCCCAGTGCACCAGATGGATATCCGGATAATGCAGCGTCTCGCCCTGGAAGCGATAAGGCTGGCCTGGGTTGAGCAGCATATCGCTGATACGCGCCACCGGAATCGACAGGCCAGACGGATTAGGGCCGGTGCTCATCAGCGGTGCCGGACCTTCCTGACGTGGATTGCCGACGCTGTTCATCGATCCATGACCAAATGAGAAACCGCCCCCCGGCAAACCAGGCTGGCCCAGCATCGACGACAGCGCAATCATCATCCAGTACGGCTGCTCGCCACGATGGGCGCGCTGCACCGAGTAAGAACAGGTAATAAAGCTGCGTTTGCCGATCAGCTGTTGCGCCAGCAGCGCAATACGCGCCGCCGGAATGCCGGTAATCTGGCTGGCCCACTGCGGGGTTTTCGCCACCCCGTCGCCCTCGCCCAGCAGATAGGCACGCAGCTGCGGCCAGCCGGTACAATGGCTGGCGAGGAAAGCCTCATCCACCGCCTGACGCCGGGTGATTTCAAACCCCAGCGCCAGCATCAGCGCCACGTCGGTGTTGGGCCGAATCGGAATCCACTCCGCATTGACGAACGCCGGACAGTCATCACGCATCGGGCTGATGTTAATGATTGGCGTACCTTTGGCAGTCAGCTGTTCCAGCGCCGGTTTCAGGCTATGCTGCCCGGCACCACCGGAGGCGACCTGAGCATTTTTCAGCGCCAGCCCGCCAAAGGCGACAAAGATCTCCGCATGTTCGACCACGTCCGGCCAGTCGGTGACGCGACCGGTGAGCGGCATATAGGTGCCAATCACATAAGGTAAAAAGAACTGCGCCGCGCCCCAGCTGTAGTTGCCCTGCTGGTCAACCCCGCCGCCGCCCTGAAAATAGAAGCGACGAATCAGGGTACGTGCATGGTTGACCCGCCCGGCCGATGACCAGCCATAAGAACCGTTAAAAATGCCGGAGGCACCGTAGCGTTCGCGCACCCGGCGATTTTCTTCCGCTACCAGGTCCAGCGCGGTATCCCAGTCCACCGCGACAAAATCTTCACGGCCACGCAGGGTGCGATCGCTGTTCTCGCGTAATTTCAGCCACGAACGGCGCACCATCGGCTGGCGAATACGTTTATCCGAATAAACCAGCTCGGGAATGGTATTCAGCATCGGCGAGGGATCGGCATCGGCGAAGAAGGGTTCGCAGCCAGTCAGACGGTCATGCTCCGTCACGGCAGTGAAAGCGCCCCAGTGCGCCAGGTGTGGCACGCGTGTTTTCATGGTTATGGTCCGGCAGGCAGGTGTTGTGTGTTCTGGCAGCATAACATGCAGGCGTATCGGGCTAAAGCCTGGCCGCGAGCGTCTGATTTTCCGCACTTTTGCGACAGCGCTGACATTCTGCCGGGTTGCGACGCTGGGTGATTTCCGTAACACTGGTGGCATGTGTAAACGTTTTCCCGGAAGCAGGTTAACGAATGGCTACCATTAAGGATGTTGCCAGAATGGCTGGGGTCTCGGTCGCGACCGTATCCCGCGTGATTAATAATTCCCCCAAGGCCAGCGAGAACTCACGCCTCGCCGTCACCATGGCAATGGAGCAGTTGCAGTATCACCCGAACGCCAATGCACGCGCGCTGGCGCAGCAATCCACCGAAACCCTCGGGCTGGTGGTCGGTGATGTGTCCGACCCGTTTTTCGGCGCGATGGTCAAAGCAGTGGATGAAGTGGCGGGTCAGACCGGAAACTTTTTGCTGATTGGTAACGGTTACCATAATGAGCAAAAAGAGCGTCAGGCGATTGAACAGCTGATGCGCCATCGTTGCGATGCGCTGGTGGTGCATGCCAAAAAAATCCCGGACGCGGATCTGGAAGTGCTGATGAAGCAGGTGCCGGGGATGGTGCTGCTCAACCGGTTACTGCGAGGATTTGAATCACGCTGCATCGCGCTGGACGACCGCTATGGCGCCTGGCTGGCGACACGCCATCTGATCCAGCAAGGCCACACGCAAATCGCTTTTATCTGTTCCACCCACACCATTTCGGATGCCGAAGACCGCCTGCAAGGTTATTACGATGCGCTGAAGGAACACGGCCTGCCAAGCAATGACCGGCTGGTTGCCTGGGGCGAACCGGATGAAGTGGGCGGCGAGCAGGCGATGACCGAGCTGCTGGGGCGCGGCAAACAGTTCACGGCGGTGGCCTGTTATAACGATTCGATGGCCGCAGGTGCACTGGCGGTGATGAGCGACAATGGTATCCGCGTACCGGAAGAGATGTCGCTGATTGGTTTCGATGATGTGCTGGTATCGCGCTATGTCCGTCCGCGTCTGACCACAATACGTTACCCCATCGTGACGATGGCGCAGCAGGCGGCGCAACTGGCCTTAGCGCTGGCCAATGATACGCCGATGCCGGAAGTCACCAACATGTTCAGCCCGACGCTGGTCCGTCGCCATTCCGTCAGCGGCCCTGGTTAAATTTTGTCGCTATCCGTAAGGGCGATGCAAATCGCCCTGGATATTCGTCACAAATCTGGAACACAGAAGTAAAAAACATTAAACCTCTTTAACGTCTCTGCCGATACCTGCCGGACACTCTTCTGGCCGTGCCAGCCAGGATCGATTGAACATCAAGGAGGACTTATGAGTATTTCCCGACGTCTGCTTCTGGCATTAGCGTTTATCACTGCCGTAATCGTGGCGCAGGGAACCCTGGCGATTGCTTTTATCAGCGGCTTTCAGGACCGCTTCGAAAACGTGCAAAGTCGTGCCATTCCCTCGATTAAACTCCTTAGCGAACTCACCGATCACAGTCAGCAGCTGTATCTGACGTTATATCAATATCAAACCAGCAAAACGGCAGCCGCTGAAGCACAGATAACGCAACAAATCGCGCAAATCCGCGACCAGCAACTTGCGTATCAAAACGACCATATCGCCAGTGATAAAGACGCTGAGATGGCGCAGCAGGCCAATGACACGCTGAAGCTGATCAGTGACCGTCTGCCCGCCTTTCTGGCGGCGGTGAAAGCCAATGAGGTGAGCCAGCTGGACAACGCAGGCGGCATTGGCGGCGCGATTCAGACGCTGATTGCCGATTATCGCCAGCAAATGGCGCTCAACATGGCGATTGGCGACCAACTGCGTGAAACCAACCGCACCATTTTTCATGTTGTGAGTTGGGCAACCGTGGCGGGGATCACCATCGCAGTGCTGATGATTGTGGTATTCGCGTTGCTGACCATTAAGCACATCCGCCGCAGCCTGAACAACATCGCCGCCATTATGGCGCAGGCGACTGAGCACCTTGATCTCACGGTGGCGGCTGACGAAAGCCGCAACGATGAGGTGAGCAGAATGGCCGGTTATTTTAATAAGCTGATGCGGCATATTTCAAAATCACTGACGGCAGTGAACACCGCTGCCGGGTCGGTGAGTAGCGCTTCAACGCAAATTGCTGCCGGTAATGAAGATCTCTCGGCGCGTACCGAACAACAGGCCGCCTCGCTGGAGCAAACCGCCGCCAGCATGACCGAACTGAGCGAAACCGTGCGCCAGACCGCCGATCATACGCGCGATGCGACCCGACTGGCGGATAATGCCAGCACGCTTTCCCGGCAGAGCACCGCGTCGCTGGACACCATGCTCAGCACCATGAACGACATCCATTTAAGTGCGTTAAAAGTTAAAGATATTACCGGCCTGATTGAAGGCATTGCGTTTCAAACCAATATTCTGGCGTTAAATGCCGCCGTCGAAGCGGCGCGTGCCGGGGAACATGGTAAAGGTTTTGCCGTGGTCGCCGGGGAAGTGCGCAATCTTTCCCATCGTTCCACCACCGCCGCGCGGGAAATTAAAACGCTGATTGAAGCCTCAACCAATCTGATTGAGTCCGGTGCGCAGCAGGCGGCGCAGGTGGGCGATAGCATTCAGTCGGTCAATGAAGTGATTGTGCAGGTCAATAGCCTGGTGAGTGAAATCGCCACCGCCGCCGCAGAACAAAGCCAGGGGATTAACCAGGTGCATCGGGCGATTGATCAGATGGATGATGTGACGCAGCAGAATGCGTCGCTGGTGGAGCAGGCGTCGGCGGCGTCTCAGTCGTTGCAGGAACAGGCTGAGCATGTCTCAAGGCTGGTAGGCGCGTTTCGTTTGCATCGCGCCTGACAATTCCCCTGTAGCGGCGCAATTTATTGCGCGGGTTTTTCCGACACCGTGCCCGGCATTGCACGATAAATCGTGCCGCTACAGATCGCGCTGATATACGCGGACTTTCGTCGCCGGGTACTCCAGCGCTTCCTCCGTAAACTGCCAGCCAAAACGCTCGTAATAACCGGCGAAGGTGGACCACAACCACAGCCGGTCATAGCCACGCTGGCGCGCATAGTCGATGACATGCTGTTGCAGCGCCTGGCTAATGCCCTGCCCGCGCGCATCTTCTTCGATAAACAACGCCGCCAGCCACGGATAGAGATCCTGGCGGCTGATCAAATCGCAGCGCCAGAATCCCACCGTTCCCAGCGGCCTGGCCCCATCCAGCGCCACAAAGGTCACCGGAAAGTCAGCCCCTTTCAGGCTGCTTGTTACAATGCTGGCAAAAAACTCGCGCGGGGTTCCCTCACCAAATTCCCGCCACAGCCAATCGGTAATCTGTGAGGCGAAATGAGGCACTTCCTGTAGTGGCAAAATCTGCATTACATTAATTTCCCCTGAAAAATCGGCACCGATTCAAACAGATAACCGTCAAAATCCGGCGCATCCGCATCAGAGAGTTCGAGCAGGGTATTCTTCACATTTTCCAGATGTTGCCACATCGCCTGCCAGGCTCCCATCACGTCACGACGGCGCAGCGCCGCCAGGATGGTTTGATGGTCGCCCAACCACTTCAGACGATAAGCACGGGTTTCAAACTGCGGGCGCAGCTGCTGCCACAGCGGGCTGGCTTCATGATGACGCCAGACGCTGGTGACAGTATCCAGCAGCATCTGATTTTGCGTCGCCCCCGCCAGCAGCAGATGAAACAGTTTATCGTTATCCTGGCTGCTGTCGTTGAGCGCGATGGCGCGTTGCTCCTGCTCCAGGGTACGGCGCAGGTTTTCAATATCGGCTTTGGTCGCCATTTTAGCGGCGAAAGCGGCAATGTTGCTCTCCAGCAACTGGCGTGCCTGAAGCATTTCGAAAGGGCCAACATCGCTGCGGAAAAAGGCCTCTTCCGCATCATCACTGTCCGAAGGGATACGCATCACGTAAACGCCAGAGCTTTGACGAATATCGACCGTCCCTTCCAGCTCCAGCATCAGTAAGGCTTCACGCACGATGGTACGACTCACGCCCCAGGTTTCCGCCAGTTGACGCTCCGGCGGCAGGCGTGAGCCAACCGGGTAGTGTCCATCAATGATTTGCTGGCGCAGATGCTGCCCAATTTCCTGATACTGCTTTTTCTCTTGTGGCGCTTCGGCTTTTTCCACGCTGTCACCCTTATGCATCATGGCGCACAAGGTTCCAGCCGCTTCCATTGCGCGCCGGAACCTGTCTGCTATCTGGGTGCTAGTGTACCAAAGCCAGCGCCTGATCGAGTACCTTTGCACCATTCAGCGTGCCGTAAGCCAGGGTATCGATCACCGCAATCGGCAGCTGATAACTGTCGGTGAGCTTTTTGTTTTCCTCCAGCTTGAAACGCACCTGCGGCCCCAGCAGCACCACCGCCACCTCGTGGCCGTAATTTTGTAACTCTTCGCGCAGGTTTTGCTCCGGGATCGCGTAGATCTGGTATTCAAGACCACGCGCCGCCGCCTCTTTTTCCATCCGGGTGACCACCATTGAGGTAGACATGCCTGCCGCGCAGGCCAGTACGATTCGTTTCATGTTGGCGTCCTTATTTCACTTCATCATCAATATCTAGCGTCAGTTGCTGGCTATCGCGCAGCTGACGAAACCAATGCGCCGACTTTTTCATCCGGCGCTGGCGATGGTTATCCAGGTCGATCTCAATTAAGCCGTAGCGGTTTTTGAAGGCATTCATCGGCGAGACATTATCGGTGAAGGCCCACAGCATGTAGCCCTGGCAATGGCAGCCTGCCGCCTGCGCACGCAGCGCCTGATACAGATGTTCGGCAATAAAATCGATGCGGTAATCGTCCTGAATAACCCCCTGCGCATCCTTAAAACGCGCTTCGTTTTCAATGCCCATACCGCTTTCCGCCACGAACCACGGCAGGTTGCCGTATTCCTGCTTCATGCGTTGCGCCATGTCGTAGATGATACGCGGCTGAATTTCCCAGCCCCGCGAGGTATTCATACGTCGGCCTGGCAGGTCAAAATGTTCGTAGTAGTACGCCGGATGAAACGGCGTCTCCGGGTGCCAGGCGCGTGACGGGGCTTTCACCCGATGCGGGTAGTAAAGATTCAGCCCCACTTCATCGACGGTATTGGCCGCGATAATCGCCAGTTCTTCCGCCGTCACCTCCCACCTTATCTGATGCTTTTCCAGCAGTTGCAGCAGTTCCGCGGGGTATTCCCCTTTGATCGCCGGGTCAAGAAACACCCGGTTATAGAACAGGTCATAAATCTTTGCGGCTTTCACATCATGCGCGGCGGTTGAACGGGGATAAGTGACTTCCGGATTAAGGATGGTGCCTACCGTTCCGGCATAGCCCTGCTGACGAAACAGCTGCACCACCTTTGCCGTCGCCAGATTTTTATGATGATTCCACTGCATCCACTTATGGGTGTTCTGCTCATAAGGCCAGCGCAGCGCATCCAGATAGACGCGCGTCTGCACCACAATCGGCTCGTTGAAGACAAACCAGCGCGTCACTTTAGCGGCGTAACGCGCGAAAACCTGCGCGGCATAGCGGGTGAACAGCTCCACCACATGCTTCGATTGCCAGCCGCCGTATTGTTCCAGCAACTGCGCTGGCAACTCATAATGTTCGAGGCACAGCATCAGCTCGATACCGTTGCGGTGCAGCTCATCAATCAACTGGTCGTAATAGGCCGCGTACTCCTCATCCACCACCGCGTTTTCGTAATCGGTGAGAAAACGCGACCAATTGATTGAGGTGCGATAGTGCGTCAGGCCCGCGGCTTTCATCAGCGCCACATCTTCGCGGAAGCGGTTAATAAAATCCGTCGCCACCGCCGGGCCGTAGCCGTTGTGCCACACATCGCGGTCGTTGTGATACCAGGCGTCCAGATACGAATCCTGCCCCGGCTTTTTGCCGCTCCAGCCCTCGGTTTGCCAGGCGGATGCTGCCGCACCAAGAATAAAACCGTCCGGCAGCGGGATATGATGGGTACTCATGCTTGCTCCTTAGTTTTGCGCCAGTTCCGGTTGCAGATTTTTTGCTTCTGCCGCTTCGGCACGACGAGCCGCCACTTTGACGAACGGCAGGTAGATCAGCACTGAAACGCCGATGCAGATGATTTGGGTTACCACTGCGCCCATGGAACCGGCAGTGGACAGCCAGGCGTTGATAATCGGCGGCGTGGTCCAGGGCACCATCACCACCGCTTTCCCGGCAAAGCCCATCACCGTGGCGAAATAGCCTATCGAACCGGTCACCAGCGGGGTGATGATGAACGGGATGGCCAGGATCGGGTTGAGCATAATCGGCATACCAAAAATCACCGGCTCATTGATGTTAAACAGCCCAGGGCCGAGGGATAACTTGGCAATCTCGCGCATCTCTTTGCGTTTGGTGGCCAGCATCACGGCGGTCAGCAGGCCGATGGTCAGCCCGGAACCGCCAATGCTCATATACACATCCCAGAACGGCATGGTGATGATATTCGGCACCTCTTTGCCCTGCTCAAAGGCGTTCATATTCACCAGAATCGCCCCCAGCAGCAGCGGTTCGCGAATCGGTTTCACCATCTGATTGCCATGAATGCCGATCACCCAGAACAGCTGGGCGACAAACATCAGCAGCAGAATGCCCCACAGGCTCTGCACCACCGATTCCAGTGGCTGCTGCACCACTTTGTAGACCGCGTCATACAGGTACATGCCGGTCAGCTGGTGGAAGATAAAGCCGAAGGTGGCAACCAGCGTCACGGTAATGATCGACGGGATCAGCGCCGAGAAGGAGGCGGAAACGTTAGGCGGCACGGTGTCCGGCATTTTGATTTTCAGCCGCTCGACCTGCTCCAGCCGACAGTAAATCTCCACCGCAAGGATGGCGATAAACATGCCGAGAAACAGGCTTTTGGTATCGGAGAACTGCTTAGCCAGCACATCGGTGACCAGATGCATCTGACCATCGACCAGCATCTGCAAGGTGGTCGGCGTAACGGAGATAAAGCAGATGATCGCCAGCAGGCCGGGAAACAGCGTTTTGATGCCGTTGATCCGCCCGAGTTCGATACCAATCAGAAACACCGCGCCAATGTTGAGAAAACTCAGCGTGGCATAGTTGATGCTGCTGGTAATCGGTTTCAGATCGGCGAGAAACGCCAGCATCGGAAAGCTGGCGAGGCCATTTTTCGCATCGAGCACCATATTGGAGATCAACACCGAAAACGCGCCAACGATGATCACCGGCATCAGCGTAATGAAGGAGGCTTTTATCGCCATGATGTAGCGGTAGCTATTGAAACGCGTGGCAAAGCTACCCAGAGAATCGATAAGACGGTCCTGTAGAGACATGGGTCAACCCTCGGTGTGTTTTGGCATACCAAAATGACGATCATTGCAGTTTCTTTCTGTGATCGTGCTCGCGGAATGTCTTTTTGGTATTCCGATAGCATCAAAAACGTGAATTTGGCATACCAATAAGCGAGGCGAGTATGGATTTTGAACAAACGATGATGGAACTGCTGATTAATGCCGGTGAAGCCCGGTCGCAGGCGATGATGGCGATCCAGCAGTCACGCAAAAAAGACTGGGATGGCGCAGAGGCGGCATTAAGGGCTTCCGACGACGCGGCGAAAGCCGCACATAAGATCCAGACTGCGTTGATTGGGGCCGATGAGGGTTGCGGCAAAGTGCCGGTCACGCTGATTCTGGTGCATGCCCAGGATCATCTGATGACCGCGATGTTGTGCCGCGATCTGGCGGAGGAATTAGTATTAATGCGTAAGGAAATACACGAATCGTAGCGGCGCAATTTATTGCGCGGATTTTTCCCACATCGCGAACAGGATCGCGCGATAAATCGCGCCGCTACGACCAAACGATTACAGCTCCAGCGCCAGCAGCTCCTGGATGGTCTGCGCGCGGCGAATTTCGCGTGCGCTGCCATTTTCAAACAACACTTCCGGGATCAGCGGGCGGCTGTTGTAGTTGGATGACATCGATGCGCCATAAGCGCCGGTATCGTGGAATACCAGATAATCACCGACCTGGGCCACCGGTAAGGCACGGGTTTCCACCTTGCCACCTTCCAGCTGGGTAAAGACATCGCCCGATTCACACAGCGGACCGGCCACCACGCTTGCTACCGTCTGGTTTTCATCCACCGCGCGGCCATCGGCAGGCAGCAGTGAGATATGGTGATAACTGCCGTACATCGCCGGACGCATCAGGTCACTGAAGCCCGCATCCACCAGCACGAAATGACGGCTACCCATCTCTTTCACCGCACGAACCTGTGAAACCAGCACACCCGATTCCGCCACCAGGAAACGACCCGGTTCGATTTCCAGTTTCACCGCATGTCCCAGGTGCGCCGCGATACGTTCACGCGCGCCGTTCCACAGGCCGTAGTAGTGATCGGTATCGATCGCTTCTTCACCGAAGCGGTAAGGGATCGACAAACCGCCACCGGCAGAGATCGCCTCCAGATCCTGACCAAAGGCTACCACCTGATCGACCATCGCGTCGCACACCTGTTGCAGGTGACCGTAATCGACGCCAGAACCGATATGCATATGCAGGCCCACCAGGCGCAGACCATGCTGCTGGATCGCCGCCAGCGCCTGCGGCAGATCGCTGTGCCAGATACCGTGCTTGCTGTTCTCGCCGCCGGTGTTGGTTTTCTGGCTGTGGCCATGACCAAAGCCAGGGTTAATGCGCAGCCACACCGCATGGCCGCTGGATACCGCCCCGAGTTGATGCAGCATATCCACCGAACCGGCGTTCACCGGCACTTTCAGCTCGGCAATACGTGCCAGCGTGGGTTGATCGAACACGTCCGCGGTGAACACGATATCTTCGCCACCCGGCTGATAACCGGCAGCCAGCGCACGCTCAATCTCTCCCAGCGACACGGAATCCACCTTCACTCCTGCCGCACGCATCAGGCGCAGAATATGGATATTCGAGCAGGCTTTCTGGGCGAAGCGCACCACGTCGAACTGGCTCAGCTGCGCAATGCGCTGCTGGATGACGCTGGCATCATAAGCCCAGAACGGGCCGGCATAGCGCTGCGCCAGTGGCAGCAAATTGGCGGCAGTCAGCGCCGTGGCGGTGTTATTCAATGGACGTGGCATAGCAATTCTCCTGTGACGTTAACGTTATTTAGCCACAGCAAAGCCATGCAGAAAAATATCTGTTTTACTGGCAGCTATGCAAATATGATATGGATTGCGACGGAGGCTGTATGGCAAAAATTAACTGGCGACATATCGAAATTTTCCACGCGGTGATGACCAGCGGCAATCTGACCCAGGCGGCCACGCTGCTGCATACCTCGCAGCCCACCGTCAGCCGTGAACTGGCGCGGCTGGAGCAGCAGCTCGGGTTGCAACTGTTTGAACGGGTACGTGGCCGCTTACAACCCACGGTGCAGGGGCTGCGCCTGTTCGAAGAAGTCCAGCGCTCGTGGTACGGGCTGGATCGCATCATGGATGCCGCCGAAGGTTTACGTCAGTTCCGTCAGGGCGAGCTCTCCATCGCCTGCCTGCCGGTGTTTTCCCAATCGCTGCTGCCGCCGTTGTGCCAGCCCTTTTTGCAGCGTTATCCACAGGTAAGCATGAACATCATTCCGCAGGAGTCACCGCTGCTGGAGGAGTGGCTGTCGGCGCAGCGTTACGATCTGGGTCTGACGGAAACCCAGCATGCCCCGGCAGGCACCGAACGTGTCGCGCTGCTGACCTGCGATGAAGTTTGTGTGCTGCCACCGCAGCATCCGTTGTGCCAGCGTGCGGTGCTGACGCCGCAGGATTTCCACGGGCAAAACTACGTCAGCCTGTCGCGCAGTGACAGCTATCGCCAGTTGCTGGATACGTTGTTTCATGAGCAAGGGGTGGAACGACGGCTGGTGCTGGAGACACACAGCGCCGCGTCGGTGTGCGCGATGGTGCGCGCCGGGGTGGGGGTTTCGATCGTGAACCCGCTGACGGCGCTGGATTACGCCGACAGCGGTGTGGTGATGCGCCGGTTTAGCATTGCGGTGCCGTTTACCATCAGCCTGGTACGCCCGCAACACCGTCCGGCGTCTGCGCTGGTGGATCACTTCTGCGACCATCTGCAACAGCAGGTCGCCGCGTTCCCCCAGCGCATTGCCGAGCGGCTGGCTTAAGCGCGCACCGCCTCGCCCTGCCCGCCTGATTTACGGAAGGTAATCAGGCAGACCACCAGGCCAACCACCGCCAGCGCCGCCGCCGCCACCGGCACCGAGGTCAGGCCGTAGCCTTTGTCGATCACCGCGCCGCCGACCCAGGCACCCAGCGCATTGCCGACGTTAAACGCAGAAATGTTCAGGGTCGATACCAGGTTTGGCGCTTCTTTACCGTGACGTACCACGTTGATTTGCAGCCCCGGTACGGTGGCGAAGGTCGCCATCGCCCACAGGAACAGGGTGATCTCTGCCAGCCACAGCGCATGGCTGGTCCAGCTGAACAGCAGCGATAACACCGCAATCAGTGAGAAGCTGAGGATCAGGCTGAAAGAGACTTTCCAGTCAGCCAGTTTGCCGCCAAGGATGTTACCCACCGTCAGGCCCGCGCCAATCAGGAACAGCGTCCAGCTGACGCCGCGATCGGTGATCCCGGTGACCTGCAACAGCAGCGGCGCGATATAGCTGAACAGCGCAAACATAGCCGCGGCAAAAAACACCGTCATCAGCAGCGACAGCCACAGTTTGCCATTCGCCAGCGCGCTGACTTCGCTCGCCAGATGCACCGGCTTTTCGTCTTTGTTGGTGGGCAGGCTGACGATCAACGCGATAAAGGCGAAGATGCCGATAATCGCCACACCCCAGAAGGTGGCTCGCCAGCCAAACATCTGACCAAACCAGGTGCCCAACGGTACGCCGAGCACGTTAGCCAGCGTCAGACCGGTGAACATCAACGCCACTGCCGACGCCTGACGGCTCGGTACCACCAGGCTGGCCGCCACCACGGAACCGATGCCGAAAAACGCACCGTGACACAGCGCGGTGACAATACGCGCCAGCATCAGCAGATTGTAGCTGTAGGCCAGCGCACACAATACGTTGCCGACGATAAAGATACACATCAGCAGCACCAGGGTACGTTTACGCGGCAGTTTTGCTGTCAGCAGCGCCATAATCGGGGCACCGATGGCGACGCCCAACGCATAGCCACTGATCAGCCATCCCGCAGAAGGAATCGACACCTGCAGATCACCCGCCACTTCCGGCAGTAATCCCATGATGACAAATTCCGTGGTGCCGATGGCGAACGCACTCAGCGCCAGCGCCAGTAATGCAACAGGCATAACTCACTCTCCCAATAACGATAATTTTTGCAGGCAGGCCGTTCCACGAACGCGGAACGGTGATAGCAGACGCTTATTAATTTTTGATCTGCGTCACAACGCGTATTAAAGCATAGCCACTTTCCGCCATACACCCCGCATGCCGCAAGGTTATTTTGCCGCTACCGCAATAATCGTTCACCGCTCACGCTGACAGCGGATCTGTGAGCCTTCGTCCTTTTCCCAATCCTGAAACAGAACGTTTTTTTCACGCTACCCTTTAAAACTGGTTGTGATCACCGTCGCATTTCGCCGGTGAATCATTCCTTAAAGGAAATTTCCGCGTTGCCGATACCCCAATGGATTGCCTGGTAATGTCTCGTCATTCTTCAAAGGGGAGAGCGTATGCGATGGCTCATGGCCTTAACGATTGGCTGTCTGAGTGGCTGCTCGGTCGGGCACTACGAATACAGTAAAGAAGCGCAAAAGCGCGTCGATATGACCTTCACCGGCATTCCTACCGTGCTGGGTGTAGGCTCGCTCGGTTCGGTGATTCCCCTGACCCCCGAGTACAGCCTGACGGCTGCGCACGTGGCGAAATACTCGATGTATCGGGTGAAGGCCTGGCACCCCGAATGTGACCTTGCCGTGGTGTACCACAAAAACAGCGAGGCGGATCTGCCACCGCATTTTCGCAATGGCCGGATTGGTGACAGCATCAATCTCTATGGCTACAGCTTTATCAGCGCCATGCCGGTGGCTTCCACCGGTCAGAACCTGATCAATACCACGCTGGCGAATGACTGGAACAAAGCCAGCTGCGTCGTCGTCGCCGCCAATGCAGGCGTGGTGAAGGGTATGTCCGGTGGGGCGGTGTATAACGCCGACGATAACACCCTCGCCGGAGTGATCGTCGGCTACAGCAGCCGGATTAACGATAACCACAGCGGCAAAACGCTTTACAAGGATGTGGCGCTGTATATCCCTTATGCGCGCTTCCAGAAGTGGCTGGATGGGGTGATGAAATCGTAATGCGCCCAAAAACCTTGCGCGATTTATCGCGCGGGTTGTGCAAATCAGGCCGGCACCCACGGCCCCTGCAATGTCACCTGGGGGAACCCAGCGGTGAGAATACGCAGCTCAGCATCGCGCGGGGTGTTATCGCCCTGCCCCTGGATGCTGACGATGTCCTGCGGACAGGCCGAGAACGCCACAAAGCAGTCCATCTCAGCGCGCAGCACGATGTAATCGCCCGGTTTTGTCACCACCGGCAATGTCTTCAGGGTGATGCCATCCGGTTGCACCTGGATGTTCATAAAAATATTGAACGAGGCCAGATTGCCGTGCGGCAGTTGCACGCCCAGCTCCGCCAGCCCTTCATGCAGGTTGTCGTGGCAGTTGCGGTGCGGTTCGGTGCAGCCCAGCAGCTCGTAGCGGCGCGCATCACAGGCCGCCATAAAGGTGTCGTGCACGCCAGGTGAGGTGTCCGCTACCAGCGTCAGAATCGGGTGGCGCTGGCTGGTAATAAAACTGTCGCCCACCTTTGGATTGAGGCGCTGATTCCAGACGCGTGTCGCCTCCATACACATATATTCACTGACGTCATCCGCGTTGTAAGCCCAGCAATCCACCACCTGCGTACCGTGCAGGTTAATCACCTGCACCGCCTCGCCCTTATTAAGACGCACCGCTTTGCCGTAGCGCGCCGGAATGGTTATGGTTGCACGATGCTGATATTCAGCCGACATGTTGTTCTCCAGATTAGTGCTGCATGCCGCGACGATAGCGCGTCATGCGGGATTCAAGACAGCGCGCCAGCCAGTCGATCAGACTGTTCAGCAGCCAGTAGCAGAGCGCTACTGTCAGGTAGATCTCCAGCGGCGCGTAGGTATCAGAAATTGCCTGTTTGGCGGCGTACATAAACTCCTGCACCGAAACCACCGACAGCAGCGCAGAGTCTTTAATCAAACCAATGGTTAACCCGACCAGCGGTGACAGCATTTGCGGCAGTGTCTGCGGCAACACCACATCACGCAGTTGCTCGCTGCGGCTCAGCCCCAGCACCCGACACGCTTCCCACTGCCCCTTCGGCAGCGCAGCAATCGCCGCGCGGATCACCTGCGCGATGTAAGGTGCGTAGTAGAGCGTCAGGGCCAGCACGCCAACCACCGGTGAAGACAGGGTGATGTCGTACTCCGGCAACACAAAATAGAGCAGATAAATCACCACCAGCAGCGGCAGGGCCAGGGTCAATCCGCTGTAAATATTGAGCAATCGCTGCCAGAACGGTGAGGCACGCATCAGCATGGCAGCCATCAGCGCCCCCCACAGCAGCGAACACAAGGCCGCCACCGCACACAATTGCAGGGTTGCCACCAGGCCATCACCTAACGACGGCAGCGAGGTCATAATTGCCTGCCAATCCACTATGCCAGCCTCCGTTTTGCTTCCAGTCGCCGCGCGGCACCGATCAACGGCAGCGCAATCAGCAGATAACCGGCGGCCACCAATAGCAGCACCTGGGTGGCGTCATAGGTGCGGGCGATAACAATCTGACCGGCATAGGTCAGTTCTGTCAGCGCCACCACTGAGGCCAGCGGGGTGGTTTTCAGCAAAATGGTGAACTCATTCACCAGCATCGGCAGGCTGGCGCGCATCACCTGGGGATTGATGACATACCACCAGGTGAGCGCGCGGCTTAACCCCAGGGTGCGGGCGGCTTCCAGTTGCCCTCGCGTCACCAGACTGCGGTTAACGCGCAGAATTTCCGCCACGTAAGCCCCACTGTTCAGACCGATCGCCACCACAGCTGCAAGCATCGGCTGACCACCCAGCCCCAGACGCGGCAAGGTAAAAAACACCACAAACAGCTGAACAATGGCCGGGGTGCCGCGCATCAGACTAACGTAGAGACGACCCATCGCGCGCCAGATCCAGGCCCGGCGCAGTTGCAGGAAACAGCCGAGCTGCCCCATTACTACGCTCACCAATGATGCCAGCACCGTCAGTACCAGCGTCATCAGCAGACCGTGCCCCAGTTCCGGCAGCGCGGCCACTACCTGTTGATCCAGCCCCATCGCTTACTCCGCGTTAAAGTCCGTCAGGTTCTCCGCCACCGCCAGTCGCAACGGCGCGGGCTTGTCGTTGCCCTCAATGCCGGTGTTACAGGCAGAGACGATAAAGCGCGTATCCATCACCACGCGACAGGTAATGCTGTCACCGGCTTTGGTGAGGTTGGTTTCCGGCAGAATGTCACCGTCACGCGTCAGTTTGACGTGCATAAACAGATTGATCGGATCCGGCATTTTCGGCACCGTCATGCCGAGACGCGCCAGCTCACGGCTTACCCCTTCAATGCAACCCTCTCCGCCGTAGCCACGCTGCGCCAGAAACGCCGTGGTGGAACCCGGCAGCAGCAGGTCATGACGTTTAACGCTATCTTTACCCAGCACCATCATCGGACGGCGACGGTTGTTGACCAAACGCATACCGGAGCCGAGCAGATAACTGTTGCTGAAGACGCGCGTATGGTGCACCGACAGCCATACCGCCGGGTCCTGCAAACTAAAACCGAACAGCGAGGCTACCGCCCCCTCCCCCAACGCGGTGATACGCAGCAACTGACCACGCAGCACGCGAATCGATGCCACGCTACCCGCAGCCACCTCAACCGGTGCCGCCAGGGTGCGTTCCGCGCTCTCTTCATAACTCTCACGCATCAGCAGCATGCGGCATCTCCCCGGTGTGGTCGTGATCGCTGACGCGAATATCGATA
Organism: Pantoea cypripedii; assembly: GCF_011395035.1. NCBI lineage: Bacteria > Pseudomonadati > Pseudomonadota > Gammaproteobacteria > Enterobacterales > Erwiniaceae > Pantoea > Pantoea cypripedii. The sequence goes on from NZ_CP024768.1 coordinate 3,485,723, forward strand.
GGTGTCACCTGCAAGCCATTCCCCGGAATGATGTCCTGCGGGCAGGACGATACTGAGCAAATCAGGTCGCACAGCGCTTCAAAGGTGATGCTGTCGCCCGCCTTGCTGTGTGGGTCGGTGACTTCCATACGACCATCGGCGGTGACCGGGCCGTTCTGGAACAGGTTGAACGGTTCCGGCAGGGTGAAGTAGGTCACGCCGAAGGCTTTCATCCCTTCCAGCAGGTTATCCACGCAGTTGCGATGCCCCTCAACGCCGAAATCAACGCTGAAACGCGTGCGGTCACAGGCCGGGACGTTGGCGTCGTGGATACCGATGGTGTCCGCGACAATGCGCAGCAGCGGGCGGTTTTCACTCGACCACAGCGCATCGCCAGGTTTAAAGAACAGCGAACGCAGATGCTGGCGGGTATGCACCGGTGACAGCTTTTCGTTCAGGTCGTCGGCATTGACCGCGACAAAATCCGCGGCCTGCTGCCCTTCACTATCAATGACGGTAATAAATTGCCCTTTGCGCACACGGAAGGTTTTGCCGTGCCCCGCCGGGACCGTCAGGGTTGACTGGCACATACTTACTCCTGGGGAATGAAATCGCTGGCCGGCACAGTAAAGGTGGTGCCGAGGTACTGCTGTTGAAGTTTGGTCAGTTCGCCATCTTTCTGCATCGCCAGGATATGGTCACTCAGGGCTTTGTTCAGGCTGCCGTCTTCTTTACGCGTTGCCCAGCCCATCCACTGTGACGGGCCGACTTCACCCACCTGCGCCACTTTGCTCGGGTACTTCTTCACCACCGGTGCCAGTACCGAGATATCGTCGTAAACGAAATCAGCGCGTTTGGTCATCAGGGTGCTGACAGTCTGATCAAGGGAATCGACGCTGATGATGGTGATCGGTTTTTTACCGGCTTTTTTCAGCTGCTCGTTAAACCCTTTCAGCAACTGCTCCGGCACGCTGGCAGTTTTCACCGCACCACGCAGGCCAGACAGGCTTTCCGGGCTGAGAGTTTTGCCGCTAAAGGTTTTGGCCTCATCTTCGCGCACCAGCACCCCGTTAACGGTTTTGCTGTATGGCACGGTGAACAGCACTTTCTTCGCGCGTTCGGCGGTAACGTTCAGGGAGGAGCCTTCAGCGTTAAACGAGCCGGAAATCAGGCCCGGCAAAATGCCGCTGAACGCGGTTTTCTGAAACTCCAGTTTCACACCGAGGTCTTTGGCGAAGGACTGCATGATCGCCACGCTGTAGCCGGTGATGGCACCGCTGTCGTCGGTGTATTCATACGGAGGAAATGTCGGGTCGATACCGACGGTGATTTTGCCGCTGCTTTTGATGTCGGCCAGCGTGTCGGCTTGCGCCTGCGCCAGAGTGCCAACAGACAAAAGTGCGGCAATGAGGATTGCTGTTTTTTTCATTATGGTGTTTCCCTGGTGTTGGTGAAATGTCTTTTTCTACTGAGCATATTTTGTGCCAGATTTTTCACACACCGATCGCACCATGGGGCTGAAAAATGACTTTTTCCTGTGCAATCATTGAGAAACGATTGTTTCTTTATTTTTATTTTAAGTTTCTATGATTTCACATCGTGTGAAACGACCGCCAACCGGGCAACGATGATTGCACCAGTTCAGGGCAAAAACTGGCGCAAAATGCGCCAGCATGGGGCGTTATTCGAGTTCGTCGAGGGATTGGTGCAGCGCTTCAACCTGCGCGAGGTAATCGTTGCTGGCTTTACCCATCTGGCGAGCGACCAGTGAGCACAACAGATTGCAGATACCGGAAAGTGCAGCGGTGCTATCGAAAATCAGACTGCTGTCGGTGTGGCAACGTACCACCCATTGGGCGTGGCGTGCCGGTTTGCCGGACAACACATCGGCCAGATACAACATCGGCACCTGGCGTTCTGCCAGCGCATTCATTGCTGCCTCCAGCACCGGCATACGGCGGCGCAGGCCGACACAGATCGCCACATCCTGCTCCCCCAGCGAGGCGAGATGTTCCGCCAGCGAATCACCGGGACGGGGCAGCAAACGCACATCGGGGTGGACATGAATCAGATCGCGATAGATCAGCTGCGCGATAGTCTGGCTGTGACGCCAGCCCATCACCACCACGCGTCGCGCACGGGCGATGGCGGTAACCGCCTCCTGCAACTGAGCGCTTTCCAGCGTGCGATAGCTGTTCACCAGATTGGCGATCTCTTTTTCCAGATGCTGCTGCATAATGCTGTCGAGCGGTGAAGCGCTGGGGACAACCTGCAAATAGAGCGGCGAGCCGCTGCTTTGCATATCACGTGCCTGGCGGCGTGCCGCTTCGTAGCTTTCATAACCGAGATGACGGAAGAAACGGGTGGTGGTGGCTTTGGACACCCCAGCGCTGTGCGCCAGTTCCGTGGCCGTGTTCATCGCCAGCTGACCGGGTGCAGCCAGCAATACGTCGGCCAGCCGCTGTTCATGGCTGGAGAGTTGATCCCAGTGCTGACGAATCCGGCCTTCTAACGATGCCGCTTTTGCACTCATGGTTATTCCCTGCAAATAAAAAAACCATCCTGCACAGAGCGTGCCGGGTTGTCATCAGGATTTTTATGGCAAAAAAAAGGTCGCCTTGCAGGGCGACCTATTTTTGCTTACGAGGGTATGCGCTTATTTACCTGACGGGCGCAGCGCCGGGAACAGGATCACGTCGCGGATGGTGTGGCTGTTGGTAAACAACATCACCATACGGTCGATACCGATACCGAGGCCCGCAGTCGGCGGCAGGCCGTGTTCCAGCGCAGTCACGTAATCTTCGTCGTAGAACATCGCTTCGTCATCGCCTGCATCTTTGGCATTCACCTGTTGCAGGAAACGCTCCGCCTGGTCTTCCGCATCGTTCAGCTCAGAGAAGCCGTTACCGATTTCACGGCCGCCGATGAAAAATTCAAAGCGATCGGTGATTTCCGGGTTCTCGTCGTTACGGCGCGCCAGCGGTGACACTTCAGCCGGATATTCGGTGATGAAGGTCGGCTGGATCAGATGGGCTTCGGCGGTTTCTTCGAAGATCTCGGTCACAACACGGCCCAGACCCCAGCTTTTCTCCACTTTGATGTGCAGAGAGTGGGCAATGGCCACCGCTTTGTCGAAGTTATCCAGATCGGCCAGATCGGTTTCCGGACGGTATTTTTTGATCGCTTCACGCATGGTGAGTTTTTCGAACGGCTTACCGAAATCGAAGCTGTGTTCACCATAAGGCACTTCCGTGGTGCCGAGTACGTCCTGCGCCAGGGTACGGAACAGGCTTTCGGTCAGCTCGATCAGATCTTTGTAATCCGCATACGCCATGTAGAGTTCCATCATGGTGAACTCTGGGTTATGACGCGGCGAGATCCCTTCGTTACGGAAGTTACGGTTGATCTCGAAGACGCGATCAAAACCACCAACCACCAGACGCTTCAGATACAGTTCCGGCGCAATACGCAGGTACATATCAATGTCCAGCGCGTTGTGATGGGTGATAAACGGACGTGCCGAAGCACCACCCGGAATCACCTGCATCATCGGGGTTTCCACTTCCATAAAGTCACGGCCTACCATGAACTGGCGGATACCGGCCATGATTTTGGAGCGAACCTGGAAGGTGTGACGTGATTCGTCGTTGGCGATCAGGTCGAGATAACGCTGACGATAACGGGTTTCCTGATCGGCCAGGCCGTGGAATTTATCCGGCAGCGGACGCAGTGCTTTGGTCAGCAGACGCAGTTCAGAACAGTGGATCGACAGCTCACCGGTTTTGGTTTTGAACAGCTTACCGCGCGCGCCGAGGATATCACCGAGATCCCACTTCTTGAACTGCTCGTTGTAGATGCCTTCAGCCAGATCATCACGCGCCACATACAGCTGAATGCGGCCACCGACGTCCTGTAAGGTGACAAACGAGGCTTTGCCCATAATACGGCGGGTCATCATACGACCGGCCACACTCACCTCAATGCCGAGATCTTCCAACTCTTCGTTGCTTTTCTCATCATAGCTGGCGTGCAGCTTATCGGAGGTGGTGTCACGGCGGAAATCGTTAGGAAACGCCACGCCGGTTTCACGCAGCGCGCTGAGTTTTTCGCGACGCGTTTTCAGTTCGTTGTTTAACTCAAGTGCGGCGTCAGCGCTCTGCGGTTGTTGTTCAGACATGTCGGTTCCTTATAGCCCTGCTTTTAAACTTGCTTCAATAAAACGATCGAGGTCGCCGTCCAGCACCGCCTGGGTGTTACGGGTTTCGACGCCGGTACGCAGATCTTTGATGCGTGAATCGTCCAGCACGTAAGAACGAATCTGGCTGCCCCAGCCGATGTCAGATTTGTTATCTTCTGCCGCCTGTTTCTCAGCATTTTTCTTCTGCATCTCAAGCTCGTACAGCTTCGCTTTCATCTGCTTCATCGCCTGATCTTTGTTCTTATGCTGCGAACGATCGTTCTGGCATTGCGTCACGGTGCCGGTTGGAATATGGGTAATACGTACCGCGGATTCCGTCCGGTTAACGTGCTGACCACCCGCGCCCGAAGCACGGTAAACGTCAATACGCAGATCTGCCGGATTGATTTCGATATCAATATCGTCATCCACTTCCGGGTAGATAAAGGCCGAGCTGAAGGAGGTATGACGACGACCGCCGGAGTCAAATGGACTCTTACGTACCAGGCGATGAACGCCGGTTTCAGTACGCAGCCAGCCGAAGGCATAGTCACCAGAAACGCGAATGGTGGCGGATTTCAGACCGGCCACTTCACCTTCTGACTCTTCAATAATTTCGGTTTTGAAGCCCTTGGCTTCTGCCCAGCGCAGATACATACGCATCAGCATGCTGGCCCAGTCCTGCGCTTCAGTGCCGCCGGAACCGGCCTGTAAATCGATATAGCAATCGGCGCTGTCATATTCGCCGGAGAACATACGACGGAATTCCAGCTCACCGAGCTTCACTTCCAGTACATCCAGCTCGGCAATGGCGTCGTTAAAGGTCTCTTCGTCTTCGGCTTCAACCGCCAAATCCAGCAGACCCTGCACATCTTCCAGCCCCTGCGCCATCTGATTCAGGGTATTAACAATCACTTCTAACGACGAACGCTCTTTACCCAGCGCTTGTGCGCGCTCAGGTTCGTTCCAGACGTCAGGTTGTTCCAGCTCGGCGTTTACTTCTTCGAGGCGTTCTTTCTTGGCATCGTAGTCAAAGATACCCCCTAAGAACGTCGCTGCGCTCGGTGAGGTCCTGAATACGGTTTTTGACCGGGTTAATTTCAAACATGGCTTTTCAGTCTTTTTTGACGATTCGGTGAGAAGGGAAAATTCTAACGCGCTAGTTTAACCGAAAGCGCGTTTATTTTGTAGCATTGGTAACCGCTTATGCCAGCGGCCACAGATGGTCGATAATCAGTTGCACCGTGCGATTGCCCCGGTATTCGTTGATGTCCAGCTTATAAGCCAGTTCGACCTGGCGCACGCTGCTGTCCGGCCACAAGGTAGTATCGACGTTAAACGCGATACCATCCAGCAGCGGGCCCCCGCCTACCGGTTCCACCATCACTTTCAGATGACGTTCGCCCACCAGTTTTTGTTGCAGCACTTTAAAGCGTCCATCAAATACCGGCTCGGGGAACGCCTGGCCCCAGGGACCGGCTTCGCGCAGCAACTCGGCGGTTTGCAGCGAAAACTCCTGCGCACGCAGCTCACCATCGGACCAAATCACTCCTTGCAATGCCTCGCCTGCCAGCCATTCATCGATCAGGGCGGCAAAACGCTGGCGAAACTCTTCAAAGCGCGTTTCCTCCAGCGACAAGCCCGCCGCCATGGCATGGCCGCCAAATTTGATCATCAGCCCGGGGAATAAGGTATCGAGGCGCTCCAGCGCATCACGCAGATGCAAACCGGCAATCGAACGACCAGAGCCTTTCAACGTGCCATCACCTGCCGGGGCAAAAGCGATCACCGGACGGTGAAAACGTTCTTTCAGGCGGGAAGCCAGAATGCCCACCACCCCCTGATGCCATTCGGGATGGAAAAACGCCAGGCCGAGCGGTAAATCGGTGTTCTGCCGCTCCAGCGCATCACACAGCGCCAGCGCTTCACTTTTCATGCCCTGTTCAATCTCTTTACGCGTCTGATTGAGGGCATCCAGCTCGTTCGCCAGCATGCGGGCTTCGGTAATGTCCTCGGTAAGCAGCAACGCTACGCCCACCGACATATCATCCAGCCGCCCGGCAGCGTTAAGGCGTGGGCCGATGGCGAAACCGAGGTCGCTGGCAACCAGCTGACGCGCATCACGATTGGCGATTTCCAGCAAGGCACGGATGCCCACACGGCACTTCCCGGCGCGAATGCGACTCAGGCCCTGCCATACCAGGATGCGGTTATTGGCATCGAGCGGCACCACGTCAGCCACGGTGCCAAGCGCCACCAAATCGAGCCATTCCGCCAGATTGGGTTCGCTGCGCCCCTCGCTAAACCAGTTTTGCGTGCGCAAATAGGCGCGCAGCGCCAGCATCAGATAAAAGGCGACCCCCACCCCGGCCAGTGACCGTGAGGGAAAATCGCTGTCACTCAGATTGGGGTTAACAATGGCTTCGGCGGCAGGGAGCGTTTCGCCAGGCAGATGGTGGTCAGTGACCAGCACCGGGATACCGTGCTGATGCGCGGTATCGACGCCTGCATGTGACGAGATACCGTTATCCACCGTGAGGATCATTTCGGCACCGCGTGCGCGCGCCTGCTCCACCACTTCCGGGCTGAGGCCGTAGCCGTCTTCGAAACGGTTTGGCACCAGATAATCGATATTGCCGCCGAGACTACGCAACGCCAGCACCGTCAGCGCCGTGCTGGTCGCCCCGTCGGCATCAAAATCGCCGACCACCACAATGCGACGGCCGTCGCGCAGCATCTGATGCAGCAAGGTAACAGCGGCCTCAATGCCGCCCAACGTTTGCCACGGCAGCAGGTGTTTCGCGCCACGCTCCAGTTCTGCGGCATCACGTACACCACGTTGCAGGTAGAGCCGACGCAGCAACGGCGGCAAATCGGCGGGTAAGGCATCGTCGACATGGGACTCACGCCGACGCAGTTCAACAGAATGGATCACTGTGGATTAACCGCCACTTTTCTGGCCATCGAGCACCTGCTTCAGCTCCTGCGGTCCCTGATAGCCCGGAATCATCATGCCGCTGTCGGTAAGGATGGCCGGAGTGCCCTGAATACCGAACAGAATGCCGAGTTTGTAGTGCTGATCGAGGTCGATTTTGCAGGTGGCGGGCGCATCCATCTGTGGCACGTTGCCTTTCATCGCTTCATCAAAGGCTTTGTTACGATCGGCGCTGCACCAGACCGCTTTCATCGCTTTTTCCACCTGGCCATGCAGACCTTCACGCGGGAACGCCAGATAACGCACGGTGATGCCCAGCGCGTTGTAGTCCGCCATCTGCTCGTGCAGCTTACGGCAGTAACCACAGGTAATATCGGTGAACACGGTGATAACGTGTTGTTCTTTCGGCGCTTTGTACACGATCATTTGCGGTTCCAGCGCGGTGACTTTTTTCTCCAGCAACTGGTTAGTCACGTTCACCGGCTGAGCGCCGCTCACATCGTACAGCGGGCCCTGAATCATGTGCTTACCATCTTCCGTAACGTACAGCACGCCGCTTTCGGTCAGCACGGTTTTGATGCCTGGCAACGGTGACGGCTGAATTTCCGTCTGTTGCAGGCCGAGTTTTTTCAGCGCCTGCTGGATGGCGCTGTCATCGGCATGAACCAGCCCGGAAAAAGTGCTGACCAGCAGAGCCAGCATCGTTAACTGTTTTTTCATCTCATTTCCTTGTTGCCGCGTGTCAGGCACGCGGATGATGCTGTTGATGTAACTGTCGCAGGCGCTCAGTGGCAACGTGCGTATAAATCTGGGTGGTTGAGAGGTCGCTATGCCCCAGCAACATCTGTACGACGCGCAAATCGGCCCCATGGTTCAGTAAATGTGTGGCAAACGCGTGGCGCAGCACATGCGGCGACAATTTTTCACTGTCGATCCCGGCCAGGATGGCGTAATGCTTGATGCGATGCCAGAACGTCTGGCGCGTCATCTGTTGCGCACGGTTGCTGGGAAACACCACATCCAGCGTTTGCCCGTTCAGCAACCACGGACGGCCATGCTCCATATAATGCTCCAGCCAGTAAATCGCTTCTTCACCCAATGGCACAAGGCGTTCTTTGTTGCCTTTACCGATCACCCGCACCACGCCCTGACGCAGGCTGATATCACTGAGGGTTAAACCCACCAGCTCGGATACACGCAGCCCGGTGGCGTAGAGCAATTCCAGCATCGCTTTATCGCGCAGTTCGAGCGGGATCTCAATCGACGGTGCCTGTAACAAGCTCTCCACCTGCTTTTCGCTGAGATCCTTGGGCAGACGCTGTGGCAGTTTCGGGGCGGAAAGCAGTGCGCTGGGATCGTCGCTGCGCAGCTTTTCACGATACAGGTATTGAAACAACCGCCGGATGGCACTCAGGGTACGCGCAGAACTGGTGGCTTTATAGCCGCCTTCCACGCGTTCTGCCAGAAACTGCTGCAAATCGGGCGCCTCCAGCGTCAGCAGGGTGCGCTCATGATGATGCAGCCAGCCGGTGAGGGTTTGCAGATCCTGCCGATACGATGCGAGGGTATTTTGTGCCAGATTGCGCTCAATCCAGAGCGTATCCAGAAACTGTTCGATCAGGTCACGGTCTTCCACTCTCTCCCTCCAGCTCGTGTGAAATCGTGCTCATTATGCCTGAAAAGCGCCTGCTTCTGGTACAATTGCGCCAAAGTCAGTTTCAGCCAGAGCATTAATTGCATGAATATCGGCCTGTTTTACGGTTCAAGCACCTGCTACACCGAAATGACCGCAGAGAAGATCCGCGATTTTATTGGTGGCGAATTGGTCACCCTGCACAATCTGAAAGATGATGATCCGACGCTGATGGAGCAGTACGATTTGCTGATCCTCGGTATTCCCACCTGGGATTTTGGTGAATTGCAGGAAGACTGGGAAGCGATTTGGCCACAAATTCCGGCACTGAATCTGCGCGGGAAAATTGTCGCGCTGTATGGCATGGGCGACATGATTGGCTACAGCGAATGGTTTCTTGATGCGCTGGGTATGCTGCATGAGCTGCTGCAACCGATGGGCGTGCAGTTTGTCGGCTACTGGCCGCTGGAGGGCTATGAATTTACCAGCCCGAAACCCCTCACCGCCGACGGTAAACAATTTGTCGGCCTGGCCCTTGACGATGTTAACCAGTTCGAACTGAGTGATGAACGTATCGAACAGTGGTGTGAACAGATTCTGACGGAAACAGCGGCACTGCTTTAAGGCATCATCAGCAGGGTAGCTAAGGCCTGCGCGATAAATCGCGCTGCTACGGTTTGTGCGGAGATTTACATCACGGCTCAATACCGCACCAGGTTGTAGCGGCGCAATTTATTGCGCGGTTTTCTGACAACCGGTGCCCCGGCCCAAAAGACGCGCGATAAATCGCGCCGCTACAGCTCAATGCTGGCATGCATAAAACAGCTGGCTCGCAACGCGCGCCAGTAACCAGGCGGCATGTTGTCATACATCAGCCATAGCCGCCTGCACTGCCCCTGCTGATTACGCAACACCAGTAACACGCCAATCGGCAACCAGCCGGGTGCGCGCGCATTGTGCCAGCAGCGGTCATCCCACAGCCAGTTACCTTGTTTATCTAATATCAGCCGTCCACGGCGTTGCTGTAGCAGCCTTTGGTTGCGCCAGCCTTCCATCAGCAGTAATAACAGCAGCGGCACTTTGCCCCAGTGCCACATCTCCGGCCAGGGCAAGCCCACGATCAGCAGACAACAGCAACCGAGCATCAGCGTCTGCAACGCACATGCGCTGCGCGACGGGTGCAGGTTACATTGCCACCGGACCGCGTTCACGATTGCGCTGCTGAATCAGTTTAACCATGCGTTTGAACTCGGGATCAGCTGGCTCACCGTGGTTCATCATCCAGTTAAACAAATCAGGATCGTCGCTTTTCAGCAAGGCAATAAACACCTGTTTGTCGGTGTCGGTGAGAGAATCATACTCATATTTGAAAAACGGCATGATGGCGATGTCCAGTTCCAGCATGCCACGACGGCACGCCCATTGGACGCGGGATTTGTCATGAATATCCATGTGTCTTTTTCCACTGCGGCAAACAATGGCGCTCAGTGTACCTGCTTTTTTCCGTGGCTGCAGGCGCAGCTGTGGTTGCTGTGCATCAATACGCAAAACCTTTCCACACAATGCAGGGTTATCACGCGATTTGTGCGTCGGATTCCGCAAACAGGTTGCAATGCCGCGCGTCTCTTTTAACATGGAATCATTATCTACGGATGAACCCAATAATCAGGAATAGCCCATGCCTATTTATACCCTTCCGCCACGCCAACCCGCGGCATCGTCTCGCCTGCCATTAACCCTGATGTCACTCGATGAGTGGGCGCTGGTTGCGGTGCAGGGCAAAGACAGCACCTCGTATCTTCAAGGCCAGCTGACGCTGGATGTGGCCGCGCTGGATGCCACCCAGCATCGCCCGGCGGCGCATTGTGATGCCAAAGGGAAAATGTGGACCAGCCTGCGCCTGTTCCATCGTGGCGAAGGTTTTGGCTATCTGGTTCGTCGCAATCTGCGCGATACCCAACTGACCGAGCTGAAAAAGTATGCGGTGTTTGCCAAAGTGACCATCGCTGCCGATGACGATGCCGTGCTGCTGGGCGTGGCAGGTTTCCAGGCGCGCACCGCGCTGGCAAGTCAGTTTCCGGTCCTGCCGGATGCAACCACGCCCGTGGTCCAGCAGGACGACACCACCCTGCTGTGGTTTGAACAACCGGCGGAGCGCTTCCTGCTGGTGACCACGCTTCCCCAGGCCGAAGCCCTGAAGGATAAGCTGAAAGGTGATGCGCAGCTCAATGACAGCACCCAGTGGCTGGCACTGGATATTGAAGCGGGCATTCCGGTGATTGACAGCGCCACCAGCGCGCAGCTGATTCCGCAGGCCACCAACTTACAGGCGCTCGACGCCATCAGCTTTAAAAAAGGTTGCTACACCGGGCAGGAGATGGTGGCACGCGCCAAATTCCGTGGTGCCAATAAACGCGCCCTGTACTGGCTGGCGGGTAATGCCAGCCATCTGCCGCAGGTCGACGGCTCGCTGGAATTGCAGATGGGTGATAAGTGGCGTCGTACCGGCACGGTTCTCACCGCGGTTCAGTTGGATGACGGTGAAGTATGGGTGCAGGTGGTGATGAATAACGATCTGGAGCCGGATAGCGTGCTACGCGTGGAAGGTGACGAAGGCGGCAAACTGACTATTCAGCCACTGCCTTATTCTCTCGAAGATTAACCGCCAACGACAACGTAGCGGCGCAATTGCCAAAAATCGCGCAATAAATTGCGCCGCTACGAATTTGTGCAGGTTGTTCTTTTCACATCACATAGAAGTAAATCGCACAGAAGTGGCAAATGCTGCCACCCAGCACAAAGGCGTGCCAGATCGCGTGATTGTAGGGAATACGACGCGCCACATAGAAAATCACGCCGAGTGAATACACGATTCCTCCCGCCGCCAGCAGCCAGACGCCGCCCGCTGACAATTTGGTCGCCAGCTGATAAATCACCACCAGCGATAACCATCCCATGCTGAGATAGGTTACCAGCGACAACACTTTAAAGCGGTGAGCAATGGTGAGTTTAAAAATGATGCCCGCCAGCGCCAGGCTCCAGATGACAATCATCAACCCCTTAGCAAGCGACGATTTCAAGCCCACCAACAGGAATGGCGTATAAGTCCCGGCGATCAGCAGATAGATGGCGCAGTGGTCAAATTTTTTCAGCCAGTATTTGGCTTTCTGATGGGGAATTGCGTGATAGAGCGTGGAAGCCAGAAACAGCAAAATCATACTGCCACCATACAGACTGTAGCTGGTAATTGCTGTCACATCGGCTTGCATTTCAACGGCTTGAGTCAATAACAACACCAGACCCACAATGCCAAACAGGCAGCCTAAACCGTGGCTGATGCTGTTAGCGATCTCTTCTGCCAGCGAATAGCCCTGAGCGATAAGACGGTTCTGTACCATGAGCGTGCGTCCCGAAAAACGAAGAAACTGACTGTGCTTTTTCTGTGCATCAGAGTAACCAGGAATAATTTCAGTGTACACCTGTACGCTAAAATTAAACTGTGTATCGGTGTTTCAACCTGAGTGATCAGACAGCAGGAAAATGTCAGGAAGATGACAGGAATGCGATGATGAAAAAATGCACGATAACGTCGCGGCGCGATAAATCGCGCCGCGACGGATCGGAGAATACGTAAGTTTTAACTAGCGCCCCCCGGCTGCATCAATGATGGTGCCGGTGATATAGGAAGCGGCATCGCTTGCCAGCCAGACGATTGCGGCGGCGATTTCCTGTGGCTGACCACCGCGCCCCATCGGGATACCACTCGCGACCCGGTCTACCCGGCCAGGCTCGCCGCCGTCGGCATGCATTTCGGTATAGATCGGCCCCGGACGCACGCCATTGACACGAATTCCCTGCATGGCGACTTCCAGCGACAAACCTTTGGTCAGGGTATCCATCGCGCCTTTGGACGCAGCGTAATCCACATATTCGTTAGGGGAACCGATTCTGGCTGCGGCTGATGACACATTGATGATGGATCCCCCACTGCCGCCGTGATGCGTCCCCATGCGTTTAACCGCTTCGCGGCAGCAAAGAAAAGTGCCGGTCACATTGGTGGCAAACACGCGCTGGATACGTTCCACATCCAGATCCTCTACCCGGCACTGCTGAAACAGGATACCGGCGTTGTTCACCAGCACTTTCAGCTCAGCATCATGATCATCGAGTTGCTGAAACATCTTCAGCACCTGCGCTTCGTCGGCGATATCGGCCTGAACCGCAAACGCGTGACCACCCTGTGACACGATCTCCGCAACCACCTGTTGTGCCTCAGCCTCACGCTGACGATAATTTACCGCTACGCCATAGCCTGCTTTTGCCAGTAATAACGCGGTCGCACGACCAATCCCACGACTCGCCCCCGTGACCAATGCCAGTTCCATATTGCCTCCATAAAAAAAGGCCGGTTACCCGGCCTTTGCTGTGATGGGAAAGAGTGTAGCTTACGCGTACTCACTCATCGGGACACAGCTACAGAAAAGATTTCGATCGCCGAAGACATCATCCAGACGTTTTACCGTCGGCCAGTATTTATTGGCGTTGCCTGCCGGGAACACAGCCAACTCACGGGTGTACGGATGCGTCCACTCACCGACGATTTCCATCTGGGTATGCGGTGCATTGACCAGTGGGTTATCTTCGAGCGGCCATTCACCATCAGCCACACGATCGATCTCCATACGAATAGCCAGCATGGCATCGATAAAGCGATCCAGTTCGATTTTGCTCTCCGATTCCGTCGGCTCCACCATCAGCGTACCGGCAACCGGGAACGACATGGTCGGCGCATGGAAGCCGTAGTCAATCAGGCGCTTGGCGATGTCCAGCTCACTGATGCCGGTTTGCTCTTTCAGCGGACGAATATCCAGAATACATTCATGCGCGACACGGCCATCGCGTCCGGTATACAGAATCGGGTAAGCCGACTGTAAACGGCTGGCGATGTAGTTCGCATTAAGGATCGCCACTGAACTGGCCTGTTTCAGACCTTCAGCACCCATCATACGGATATACATCCAGCTGATCGGCAGAATCGAGGCGCTGCCGAATGGCGCTGCGGACACCGCGCCCTGCTGGGTCAATACGCCATCAATTTGCACCACGCTGTGGCCCGGAACGAAGGGAGCCAGATGCGCTTTGACGCCAATCGGCCCCATACCTGGGCCACCGCCGCCGTGCGGAATGCAGAAGGTTTTGTGCAGGTTAAGGTGAGAAACATCCGCACCAATGTAGCCTGGCGTGGTGATGCCCACCTGCGCGTTCATGTTGGCGCCGTCGAGATAAACCTGGCCGCCGTATTGATGCACAATCTGGCACACTTCACGGATCGTTTCTTCGTACACGCCGTGGGTGGACGGATACGTCACCATGATGCAGGAGAGTTTATCGCCCGACTGTGCTGCTTTCTCACGCAGATCACCGAGGTCGATGTTGCCCTGTTTGTCACAAGCGACTACCACCACTGACATGCCCGCCATCTGTGCCGACGCCGGGTTGGTGCCGTGTGCTGAGCTGGGGATCAGGCAGATATGGCGGTCGCCTTCATTGCGACTCTCGTGATAACGACGAATCGCCAGCAGACCGGCATATTCTCCCTGCGCGCCCGAGTTCGGCTGCATACACAGCGCGTCATAACCGGTCAGCTGTACCAGCCACTGCGACAGCTGGCCGATCATTTGCAGATAACCCGCAGCCTGCTCTGCCGGACAGAACGGATGCAGTTCAGCGAATTCCGGCCAGGTGATGGGGATCATTTCAGCTGCGGCATTGAGTTTCATGGTGCAGGAACCCAGCGGGATCATCGCCTGGTTCAGCGCCAGATCCTTTTTCTCCAGGCTGTGCATATAACGCATCATCTCAGTTTCACTGTGATGGCGGTTGAACACCGGATGCTCCAGGATGGCGCTTTGGCGCTGCTGGCCCGTCGGAATCGCGCTGTTCTCAGCGGCAACGACGCTATCCAGCGCATCAATATCCAGGCCGTGGGCATCGCCCAGCAGAATAGCGAATAACGCCTGCACGTCTTCACGACGGGTGGTTTCATCCAGGGTGATACCCACCGCGTTATGAATGTCGCTGCGCAGGTTGACACCAAAGCTCAGCGCACGGTTGAGTACCGCCGCTTTGTCAGCCACTTCTACGGTCAGAGTATCGAACCAGCTATTGTGGCGCAGTTTCAGGCCACCGTTTTTCAGTCCGGCAGCCAGAATGCTGGTCAGACGATGGATACGTGAAGCGATACGCTTCAGGCCAGCCGGTCCGTGATAGACCGCGTAGAAACCGGCGATATTCGCCAGCAGCACCTGAGAAGTACAGATGTTGGAGTTGGCTTTCTCGCGACGGATATGTTGTTCGCGGGTCTGCATCGCCATACGCAGCGCAGTGTTGCCCGCCGCATCGCGTGAGACGCCGATGATACGGCCCGGCATGGAGCGTTTGTGTTCGTCGCGGCTGGCAAAGAAGGCCGCATGCGGACCGCCGTAGCCCATCGGCACGCCAAAGCGCTGCGCAGAGCCAAACACAATGTCTGCACCCTGCTTGCCTGGGGCTTCCAGCTGCACCAGCGCCATAAAATCAGCGGCTACGCTCACCACCACTTTACGGCTTTTCAGCTCGGTAATCAGTGAACGGTAATCATGCACTTCGCCAGTGGTGCCTGCCTGTTGCAGCAGCACGCCGAACAGGTCGTCATGATCGAGCGCTTTTTCCGCGCTGTCGATAATCAGTTCAAAACCAAAGGTTTCGGCACGGGTACGTACCACATCCAGCGTCTGCGGATGGATATCGTCGGCGATAAAGAATTTATTGGCCGTTTTCAGCTTGCTGACGCGTTTTGCCATGGCCATCGCTTCCGCAGCGGCAGTCGCTTCGTCCAGCAATGACGCTGACGCGATGTCGAGACCGGTCAGATCCAGCGTCAGGGTCTGGAAGTTAAGCAACGCTTCAAGACGACCCTGGGATACTTCAGGCTGGTACGGCGTGTAAGCGGTGTACCAGCCCGGATTTTCCAGCATGTTACGCAGGATCACCGGCGGGGTGATCACCGCGGTGTAACCCATTCCAATCCAGGATTTGTAACGCTGATTCTGACTGGCAATGGCTTTCAGCTCCGCCAGCGCCTGCTGCTCGGTGGCGGCATCACCCACTGCGGGAGGGCCCGGCAGCTGGATATCGGCAGGCACGATGGAACCGATCAACGCTTCCAGCGAGCTGGCACCAATCGCTTCCAGCATGGTGGCCTGTTGCTGCGGCGTAGGACCGATATGGCGCTCAATGAACGCACCGTTATGTTCAAGCTGGTTGAGAGTCTGAGTCATTAGCAGTAAATCCTGAATCGGGCTGGGTATTAATACAGACAAAAAACGAAGGTGCCGCCAGGCGACACCTTCTGTTAGTCATACTTATTCGTCGATGGAGGCTTTGTACTCATCGGCATTCAGCATTGAGTCGGCGTCGAATTCAGACTCATCGCTGGCTTTGATTTTGAACAACCAGCCATCGCTGTACGGATCGCTGTTGATCAGTTCAGGCGAGCCTTCCAGTTCTTCGTTTATCTCAATGATCTCGCCGCTCAGTGGTGCGTAGATGTCAGAAGCGGCTTTCACGGATTCTGCTACTGCACAATCCTCACCCGCTGCAACAACGCGTCCCACTTCTGGCAGGTCAACAAACACCATGTCACCTAACAATTCCTGGGCATGCTCGGTGATCCCCACGGTAAAGGTACCGTCGGCTTCCTTACGTACCCACTCGTGGCTATCTTTGTACTTCAATTCTTTTGGTACATTGCTCATCGCCAAATCTCCTGAAAAAAGTTACTGAGCGACCGGCTTACCGGCGCGAACAAAAATCGGTTTGGTGACCTTCACCGGCATTTCACGGTTGCGGATTTCCACAATCGCCTGCTCGCCAATACCCGCTGGCACACGTGCCAGCGCAATGCTGTAACCCAGCGTTGGAGAGAAGGAACCACTGGTAATAATACCCTGCTGCGGCTGACCCTGTTCATCGGTGAAACGTACCGGCAAGCCGTTACGCAGCACCCCTTTTTCGGTCATTACCAGACCCACCAGTTTTTCTGTGCCTGCGGCACGCTGAGCTTCCAGGGCGTCACGGCCAATAAAATCACGGTCGGTCGGTTCCCAGACGATGGTCCAGCCCATATTGGCCGCCAGCGGTGAAACGCCCTCATCCATCTCCTTGCCATACAGATTCATCCCCGCTTCCAGACGCAACGTGTCTCGTGCGCCCAGACCCGCAGGTTTGACACCCGCCGCCAGCAGACGCTGCCAGAAATCCGCAGCCTCGGTCGCAGGCAAGGCAATCTCGTAGCCCGCTTCGCCGGTATAACCGGTGGTGGCAATAAACAACTCTTCCGCCTGAACACCGAAGAAGGGCTTCATACCCGCCACAGCATCGCGTTGTGCCGCGCTAAACAGCGACTGCGCTTTTTGCTGAGCCTGAGGTCCCTGCACCGCAATCAGCGCCAGATCGTCACGCTCGGTCAAGGTCACACCGTATTTCTTCGCGTGTTCACCAATCCATTGCAGATCTTTTTCACGCGTAGCGGAGTTCACCACCAGACGGAAAAAGTCCTCGGTCATAAAGTAAACAATCAAATCATCAATGACGCCACCGGAAGCATTCAACATGCCGGTGTAGAGCGCTTTGCCTGGCTGAGTCAGTTTGGCGACATCATTTGCCAGCAGATAACGCAGAAATTCACGGGTGCTCGCCCCGCGCAGGTCGACAATGGTCATGTGGGAAACATCAAACATGCCGGCATCAGTGCGTACCGCGTGGTGCTCATCCATTTGTGAGCCGTAATGCAGAGGCATCATCCAGCCGTGGAAATCTACCATGCGGGCACCGCTGGCCTGATGCTGTTCGAATAGAGGCGTTTGCTGAGTCATAACCATCCTGTAGAAAACAAGTGAAGGTGACGCGCCTGCGCAGCCATGATGGCTGACGCAAACGTTCTCTTTGCGCTGACGTTACCACCGAACGCCTGAATTAACCATAAGGAAAACGAGGGCGAAACAAAGCCTGCCGTCTGCGAAGCGCCGCACAGAATGCAGGATAATCCACTGGTTTTATGTGATTAAACACGCACAAAATACAACAACATAACTTTTATACAGCAAAATAATGGAATCCAGCGCCACGCATGGACAAATACTCCCAGAAAAAAACCGCTTTGACATGAGAAAATATAATGCGAATTTCGGCGTAAAATTAGAATAAATCAAACGAGGCGCAAAAAGAGGGCGACCTTGCCTCATGATGGTGCAAAGGGGGATTAATGATGTCGTTAAGCGTTGAACGTAGCGGCGCGATTTATCGCGCGCCTTTGGCAGCCGCGCCAGGATAAGCCAGCGCGATAAATCGCGCCGCTACGGAATGGGTGCAGATTCAGAGAAGGTTAGCGCAGCCAGCCGGGGATATCATTCAGCCCCATGGCCTGCTTCAGCATCATCGGTTTGACCCCTGGCAGGGTATCCGCCAGTTTCAGGCCGACGTCACGCAGGAATTTTTTCGCGGGATTGCTCCCGGCAAAAAGCTCACGGAAACCCTGCATACCCGCCAGCATCAGCGCCGCACTGTGTTTGCGGCTGCGTTCATAACGTCGCAGGTAGAGGTGCTGCCCGATATCCTTGCCCTGACTGTGCAGGCGGCGGATTTCACCGATCAGTTCGGCGGCATCCATAAAGCCGAGGTTAACCCCCTGCCCGGCCAGCGGATGGATGGTATGGGCCGCATCGCCCACCAGCGCCAGCCGGTGGGCAGCAAAATTACGCGCATAGCGTGCCATCAGCGGGAAGGTTTTGCGTTCGCTCTCCACCTGGCACAGACCAAGGCGCATATCGAAAGCCACCGAAAGCTGCTGATTGAACAGCGCTTCCGGCATATCCTGCAAACGCGTGGCTTCCTGGGGAGACAACGACCAGACAATCGAACTCAGATGTGGGTCCTGCATCGGCAAAAATGCCAGAATGCCGTCACCGTGAAACACCTGACGCGCCACTGCGTCGTGCGGCAGGTCAGTGCGGATATTCGCCACCAGCGCGTGGTGGTCGTAATCCCAGAACGTGATCGGGATATCGGCTTTGTCGCGCAGCCAGGAGTTGGCACCGTCGGCAGCAATCAACAGGCGGGCGCTCATCATGCTGCCATCCTGCAGAGTGATAAAGGCTTCGTTGTCGCCAAAAGCCACCTGCTGCAACTGCGCCGGAGCCAGCAACGTAATATCGCTGCACTGGCTGGCGCGCTGCCACAACGCGCTATGAATCACCGGATTTTCAATGATATGGCCGAGGTGAGCTAAACCCTGCTGCTCATCATCGAAACTGATGCTGCCAAAACTGTCCTGATCCCACACTTCCATGCCGTGATACGCGCTGGCGCGCAATGCCAGAATCGTTGACCAGACATCGAGCTTTTGCAGCAGGCGTTCACTGGCCGCATTGATCGCCGATACACGGATCGATGGCGCAGCTTGCAGATCAAAACGCGGCTCTGCCGCCTTCTCCAGCACTGCAACGCGCAATCCACTGCCTTGCAGCCCGCAGGCAACGGCCAGTCCGACCATGCCACCGCCAGCGATAGCCACATCAAAAGTTTGCATTGCTGCCCCTTAATTCATGCTTAACGTTTTACCCAGCCGAGCGTCCGCGCGGCAAGGGGGTTTCGCAGCCACGGCAGATGGTCCATTGCCACCAGCCCAAGATTTCGTCCTGCCACCAGCGTGGCATAACGGTTAGCAAATAATCGTACCAGACCATCGGTCACGCCAATGGTCGCCGCACGATCCGGCTGACGTCGTGCGGCAAAATGATGGAGCACCGCATAACTACCGGGGTCCTGCTGGTGACGCCAGGCACTCGCCAGCGTTTCTGCCAGCGACATCACATCACGCAGGCCGAGGTTAAAACCCTGCCCGGCGATGGGATGCAGCGTCTGCGCCGCATTGCCCACCAGTGCCAGTCGGTGCGCCACCTGCCGCTCGGCGGTTTGTAACGCCAGCGGGTAAATCTCGCGCTGGCCGGTGTGCGTGAAACGCCCCAGCCGCCAGCCGAATGCCTGTTGCAGTTCACGCAGAAAAGTCGCGTCATCCCACTGCGCCAGTGGGTCTTTCTCGTCCAGCGGATGACACCACACCAGCGACATACGGTTGCCCGACATCGGTAACAACGCCAGCGGACCGTGTTCGGTGAAGCGTTCGAAGGCACGTCCCTGATGCGGCAGCTGCGTGGTGACATTGGCAATCACCGCCAGCTGCTGGTAATCCTCTCGCTGCCAGCTGATGCCGCAGGAAGCCGCCAGCGGGGAACGGGAGCCGTCTGCCGCCACCAATAGCGCACCATCCAGCTGTTCGCCGCTGTCCAGTGTCACCTGCACGCTATCAGCGCTGCGTGACACCGCCGTGACATGCGCCGGGCAACGTAACGTCACGCCTGGCGCGCTTTTCAGCCGCTGAAACAGGCGTTGCCCGACATCGAACAGCTCCACCACCTGGCCCAGCGCCGGTAGCTGATAATCCGCCGCCTGCATCGAGACAAACCCGGTATGACCACGGTCGGAAACATGAACGTGGGTGATCGGCGTGGCGCAATCCTGCAACGAGCGCCACAGATCAATCTCCGCCAGCTGCTGGCAGGTCCCTGCCGCCAGCGCGATAGCGCGCCCGTCATATCCGGGGTGAGCACGGCTGTCCGGTTGGCTGCGTTCAATCAGCGTCACCGGCAGCTTTCCCTGCGTCAGATGGGATATCGCCAGCGCCAGGGTGGCACCGGTCATGCCACCGCCTGCAATCAGAATAGTCATACCTGACGCGCCGCCGCCATCAAGGCTTCAATCGCATCAGCATCTTTCACCACGCTGTCGGTGAGATTCTCGTTGCCTTCCGCAGTAATCACGATGTCATCCTCAATACGGATGCCGATACCACGATACTGTGCCGGAACGTTAGCATCCGGCGCGATATACAGACCGGGTTCGATAGTCAGCACCATACCGGGTTCCAGGATACGATCGCGGCTCGGGGTGCCATAATGGCCGACGTCATGCACATCCAAACCCAGCCAGTGGCTCAGACCATGCATAAAGAACTGGCGATGCGCCTGCTCAGCAATCAGTGCGTCCACTTCACCTGCCATCACGCCCAGCTCAACCAGGCCGGTCACCATGATGCGTACCACCTCTTCGTTCACGTCATGGATGCTGATGCCGGGGCGGAACAATTCCAGCGCCTTGTACAGCGAGGCCAGCACGATGTCGTAAATGGCACGCTGCGGTTCGCTGAATTTGCCGTTCACCGGGAAGGTACGGGTGATATCCCCCGCGTAACCGTGAAACTCACAGCCCGCATCGATCAGCACCAAATCACCCTCACGCATCTCACACTCGTTTTCGGTGTAATGCAGGATGCAGCCGTTTTCACCGGAACCGACGATGGTGTTATAGGAAGGGAAACGCGCGCCATGGCGATTGAATTCGTGGTGAATTTCGCCTTCCAGATGATATTCAAACATCCCCGGACGGCAGGTCTGCATCGCCCGGGTATGCGCCAGCGCGCTGATTTCACCGGCGCGGCGCAGGATGGCAATCTCTTCCGGCCCTTTAAACAGACGCATGTCATGCACCCACGGACGCCAGTCAGTGACGGTAGCAGGCGCGCTCAGATTCTGACGGAAGCCGCGACGCAGTTTCTCCAGCGCGCTGAATACCAGCGAGTCCGCCTCGGGATACAGCCCCTGCGCGTGATACACCACATCCAGGCCATTCAACAGTTGGTACAGCTGCTCGCCGATGTCATCCCACGGCAATGCACGATCAACGCCAAGCTTCGCTGGTGCAGCGTCCTGCCCCAGGCGGCGGCCAAACCAGATTTCTGCGGTGAGGTCGCGCACGCGGTTGAACAGCACGCTGTGGTTGTGGGTGTCGTCACTTTTGATCAGCACCAGCAACGCCTGCGGCTCGTTAAAACCGGTGAAATACCAGAAATCACTGTTCTGACGGAAGGAATACTCGCTGTCGTTGCTGCGCGTCACTTCAGGCGCGGCAAAGATCAATGCGGCACTACCGGGCGCCATACGGGCAATCAGCGCCTGACGACGTTGCTGGAAAGTTTCCAGTGTAATCATGTTTGCACTCCCTGTTGAAAAGCGGGCACGGTAGTACCCGGAATGACGCGCTTAGTGTAGCGTTGGCTTCTTCACTTCAGGTGCAGTAGGTGGCTGCGGCTGGTTGAAGGTGTCGTGGCACAGCAAGGCGGCGACACGCACATACTCAATCACCTCTTCAAGTGATTGCTCAAGCTCTTCCTGATCTTCATCTTCGTCGTAGCCCAGTTGGGCAATGGTGCGCAGATCATCAATCGCTTCACCGGTTTCGCCTGTGACTTTATCCAGTTTCGGTTGCGTCACACCCAGGCCGAGCAGGAAATGGTTAACCCATCCAGCCAGCGCATCGGCGCGATCAAACACCGTAATGTCATCATCGTCAGGTAGCATCAGCTGAAACAGGAAGCCCTCTTCATCCAGCGTATTGGCCAGGCTTTCATGCAGCGCCTGTAACGGCTGTGACAGGCTTTGCGAAAAGGCCATGCCTTCGTTGGTGAGATCGTGCACCAGCGTCTTCCAGCTGTTATCCTGGTTGCCGCCACACAGGATGCCGCAAATCAGGCCGTGCATTTCGGCCGGGGTCATTCCCACGCCCTGCTGGGAAAGCGCCGTAGCCAGCGCGTTGTAAGTGGGCGTTGCGTTCTGTAAAGACATAAGCTTTCATCGTCGTTGGCAGAATAAGTTCGTGTTATGCTACCACCAGGTGCCTCAGGGTTTCCAGAAAAGGGGTTGTAACTTATCACGCGGGTCTATATAGTTGCGCACCTCCCAAGCCATTGACTGCTAAGGGAGATGCGGGCGAAGTAATCAGTCAGGAAGGTGGCATGTCTGCACAACCAGTAGATATTCAGATTTTTGGTCGTTCATTGAGAGTGAATTGTCCGCCTGAACAGCAAGATGCGCTGAATCTGGCAGCTGAGGACCTCAATCAACGGTTGCAAGATTTAAAAGTTCGCACTAGAGTCACAAATACAGAGCAACTGGTGTTCATCGCCGCGTTAAACATTTGCCACGAGCTGGCACAAGAGAAAGGTAAAACGCGCGACTATGCAGCCAATATGGAACAACGTATTCGCATGCTGCAACAGACCATTGAACAAGCATTAGTTGAGCAAGGTCGCATAACTGATCGCCAGGGCACAAAGTTTGAATAACACTTCATGGTTATCGTGATACAGTAACGGTGAAGTAAATTTTCTCTGAGATGTTTGCATGTGGGCCAGTCCCCTGAGCCGATATTTCATTACCACAGAATGTGGCGCTCCGTAACTTGTGAGCATGCTCGGTCCGTCCGAGAAGCCTGATAGTTGCGACGACACATTCACCTTGAACCAAGGGTTCAAGGGTTACAGCCTGCGGCGGCATCTCGGAGATCTCCATTCAGTTCCACATCTGTAATCCCCCGGTACGCATGATATAGTGGCTGGCAACAGCCGACATTGCCGGGGATATCATGTCTGAACCCTCACTACGCGACCGACAAGACATTCGTCAACACGTGCGCCATTTGCGTCGTAATCTCACGGCAGAACAGCAGGAACAGGCAGCCGATTTGCTGGCTGAACATGCCATCAATTTTGCCCCGATTGCCAATGCCGAACGCATCGCGCTGTTCCTTTCTGTGGATGGCGAACTAAATACCCGTCCGCTCATCGCAAAACTCTGGCAACAGAAAAAACAGGTGTATCTCCCCGTGCTGCACCCTTTTGCCCCCGGTAACCTGATCTTCCTGCGCTATACGCCAGACACCCCACTCAGCCCGAATAAATTACGTATCCCCGAGCCGCCACTGGATATCACCCGCATGGCAACGCTCGATCAACTGGACGTGATCATGGTGCCGTTAGTGGCGTTCGACCATAACGGCCAGCGTCTGGGTATGGGTAAGGGGTTTTACGATCGCACCCTGCAAAACTGGCAGCAGCATGGTGTTCTGCCCATCGGGATAGCGCATGATTGCCAGCGCGTGGAAGCGTTGCCGGTAGCGGCATGGGATGTACCATTGCCTGCGGTGATCACACCGTCAAAGCTGTGGCAGTGGTGATTTGCGCGATAAATCGCGCCGCTACAAATCCGTAGCGACGCAGTGTTAAATCAGTACAGCAGACGTGCGCGGATGGTACCTGGAATCGCCTTCATCAGTTGCAGCGCTTTGTCCGCCACATCCTGCTGAGCGTCGATATCGATAACCACATAACCCATCAGCGGAGACGTTTGCAGATACTGGGCGGCAATGTTGATGCCCTGCTCAGCAAAAATCTGGTTGATGGCGGTCAGCACGCCCGGACGATTTTCGTGGATGTGCAGCAGACGGCTGGCGCTGGCAGCATGCATCGGCAGCGAGACTTCCGGGAAATTCACCGCCGACAGCGTAGAACCGTTGTCCGAATACTTCGCCAGCTTGCCAGACACTTCCAGGCCGATGTTTTCCTGTGCTTCCTGAGTCGAACCACCGATATGCGGCGTCAGAATCACGTTATCGAATTCACACAGCGGTGAGTTAAACGGATCGCTGTTCGTCGCTGGCTCAGTCGGGAACACGTCAATGGCCGCGCCCGCCAGATGTTTGTTCGATAAAGCATCACACAGCGCCGGAATATCAATCACCGTACCGCGTGCGGCGTTAATCAGCAGCGCACCCGGCTTCATCATTGCCAGTTCGGCAGCGCTGATCATGTTCTGTGTGGATGGCGTTTCCGGCACATGCAGGCTGACCACATCGCTCATATTGAGCAGGTCAGACAGATGACGTACCTGAGTCGCATTACCCAATGGCAGCTTGCTCTCGATATCGTAGAAGAACACGTGCATGCCGAGGCTCTCAGCCAGCACGCCCAGCTGCATGCCGATGTGGCCATAGCCAATGATGCCCAGCTTTTTGCCACGCGCTTCGTACGAACCCGACGCAATTTTATTCCAGATACCGCGGTGTGCTTTGGCGTTCGCTTCCGGGATGCCACGCAGCATCAGCAGCATTTCGCCAATCACCAGCTCAGCCACCGAACGGGTGTTAGAGAACGGAGCGTTGAACACGGGCACGCCGCGTTTGGCTGCCGAATCCAGGTTAACCTGATTGGTGCCGATACAGAAGCAGCCTACCGCGACCAGTTTCTCAGCCGCAGCGAAAATCTCTTCGGTCAGTTGGGTACGGGAACGGATACCAATGAAGTGCGCATCGCGGATGGAGGACTTGAGCGTCTCCGCATCCAGTGCACCTTTGTGGAATTCGATGTTGGTGTAACCTGCGGCGCGCAGATTGTCCAGCGCGCTCTGATGGACACCTTCCACCAGCAGGAACTTAATCTTGTCTTTTTCCAGTGATAACTCTGCCATTTCCCGACCCTATTCAGAATTCAACGAGGGCTGCCATAAGCCAGCCTTCTGTCAAAATATCAAAAAATTCGATTGCAGCAAGACAATCGATTGCCTCCGCCTCAGCACGCGCCAGTGCTGGGGCAGCACATTGCCGTACAAAATCGGGATATGCGCCCGGAGCGAAGAATGAACCTGCTGTCGATGACTGTTTTGTGACATAAGTCACCGAATTTCAGCATACGAAGAAAAGATGTTTTGCGTACGGAAATAAGCGGCGCTGTAACAGCGCCGGACAGATCATTTCTTGATGGTTTTTACGCCATCGGCCGTGCCGATCAGGGCGATATCCGCACCACGTGCCGCAAATAACCCGACGGTAACCACGCCAGGTAACGCGTTGATGGCTTTTTCCAGCGCGATGGGGTCAAGAATGCGAAGATTATGCACGTCGAGAATAATGTTGCCGTTATCGGTCAGCACGTTCTGACGGTATTCCGGCAAGCCACCCAGCTTCACCAGTTCACGCGCCACATATGAACGCGCCATAGGAATGACTTCTACGGGCAGCGGGAAGTGGCCCAGCACATCCACTTCTTTGGACGCATCAGCAATGCAGATAAATTTCTCAGCCACCGCCGAGACAATTTTCTCACGCGTCAGCGCTGCACCACCGCCTTTGATCATCTGCATCTGTGGATTGATCTCATCAGCGCCATCAACGTAAACCGACAGCGAGTCCACTTCATTCAGATCAAATACGTGAATGCCAAGGGATTTCAGCTTCTGCGTTGAGGCTTCCGAACTGGAAACCGCGCCCTCAATTTGATGCTTAATCGAGCCTAAAGCATCAATAAAGTGGGCGGCGGTTGAACCGGTGCCAACGCCAACAATGGTGCCCGGCTGCACATATTGCAGTGCTGCCCAACCTACCGCTTTTTTCAGTTCATCCTGGGTCATGGTATGTTTAAAACCTGTGCGACAACGAGGTGCGCGTAGTATAAAACAAGGCGGCATAAAAAAGCGCGGCCGTTAAAGGCTTTGTAACTCAGTCCACAAAAACCATCTTTTGTGTTTTTGTGGCATAGTAACCTCCACCCTGAACGAGAGAGAACAAGAATGAAACGCCCGGACTATCGAACGCTTCAGGCGCTGGATGCTGTGATTCGTGAGCGCGGCTTTGAGCGCGCCGCGCAGAAACTTTGCATTACACAGTCTGCGGTATCGCAGCGTATTAAACAGCTGGAAAATTTATTCGGCCAGCCGCTGCTGGTGCGTACCGTGCCGCCGCGTCCGACTGAACAGGGACAGAAGCTGCTGGCGTTATTGCATCAGGTGGAGCTGCTGGAAGAAGAATGGCTGGGTGATGAAAATGGTGGCACCACACCGTTGCTGCTGTCGCTGGCGGTGAACGCCGACAGTCTGGCAACCTGGTTGCTGCCCGCGCTGAAGGACGTGCTGGCGGATTCGCCTGTGCGCCTGAATATCCAGGTTGAGGATGAAACCCGCACTCAGGAACGTTTACGTCGTGGCGAAGTGGTAGGCGCAGTGAGTATTCAGCCGCAGCCGCTGCCGAGCTGCCTGGTCGATCAGCTGGGCGCGCTTGATTACCTGTTCGTTGCCTCACCTGAATTTGCTGACCGCTATTTTCCCAACGGCGTGACCCGCTCCGCGCTGCTGAAAGCACCGGCTATCGCCTTTGACCATCTGGATGATATGCATCAGGCTTTTCTGCAGCAGAATTTCGACCTCTCGCCGGGCAGCGTACCCTGCCATATCGTTAACTCGTCCGAAGCCTTTGTACAGCTGGCACGCCAGGGTTCGACCTGCTGTATGATCCCGCATCTGCAGATTGAGCGTGAGCTGGCAAGCGGTGATCTGGTTGATTTGACGCCCGGTTTGTACCAGCGCCGTATGCTGTACTGGCACCGTTTCGCGCCGGAAAGCCGTCTGATGCGTCGTGTGACCGACGCGCTGATTGCGCATGGACATCGCGTACTGCGCCAGGACGACCTGGCGGCATAACGTTGTCGCGGCGCGATTTATCGCGCAATGCAAAACAGCGCGATAAATCGCGCTGTTACGCCAGGTGTCAAACTGACCGGAATTACGGTGTATTCGGTTTGATATCGAATACCACATCCACCTGATCGTCAAAGTGAATGCTCTGCTGCTCATACGTCTGCTGCGCTGAGGTATCCGCTTCTGCGGCTGAGGCTTTAAACATGCGTGCCATCGGCATCGGCTGGTAGTTCGCCACGTGATAACGGATGCTATACACCGGACCCAGTTTGGCGTTAAAGCCTTCTGCCAGCGCCGCAGCCTGTTGCGTCGCATTGGCGATTGCCGCTTTACGCGCCTGATCTTTATAGGTTTCCGGGTGTGCCACGCCAAGATCCACGGCACGGATTTCGTTCAGACCGGATTTCAGCGCCCCATCCAGCAATTCATTCAGCTTCTCCAGCTGACGTAGCGTTACCTGCACCTGGCGCACCGCGCGATAACCTTTCAGCACCGATTTACCTTCTTTGGTGTAATCGTACTCAGGCTGGGTGCTCAGATTGGCCGCATCAATATCTTTCTTTTCGATGCCATTTTTTTGCAGGAAATCAAAATATTGCGCGACACGGCTGTCGGCTTGTTTTTTCGCATCTGCCGCATCTTTCGATGAAACATTCACCACAATCGAAAGGGTAGCGATATCCGGACGGGCCTCCACGCTAGCCTGTCCTGAGGTGACCACATGCGGCCCGTTCGGCAATTCATCTGCCAGAACCATACCAGGCAATGCGCCTGCGCTCATTACGGCGGCCAGCGCCAGTGCTTTCAGTTTCACGGAAGTCCTCCTTGAAGGGTCAATTCTAAGGTCGCCACTATGGCGAAGCCCGCTACACATTACCATGCGTGATGGTCTGAGTTTTGATTCTGCTAAAAGTTCGGGCACTCTGCTGTTTTATCGTCTCCGCGATCACAAAATCACCGATGTTTATTCGCTGAATTTCTGCACAAGTGTTTCTATTAAAGAAACACTCTGACCTCCGGGAGAGTTTCACGATGACAGAGCAGCCGATAGCCCAATCTACCGCTGGCATCCGCGCCGGACGTACCCGCTTTCTGATGCTGGGCCTGGTGTTTATCAACATCATCATCAATTACATGGATCGCACCAATTTGTCGGTCGCCGCCACGGCGATGGCGGGTGAACTGCGTTTCACCCCGCTGGAAATGGGACTAATCTTCTCTGCCTTTGGCTGGATTTACGCCGCGTTGCAGATCCCCGGCGGTTTTCTGATTGATCGTCTCGGCGCACGGCTGGTATACGGCGTCGGGCTATTTGTCTGGTCACTGGTGACGACGCTACACGCCTTTGCCGGTAGTTTCCTCGCGCTGTTTGGTTTGCGTCTGGGCGTCGGTGCGTTTGAAGCACCGGTGATGCCCGCCAATAACCGGGTGATTTCCAGCTGGTTCCCGGAGCAGGAGCGCGCCAGCGCCATTGGCATTTATTCTTCGGCGCAGTTTGTCGGCCTCGCCTGTATGACGCCACTGCTGTTCCATGTGCAGGATATCTTTGGCTGGCGCGGTTTGTTTGTGGCAACCGGCGTCGCAGGCATGATTTGGGCGCTGGTGTGGTACCTGCTCTATCGTGAACCGACAGAACATAAAGGCGTTTCAGATGCCGAGCTGAATTATCTGCGCAGCAATGGCGCGCTGCTGGAAAACCGTCAACACGCCAGCCAGCCACGCGCCCGCTGGCAGGATCTGGCGCAGATGTTCCGCAGCCGCAAACTGGTGGGCATTTATATCGGCCAGTTCACCATCTCCGCCACCTTCTGGTTCTTTCTCACCTGGTTCCCTACTTACCTGGTGGAGTATCGCCATATGGGGTTTATTAAGAGCGGCTACGTGACGGCGGTGCCCTACTTTGCCGCCTTTTGCGGCGTGTTGCTGGCAGGGTTCGCCTCTGACCGCATGATGCGGCGCGGCGTTTCAGCCAGCGTGGCGCGTAAACTGCCGGTGATCCTCGGGCTGTTTCTGACGCTGTTTATCCTTGGGGCCAATTACACCGATAACGCGACCCTGATCATGCTGTTTATGTCGGTCGCCTTCTTTGGCAATGGGCTGGCAACCATCACCTGGGTCTTTGTCACCGCGCTGGCACCCCGCCATTTGATCGGTCTCGCCGGAGGGGTGTTCAACTTTACCGGCGCGCTCTCCTCGATTGTGGTGCCGATTGCCATTGGCGCGTTAATTGATGGCGATAACTTTGCCCCGGCACTGGCCTTTATCGCCGTGCTGGCGGCCATGGGTATCGCCAGCTATCTGTTTATTGTCGGGAAAATTGACCATGTCAGCGCGCGCTGATCATGCGCTGGGCCAGCGCCTGCAACTGCGCCAGCCGCTGGCTGAGATGCGCTTCATCCGTCTGCCAGATTTTGGCGAACGCCAGTGCCGCACGGTTGTTGTTAATCGGCTGCGCCATGCTGACTTCGCCATCATCACGATGCCAGATGAGGTAATCCTGCGACCGTTTACGTGCCAGCAACGGGGCCAGCTGCGTCCATTGCTCATCACTGAAGCGCGGTCGCAGCGCTTCATCGCTCTCCGCCGCCAGCAGCGAGACCCCAATGACCGACTGCCAGGCAGGCAACATATGGTAGCCCGCCAGTGCCTGGCTGGTGCTGGTGCGTTCACCCGGCTCCGAGTGCCAGATATAGATCACCTGATCCTCCCACAGCACCCCCAGCGCCACCACGATATCGCGTGGTGCATTAGCTTCCAGTTGTGGCAGCGCCTGGGCAAAGAGCGACGACCCGCGAATCGCCTGCGCCGCCAGCGCGTGCACACCCGGCCCTGGCAGGTAGCGGCGATGCTCATCCTGCATCGTCAGACCAATCGAGGCCATGGTCATCAGCAGGCGGTTCACCCGGGTGCTGTTCATCCCCATCTGACGCGCCAGCTCGCGACAGCCAACGGCTTTACCACTGGAGACCAGATATTGCAGACAGCGAATACCGTCAATCAGGCTTTGATTGGGTTGCGAAGACATAAGTCACCCTGTGGCGGTCAAAAATTTAATCTTAGCTTCAGAGTTACAGGAATGAAATGATGCAAATTTTCTCCTCCCAGCCTGCCCGTGAGTTTCCTCAGCAGAAGTTGCAGGCCGATGTATTGATTGCTGGCGGGGGCCTGGCAGGCGTCTGTGCGGCGCTGGCGGCTGCGCGTGATGGTATGCAGGTGGTGCTGATCCAGGATCGCCCGGTACTGGGCGGTAATGCCTCCAGTGAAGTCCGTCTGTGGGCCAATGGCGCGACCTCACACATGGGAAATAATAACCGCTGGGCACGTGAAGGCGGCATCATGGGCGAGATCATGGAGGAGAACCTGTGGCGTAATAAAGAAGGCAATCCAGTGCTGTTCGATATGGT
Source organism: Pantoea cypripedii (assembly GCF_011395035.1). NCBI lineage: Bacteria > Pseudomonadati > Pseudomonadota > Gammaproteobacteria > Enterobacterales > Erwiniaceae > Pantoea > Pantoea cypripedii. The sequence goes on from NZ_CP024768.1 coordinate 3,516,309, forward strand.
GCTGCTGGATTTGGCGCAGGCACAGTCCGGCCTGACGTTGCTGCTCAACACCACGGTCAGCGAGATAGCAACCTCAGGGCGGCAGATCCAGGCAGTGCACGCCTTCAACGCCATCAATCAGACGCGCTACCTGGTCACTGCCCGGCAGTTTATCGATGCCAGCGGTGACGGTGTGCTTGGCTATCTGGCCGGAGCGGCGCATCGCGTCGGTGCCGAGTCGGTGGAAGAATTCGGCGAGAAGATGGCTCCCGGCGAACATTTCGGTCATAAACTCGGCCACTCGATTTATTTCTACACCAAACGCACCACACAGCCGGTGCGCTTTGTTGCCCCCAGCTTCGCCTTGCAGGATATCCAGGCGATTCCGCGCTACAGACGCCTGACCTCCGAACTGAATGGCTGCGATCTGTGGTGGCTGGAATGGGGTGGGCGGCTTGATACCGTACACGAAAGCGAAACCATCAAATGGGAACTGTGGAAAATCGTCTGGGGGGTGTGGGACTACATCAAAAACTCCGGTGAATTTCCCGATGCCTCTACCCTGACCATCGAGTGGGTCGGCTTAATCCCCGGCAAACGTGAAAGTCGCCGCTTTCTCGGCGATACCTTGCTATGCCAGCAGGATATTATCGAACAGCGGGATCATTATGATGCGGTGGCTTATGGCGGCTGGTCGATTGATTTGCACCCCGCCGATGGCGTCTACAGTGAGCACGACGGCTGTCGTCAGTTCCACAGCAAGGGCACCTACACCATTCCGTTTCGTGCGCTTTATAGCCAGTCACTGGACAATCTGCTGCTGACCGGCCGTCTGATCTCGGCTACTCACGTGGCGTTCGGCAGCGCCCGCGTGATGTGTACCTGTGGCGTGCTCGGGGAAGTGGCAGGCCACGCCGCCGCACTTTGTCAGCAGCAGCAACTCACCCCGGCACAGCTGGCCGCGCCGGGGCGTATCGGGCAGTTGCAACAACTATTGCTGCGTCAGGGGGCTTATATTCCACGCCAGCAGTTGCTCAGCCCGGCAGGTGCCGCAAAAATCACGGTCAGCAGCACCCTCCAGCTCACTGCCCTGCCCGCTGACGGCGGGTGGCATGCCTTGAAATCACGCTGTGCGCTGCTGCTGCCGCTGAAAGCCGGTGAGTGCTTACCCGCGCTGACGGTTCATTTACGTGCGCCACAGAAACAGGCATTGCAGGTGTCGTTGTTAACCAGTGAAAACCCGGCCAATACCTGCGGCGATCGGCAACTGGCCAGTCAGACCCTGTTGGTCAACGATCAGGGCGAGTATCAGCTGAATTTTGCTTACCGTGCCGATTGCGATCGTTATCTGATGATCGCCTTCGCGGAAAACCCGGCGATTGAGGTCGCACTGACGCGTGTGCAGCTCCCGGGGGTGATGATGGTGTTCAACAGCCTGAACCCGCGCGTGGCGAAGCGGACGCGCCAGATTAATGATGGCGATTATGGTGTCGATGAGTTTGATTTCTGGCTGCCGCGCCGCGCGCCGCAGCAGATACTTTTCGCGTTTAGCCTTGAGGCACCGCTGCAACTGTGGCATCGCGACTATCTGCTGAACGGCAAGCTGCGGCCGGAAAGCCACACCAACGGCTGGGTTCCCGCGCTGGACGATGCCGCGCCTGCGGTTAGCTGGCAATGGGGCCAACCCCAGCAGGCCAGCCAGTTAACTCTGCTGTTTGATAACGATTTTGACCACGCGATGGAGACGGTACAGATGGGCCACGCGCAGGCGGTGACGCCGCACTGCACCACCCATTATCGTCTGTGGCTGGATGAAATGTTGCTGGCAGAGGTCAGGGACAACCATCATTCCCTCTGCCATCACGCGCTACCGCCGGGGGTGAGTTTCCGGCAGATACGCCTTGAGTTGCTTGCCAGCGCCGGTGCGGTACCCGCGCTCTACGGTTTGCATCTGCATCACCAGCTGGCAATGCCCTGACGCGCCAGCTGGAAGGCAATCACCCACATCACCGCCCCCACCAGCAGGTTGATGATACGCTGCACCCGCACGGTGCGCAGCCGTGGGGAAAGCCACGACGCCAGCAGCGCCAGGCCAAAAAACCAGATAACCGAAGCACTGACACTGCCCAACGCAAACCAGCGCCGCGCCGCTTCGGACGGTAGCTGCCCACCCAGGCTGCCCAGCACCACAAAGGTATCGATATAAACATGCGGATTGAGCCAGGTGACCGCCAGCATGGTGGCGATAATGCGCCAGCGTCCCTGTTTCATGACCTCTGTTGATGCCAGCGACACATCACCCTGCCAGGCATTGCGCAGCGCACCCCAGCCATACCACGTCAGGAAGGCAACGCCGGTCCAGGTGATGAGCATCAGCAATAAAGGCGACTGGTTGAGCAACGCGCTGCCACCAAAAATCCCGCCGCAAATCAGCGCGATATCGCTCAGGGTACAGAGGGCCGCCGTCATCAGATGATAATGACGCTTGATGCCCTGATTCATCACGAATGCGTTTTGCGGGCCTAACGGCAGAATAAGCGACGCCCCAAGAGCAAGCCCTTGTAAATAAACAGATAACACGTAATTTTTCCCATCAACAGTGGCGATGACGTGAAGTATAGAGAGAGGGGGTTATTAGAGGAAATGGAAAGATTTAATAGGTCATTAGCAACGTTGATAATGACCCTGGCATAGCGGCGCGATTTATCGCGCCGCTACGCAGGTGCCGCTGTTTTATTCCGTGCGCGCTTCGGGTTGCGCTTCACTTTTCACCTGATGGAAATGCACATCCATCTGCGGATAAGGGATGCCGATACCATGCGCATCAAGCGTACGCTTGTAGTTTTTCAGCAGATCCCAGTAGACGTTTTGCAGGTCGCTGCTTTTACTCCAGCAACGCACCACAAAGTTGAGCGAGGAAGCCGCCAGCTCATTCAGGCCGATCTGAATCCCCATATCCTTCAGCACGCGCTCGTCTGCTTCCGTCACCTCTTTCAGCAGCGCAATCACCTGGTCCACATCGGCATCGTAAGCCACGCCGATAATAAACTCGTTACGGCGAATCGGTTCACGGGAATAGTTGACGATGTTACCGGCGATGATCTTACCGTTGGGTACCACGACGATTTTGCCGTCGGCGCTTTTCATGGTGGTGGAGAAGATCTGCACGTTTTGTACCGTTCCCGTCACGCCGCCGAGATCAACAAACTCACCGGTACGGAACGGACGGAAGGTGACCAGCAAAACGCCTGCGGCGAGGTTAGACAGCGAACCCTGTAACGCCAGACCTACGGCCAGACCGGCGGCACCCAGTACGGCGATAACCGAAGCCGTCTGCACACCGACGCGCCCCAGTGCCGCGATAATGGTGAAAGCGATAATGCCGTAGCGCACCAGCGCCGACAGGAAATCCGCCACGGTCGCATCAATATGACGCGCGACCAGTACCCGGTTAATCGCATTTGAAATGATACGTGCCACAATCATCCCGATGATGATGATGGCAATCGCCGCCACAATATTCACGGCATAGCTCAGGAGCAGCTCCTGATTACGTACCAGCCAGCCACCCGCCTTGTTAATGCCGTCAACGACATTTAAATCTTCCATTTGTTAGCCCTGTTGTTGAGTTTCCCGCAGGAAAGAACAAAAACTGCCAGAATGAATCCGACACTCCCGTGTACAAGGGTAAACAATAATGGGGATGAGCGCCAAAGATGGTCTGAATTTACTGAATATTCCGAAAATAATGCATAAAAAAAGGCCCTTTCGGGCCTTTTTTGTACTGTAAGTAAAAATTACAGCACGTCGATAGCGTTCAGCTCTTTGAAAGCCTGTTCCAGACGAACCACCATGGAAGCCTGAGCAGAGCGCAGCCATACACGCGGATCGTAGTATTTCTTGTTCGGGCTATCTACGCCGTTCGGGTTACCCAGCTGGCCTTGCAGATAGTCTTCGTTCTTTTTGTAGTACTGCAGGATACCGTCCCAGGTTGCCCATTGGGTGTCGGTATCGATGTTCATCTTGATCACGCCGTAGCTGATAGATTCTTCGATTTCCGCAGCAGAAGAACCTGAACCACCGTGGAACACGAAATCCAGCGCGTTATGCGGCAGGCCGTGTTTTTCGCTGACGTATTTCTGAGAATCACGCAGGATGGTCGGGGTCAGTTTCACGTTACCCGGTTTGTACACGCCGTGTACGTTACCGAAGGACGCTGCGATGGTGAAACGCGGGCTGATTTTGCTCAGCTCGGTGTAGGCGTAATCCACATCTTCCGGCTGGGTGTACAGGGCAGAAGCGTCCATGTGGCTGTTGTCCACACCATCTTCTTCGCCACCGGTGCAGCCCAGTTCGATTTCCAGGGTCATACCCAGTTTCGCCATGCGGGTCAGGTATTTGCTGGAGATCTCGATGTTTTCATGCAGTGACTCTTCAGACAGGTCGATCATGTGAGAAGAGAACAGCGGTTTACCGGTTTTGGCGAAGTGTGCTTCACCCGCGTCCAGCAGACCGTCGATCCACGGCAGCAGTTTTTTCGCGCAGTGGTCAGTGTGCAGGATAACCGGCACGCCATACAGTTCAGCCATCAGATGCACGTGATGCGCACCGGCGATAGCACCGGCAATTGCCGCGCCCTGCGGTTTGTCGGTTTTGTAACCTTTACCGGCGATGAAGGCAGCACCACCATTGGAGAACTGAACGATGACCGGCGATTTCACTTTCGCTGCCGCTTCCAGTACTGCGTTGATGGAATCCGTGCCGACGCAGTTCACTGCTGGCAGGGCGAATTTGTTCTCTTTCGCCACTTTGAAGATTTTCTGAACGTCGTCACCAGTGACAACGCCGGGTTTTACGAAATCAAAAATTTTAGACATGGTTGTGTCCTGTTTCGTTTACCGTTCATCCCCGAATCAAGGGGGACTGGATTTTATGCCCCAACGCGTCAGGGCAAGCCTTCAGGCGACGTCAGAGCGCCGCCCCCAAATGATTACTGCTTCGCGCGTTCTTCCAGCATGGCAACAGCAGGCAGTTTTTTGCCTTCCACGAATTCGAGGAATGCACCGCCGCCGGTAGAGATATAAGAGATCTTGTCTTCGATACCGAACAGATCAATCGCTGCCAGGGTGTCACCACCGCCTGCTACGGAGAACGCTTCGCTATCAGCGATAGCGTTAGCAATGATTTCGGTGCCTTTGCGGAAGTTCGGGAATTCGAACACGCCAACCGGGCCGTTCCACATAATGGTTTTGGCGTCTTTTAGCAGTTTCGCCATCGCCAGTGCGGTTTCGTCACCGAAGTCCATAATTTCTTCGTTATCCGCCACTTCGGAAACCTTTTTCACGGTTGCCGGGGCGGTTTCAGAGAATTCTGTGCCCACGCGGGAATCGGTTGGAACCGGGATACCGTACTGATCACGCAGACCTTTTGCCGCTTCGACAAAGTCCGGCTCGTACAGGGATTTACCGACGTTGTTGTCGATAGCGACGAAGGTGTTGGCGATACCGCCACCGACGATCACGGTGTCAGCGATTTTGACCAGTGACTGCAACACGTCGAATTTGGTGGAAACTTTAGAACCACCGACCACAGCCACCAGCGGACGCTGCGGGTTGCTCATCACTTTACCCAGCGCTTCCAGCTCGGCAGACAGCAGCGGGCCTGCACAGGCGATCGGGGCGAATTTGCCGACACCGTGGGTAGAGGCTTGTGCGCGGTGCGCAGTACCAAAAGCGTCCATCACAAATACGTCGCACAGCGCAGCGTATTTTTTCGACAGCGCTTCGTCGTCTTTCTTCTCGCCTTTGTTAAAACGAACGTTTTCCAGCACAACCAGCTCACCCGCAGCAACTTCAACGCCGTCGAGGTAATCTTTTGCCAGGGTAACATTGGTGCCGTTCAGCTTGTCTTTCAGATAGTTAACAACCGGTAACAGGGAGAACTCTTCGTTGTATTCACCTTCGGTCGGACGACCCAGGTGAGAGGTAACCATCACTTTCGCGCCCTGTTTCAACGCCGCTTCGATGGTGGGCAGAGAAGCACGGATACGTGCATCAGACGTCACTTTCCCATCCTTCACTGGTACGTTGAGATCGGCACGGATCAGCACACGTTTTCCAGCAAGATCCAGATCGGTCATCTTAATTACAGACATGGTGAACCCTCTCGTTGATTCTCATAAGTTTTGCCAGACGCAGACCGCGTCTTACCTGAAACCGCTTGCGGCCATTGCTAACGTTGTGTCGAGCATGCGGTTAGCAAAGCCCCATTCGTTGTCACACCAAACCAGGGTTTTGATTAGGTGGTGACCACTGACCCGCGTTTGGGTGCCGTCCACAATGGCACTGTGCGGATCATGGTTAAAATCGACTGAGACTAACGGTAATTCCGTATAGTCAACTATACCACGAAATGCCCCTTCTGATGCGTTTTGCAGCAAGGCGTTGACCTCACAAGCCTTCACCGCCTGACGTACCGAAACGCTTAAATCAATGGCTGTCACGTTGATGGTTGGCACACGCACCGCGATAGCTTCAAAGCGATCGTTAAATTTCGGAAAAATGCGCGTAATGCCCGCCGCCAGACGCGTATCCACCGGAATGATCGATTGGCTGGCAGCACGGGTACGCCGCAGATCGCTGTGATAGGCGTCAATCACCTGCTGATCGTGCATCGCCGAATGAATGGTGGTGACGGTGCCCGACTCAATGCCAAAAGCGTCATCCAGCAACTTTATCACCGGAATAATACAATTGGTGGTGCAGGATGCGTTGGAGACAATGCGGTCAGTTTGTTTAAGAGCCTGTTCGTTCACGCCGAACACTACCGTGGCATCCAGATCGTTGCCGCCCGGATGCGAGAACAACACTTTTTTCGCGCCTGCCTGCAAATGGGCTTCGCCATCAGCACGGCTGCCAAAAACGCCGGTGCAGTCCAGCACGATATCAACATTCAGTTCCTGCCACGGCAGGGTGGCGATATCGGCCTGATGCAGGATGCGGATGGTATCGTCACCAACAAACATCAGGTCGCGTTCCTGGCGTACATCAAAGGCAAAACGGCCATGGCTGGTGTCATACTTCAGCAGATGCGCCATCCCGACGGCTTCAGCCAGCTCATTGATCGCCACCACGGTGATTTCCGCCCTGCGGCCCGTTTCATACAGCGCGCGCAGCACATTACGCCCGATACGACCAAAACCATTTATAGCTATGCGAACGGTCATCTCTACCTTCAACAACACCTGAAAAAACGTGCCGTTAGCCTGAGCGTTTCAACCTGTTTTGTACAGGGAATTCTTGCTGGCCAGTACCGGAGGAAAACGATCACATCGCTACAACTGAAACGGTTCAGCCAGAATAAAGCAAGGAAGGAATAACAGGAATGATTGCGATCAAGTGCGCTGCTGATTATTGGATCTACGTCACAAAATCAGCCAATTCAGGATTATTACTGGAGGAATAATTGGATGATCTTTGCACAAATTCGTAGCGGCGCGATTTATCGCGCAATTCCACAGGTGTTACCGGAAAACCCCGCGCGATAAATCGCGCCGCTACGGTAACCTAATCGGGCGGCACACAGGCCGCCCGTGGGTCTTACAGAATGGATTTCGCGGTCGCAACCACATTTTCGACGGTGAAACCGAACTCTTTGAACAGCAGTTCTGCCGGAGCCGACTCACCGAAGGTGGTCATGCCGACGATCGCACCGTTCAGGCCGGTGTACTTGAACCAGTAATCCGCGATGCCCGCTTCGATTGCCACACGCGCCGCCACCGCTTTCGGCAGCACCGATTCGCGGTAGGCCGCATCCTGCTTATCGAACGCATCGGTCGACGGCATGGAAACCACGCGTACTTTGTGGCCTTCGGTGGTCAGCTGGTCGTAAGCACCCACCGCCAGTTCCACTTCTGAACCGGTGGCGATCAGGATCAGTTCCGGCTGTCCGGCACAGTCCTTCAGCACATAACCGCCGCGCGCCACGTTCGCCAGCTGCTCAGCGGTACGGTCCTGCTGCGCCAGGTTCTGACGGGAGAAGATCAGCGCGCTCGGGCCATCTTTGCGCTCGATCGCGTATTTCCACGCCACCGCAGACTCCACCTGGTCACACGGACGCCACAGGCTCATGTTCGGGGTGGTGCGCAGGCTTGCCATCTGTTCAATCGGCTGATGCGTCGGGCCGTCTTCGCCCAGACCGATGGAGTCGTGGGTGTAAACCATTACCTGACGGATCTTCATCAGTGCTGCCATACGTGCCGCATTACGCGCATATTCCACGAACATCAGGAAGGTGGCGGTGTACGGCAGGAAACCACCGTGCAGCGCGATACCGTTGGCGATAGCGGTCATGCCGAATTCGCGCACGCCGTAATGGATGTAGTTACCGGCGGCATCTTCGTTGATCGGCTTAGAGCCGGACCACATGGTCAGGTTACTCGGGGCCAGGTCAGCTGAACCGCCGAGGTATTCCGGCAGGATTTTACCGAAGGCTTCGATGGCATTCTGCGACGCTTTACGGCTGGCGATTTTCGCCGGATTCGCCTGCAGCTGCTCAACGAATTTCTGTGACTCTTCTGCCCAGTTGGCCGGCAGTTCGTTGTTCATACGACGTTTGAATTCAGCCGCCAGTTCCGGGTGCGCCGCAGCATAAGCCGCAAATTTCTTATCCCATGCCGCTTCTTTCGCCTGACCGGCTTCTTTCGCGTCCCACTCAGCATAGATGTCTGCCGGGATTTCAAACGGTGCGTAGTCCCAGCCCAGCTGTTTGCGGGTCAGCGCCACTTCCGCGTCGCCCAGCGGTGCGCCGTGGGAATCATGGGTACCGGCTTTGTTCGGGGAACCGAAACCGATGATGGTTTTGCACATCAGCAGAGAAGGCTTGTCTGACACCGCTTTGGCTTCTTCCACCGCTTCTTTGATGGCGTCAGCGTCGTGACCATCCACGCCGCGCACCACATGCCAGCCGTAGGCTTCAAAGCGTTTTGCGGTGTCGTCGGTGAACCAGCCATCCACGTGACCGTCGATAGAGATGCCGTTGTCATCGTAGAAGGCAACCAGTTTGCCCAGCTTCAGCGTACCGGCGATGGAGCAGACCTCGTGCGAGATACCTTCCATCATGCAGCCGTCGCCCATAAACACGTAAGTGTTATGGTCGACGATGTCGTGGCCCGGACGGTTGAACTGCGCCGCCAGGGTGCGTTCAGCGATAGCGAAACCGACGGCATTGGCGATGCCCTGGCCCAGCGGGCCGGTGGTGGTTTCAACGCCGACGGTGTAGCCGTATTCCGGGTGACCTGGAGTTTTGGAATGCAGCTGACGGAAGTTCTGCAGCTCGCTCATCGGCAGATCGTAGCCGGTGAGGTGCAGCAGGCTGTAAATCAGCATCGAGCCGTGGCCGTTAGACAGCACAAAGCGGTCGCGCGCGGCCCATTGTGGATTGGTTGGGTTGTGATTCAGGAAGTCACGCCACAGCACTTCGGCGATGTCCGCCATACCCATCGGTGCACCCGGGTGTCCCGATTTGGCTTTCTGTACTGCATCCATACTTAACGCACGAATGGCGTTGGCAAGCTCTTTACGAGAGGGCATTTTCTACTCCAGGTCGGATTAATACTTCGCCACTCCTAACTTATTGTAATTAATCAGCTATCAGGCGAAGCAAGGAAAAAGTCGCACATCAATGTACATGAAAATCGGGGCAAAAGTACATGTTACGAGATGCTAAATCTGGTGGCCTGCGGTTGCAATTTAGCTGCAGTCTGCTAGCCCGGAGAGATAAACGAAGCGAGGGAATGTGACAGGTGGTTGTTTTGACGTAAATAAAAGGTGAAGGCAAATACGAATTGTAGCGGCGCGATTTATCGCGCGTCGTTGAACAGCAACGCGCGATAAATCGCGCCGCTACAAGGTTTATCAACGCTTAAACAGCTGATCCACCATCGAGCCTAAATCCAGCTGGTTATCATGCAAACTCTGCTCATCCAGCTGGCCCTGCGGTGACATCTTATCGATCAGTTGCGGCAGCAGCAGCGCCAGCGTGCCGGACGCGCCCGGCACGTCGGTGCCCAGCTTATCCGCCAGCGACTGCAAATCCGACTGACCAAACGCCGACTGGATATCGCCACTGTCCACCGGCTGGTTATTGCCGGTGCCAATCCACGAACCCAGTACGTCGCCTAATCCGCCCTGCTGGAACTTATGCAGCAGCACTTCAACACCGCCCTGCTCCTGCACCCAGTGCCAGATGGCCTGCAACTGCCCCAGCTGATTACCCTGCCCAGGACTACCGTCCAACGATCCGACTAAATCATCCAGTAAGCCCATCATGACCTCCGAAGATTAATTGACCGTCAGTAAGTTTAGCCTTTATTGGCCGCCTGCACGTGGAGCATGTCCAGCGCCAGCGTGGCTGCTGCCAGCGAGGTAAGATCGGCGTGATCGTAGCCCGGTGCCACTTCTACCAGGTCCATCCCGACAATATTCATGCCCTGCAAACCACGAATCAGCTTGGTGGCTTTATCGGTGGTCAGGCCGCCAATCACCGGCGTGCCGGTACCAGGCGCATGGGCCGGATCGAGGCAGTCGATATCAAAGGTCAGATACACCGGCAGATCGCCCACCGTGCGTTTCACTTCCGCCAGGATGTCATCAACGCTGCGATCGTTCACCTGCGCTGCGTCCAGCACGTTAAAGCCGAGGCTCTTATCAAACTCGGTGCGGATACCGATCTGCACCGAGTGGTGCGGATCAATCAGACCCTCTTTCGGCGCAGTGAAGAACATGGTGCCGTGGTCGAAGGTCGGGCCGTTGGAGTAGGTATCGGTATGCGCATCGAAATGTACCAGCGCCATTTTGCCGAAGTGCTTCGCATGGGCGCGCAGCAGTGGCAGCGTCACGTAATGGTCGCCGCCGAAGGTCAGCATGCGCTTGCCATTCGCCAGCAATTTCTCGGCGTGCGCCTGCAATTTATCAGACAGATCCTGCGAATCGCCGAAGGCGTAAACCAGGTCGCCACAATCCACCACGTTGAGACGCTGGCGCAGATCAAACTCCCACGGCCAGCGGCAGCCTTCCCACGCCAGGTTGGTGGAGATCTGACGGATCGCTCCCGGCCCTAAACGGCTGCCCGGACGGCCTGATGTTGCCGCATCGAAAGGAACGCCGGTGATCACCCACTCGGCGTCGCTGTCGTAGGGCTGGAAGTTAACCGGAAAACGCATGAAACCAAAGGCGTTCGAAACCAGGGAGTTATCGTATTGATTACCCAGGGTGTTATACATACATCGTCCTCTTTAGATCCTGAATCAGCGTATTAAGTTATAGGTGAAATATGACCAAAAAAAATCCCTTCCGCGTCGTTAAACCCGACGAGGAAGGGATTTGATGGGGCTGATTATCGCGAAGATTGGCTCCGCCTGCAATTAACGTTCGCGCAGCGCTTCTTTGGCGCGGTTAAACGGTTTAATCAGATAATCCATCACCGTCTTCTCGCCGGTTTTGATATCCACCGTCGCCACCATGCCGGGGCTGATCGAGAAACGCTTACCGGCTTTGTTCTGCACAAAATCATGGTCGGTGCGAATATAGACGCGGTAGTAATAAATCTCCGGTTTCACTTCATCCTGAATGGTATCCGGCGAGATGCTCTCCACCACGCCATCAAGGCCGCCATAAATGGAATAGTCATAGGCGGAGATCTTCACCAGCGCTTTCTGATCCGGGTGAATAAACGCGATATCACGCGGAGAGAGGCGCGCTTCAATCAGCAGATGATCATCCATCGGCACGATATTCATCAGCTCGCCATTCGGCGGGATTACGCCACCCACGGTGGTGACCTTGATATCTTTCACCACGCCGCGCATCGGTGCGCGGATCGTCAGGCGGCTGACCGTATCTTCGCGCCCTCTGACCGTCTGCAACAGGCTATCGGCTTCCGCCGTGGCTTTCGCCAGATCCTCACGCGCCTGCACATAATATTGTGAACGCACATCCGTCATCTTCAGTTCAAGATCCGACTTATCACGCTGCAGACGCAGTACCTCGACGCTACTGGCAGCCCCGGTTTTTGCCAGACGCTGGGTAATCGCCAGCTCGCGGTTCGCCAGATTGAGCGACTGCTGGATTTGCGCGGTTGAATCCTTTAACTGTGCGCGACGGGTGTTGTACAGCCGGGTTTCGGAGGCGATCAGGTCGGGAAATTTATTCAGCGCGGCCGGAAACGTCAGCGGCAGGTCGTTGACCTCGGCATTCAGGCGCGCACTGGCCGCCAGCGCAGCACGGTAACGGGCGGCACTCTCCCCCACGCTGGATTCCGAGCGAATCGGGTCCAGTTTCGCCACGATTTGTCCAGCCTCGACATGGCTGCCCTCGTGCACATAAATATCATCAAGGATGCCCCCTTCCAGCGATTGCAGCACCTGATCATGGGAGCTGGGGATCACTTTACCGGTACCGGTAGAGACTTCATCCAGCACGCCAAACCATGCCCAGATGCAGCTGACCAACAATAAAAAGAAGCTGATGATGATCAAACGTACCGCACCTGAATAATGCGTTTCCGATTGCAGATCGCCCGCCAGGTCGTCAGCGCTGTCACCTTCCGCCGCCACCAGCCGCAGTTTTGCCGGTAAGTGTTTCATGGGTTGCCCTCCGGACGAGGATTCGATGCGCGTGGTGGTGGTAACGCATTCTCTTTCGGGCTGTCCATCACCAGTTGTCCTTCTTTTAATACCAGGATGCGATCCACCAGCGCCAGAATGGCCGCCCGGTGGGTGGCGACGATCAGGGTGCGGCCATTCAGCCACTGCCCGAGCCGCTCAATAAACTCTTTCTCGGTGTGATCGTCCAGCGATGCCGTGGGTTCATCCAGCAGCACGATATTGGGATCGCGCAGCAGCATGCGCGCCAGCAGCACCGACTGACGCTGCCCGCCCGATAGCCCCACGCCACCTTCCATCACCGGATGATCGAGGCCAAGTGGCAAACGGTGGATAAAATCAGCGCCGCCGCTCACCACCAGCGCGGCAAAGATCGCGTCATCGGTGGCGTGTGCCGCGCCCATCGTCAGGTTTTCCCGCAATGTGCCGTGGAACAGGCGCGCGTTTTGCGTCATCAGCCCCACGTTGCGCCGCACATCCGCCAGATCGATATGCGGCAGGCTGAGGTTATCCAGCAACAGCTCGCCACCGATCAGCTCCACGCCGCCTATCATCGCCTGCAACATGGTCGATTTACCGGCCCCGTTACGCCCCAGCACCGCAATGCGTTCGCCCTGTTTGATCGTCAGGCGGTTAATGCGCAGCGCCACGGTAAGCGTGTCGCTGTAATAACGGAACATCGCGTCGTTAAACTGATAGTTACCAAACAGCACCGGGCAATGAATGCGGGTTTCGTCAGTGCTGTTCTCCACCGGCAGCGCCATCAGACCATCGAGGCTGGTTTTCGCAGCTTTGACCTGCTGCCAGCGGGCCAGCACGCCGCACAGCGTCGCCATTGGTGCGATCATGCGTGATGACAATAGCGACGCCGCCACAATGGCCCCGGTGGTGATATCGCCGTCGATCACCATCGGCGCGCCAATCACGATCACCGTGGCGTAAACCATGCCCTGAATGGTGACGCCCCAGCTCATCAGCGAGTGCATCGCTTTACGCGTCTCCACACCGGACTGCGCGGTGATGCGGATATAGCTGTTCCATTGTTGCAGAAAGCGGTCTTCCGCCTGCATCAGCTTGATATCCTCCAGCCCCTGCACGCTCTCCACCAGCACCGCATTGCGTAAGGTCGATTCTTTCAGGGCCTGCTGCGCCAGCTTCGACAGTTTTTTCTGCATAAACACACCCGGCAGCACCATCAGAATCACTGCCACCGGCGCGACCCACGCCAGCTGCGGCGCGATGATCGCCATCACCAGCAGAAACAGCAGGAAAAACGGCATATCGACAATCGCGGTCACCGTGGTGGAGGTGACCATTTCGCGGATCGCCTCCAGTTCGCGCAGCTGCGAGATAAAGGTACCGGTGGAACGCGGCACCGCGCTGTTGCGCAGGCGCAGCGCATGGCCAAATACCCGGTCCGAGACACGCATATCCGCCCGTTTACCAAGCAGATCGGTGACATGATCGCGCCCGACGCGCAGGATATAAGTGAACACCACCGAGATAATCACCCCGATATACAGCACATACAGCGTGGGATAGGATTGCGCCGGGATCACCCGGTCGTAGACCTGCATCGAGAAGATGATCCCCACCAGCGCCAGCAGGTTGATGAGAAACGACCCCAGCATCACATAACCGTAAGGACGCAGATCCTTCAGCACCAGGCGGCGTAGCCAGTCTGGTTTCATGGCTTCGAGATAGCGATCCACCCCGCTATCTTTCGCCGGGGCCAGCGGGCGCAGCGCGGCGGCAAAACAGATATCCGGCAGCAGCGCCAGCAGCGAAACGGGCGTCGGCTGTTCATCACCGGCGAAGTGCACACGCACGTCGTCTTCGCCATCGAAGGCAGTGATCACCCCCACCTGACCATCCACCAGCTCAACAGCCAACGGCAGACGCCAGTGGGTCAGCTGCCATTTGTCGTCCTCATAGAGCTGCAACGATAAACCGGCCTGACGCGCCAGATGGCGCAGCGCCTTGTCGCGCGTCTGTTTGCCCTGCCATTCGCTGGAGGCAAGGATCATCCCCGGAGAACAGGGTAAGCGATAATGCGTGGCGATCTGGATGATCGCCGTAGCCCATCCGTGTAAGGGGATTCCTCCTTCAGCCTGATCGGGGTTTCCGCCAGGGGCGTCGGGTATTTGCAGTTGCGTCATGGCTGGATCTCCACGGACTGGATCCGCTGATTATTCAAAGCAAACGCCGACCGCATATGCCCGGTGCTATAGAGGCAATCGAGCTGCAGCGAGCGTAACTGGCTGATGGTTTGCTGAAGCGTAAACCGTGTCTGGTACACCTCCTGCTCGGCATTCAATACATCAAGCAGCGGGCGGGTACCCAGTTGCAGATACTGGTCCTGGTAGAGTTGCTGAGTTTTCTCGCTCAGCTGTTGTTGTCGTCCCAGAATGTTGAGACTGAGGGCAAGGCTTTGTGATTCATTCTGCGATTCACTCAGCTGCTGCCGCGCCTTCAGGCGTGCCGAATTGACCGCCGCGTTGGCAGAACTGAGTGCGTTGGCGGCCGCATCGCGACTGGCGGTCATCCCACCGCCCTGATAAATCGGCATCTCCACTTTGACCCACGCTGAATACTGGGTGCGATCCAGCGTTTCGCTGCTGGCATAGTGGTCATTGAGATAATGGGTCACTTCCGGTTCGAGTGAGATGGTCGGCAGCATTTGCGCGTTAGCGTTATCCAGCTTGGCCTGCGCCTGATTGGCTGCCGCCCAGGCTGCAAGCACCGCCGGAATCAGCCGATCTTCCGCCTGGGATGACTGGCAGGAACGCATCAGCTTCGCGGGAAAATCATCACTGACTCTGTTCACCGTGGGCCAGCCGAGATAGGTAGCCAGCGTGGCACGCCAGCGATCCAGATTGGCCTGATATTGCGTCAGAGTAGTACGCGCCCCTTCAATACGCGCATCGGTTTGCGTGGCATCAGAGAGTGACGCCGCCCCTTCATCGTTACGCTGGCGCGCTAAATCACCAATTTTACTCAGCGCTGCCAGCTGCTGTCGGGCAATCACCACCAGTTGCTGATAACCCTGTACTTCAATCAATGCCGCCGCCGTGTCATGTGCCACGGTGTCGATGCTGACCAGCACGTTGGCCTGCTCCTGCGCCACACCCGCTTCGGCGGATCGCACTGAACTACTGACCTTGCCAAAGTCATACAACATCTGGGATATCGAAAGCACAAAAGAGGGGCTGTAGCCCTTTTCCGTATAGCTATTGGAGTAGCCGTTATTCATCCCGGCGCTGATTTGTGGATAGTATTTGGCCTTAGCCACATCGACCTGATCGGCCTGTTCCAGCAGCTTTCCCACCGCTTCGGCAATATCCGGATGCCAGTGCACCGCCCGCTGTACCGCCTGATTGAGCGTCAGGGTGTCAGGGACGTGGTTGAGTGCGGGTTCCGCCACTTCACCGGCTAATGAGGGCAGATCCTGCGGTTGCGACAGACCCTGAGTGGTAATGCGACCGGCCCTGGTCAGGGCAGTATCAGCCGCGCTTGCTTGTGAATGAGAGAGAAAGGCAATGCCAGCACAGAAAACGCTGAGCTTCCAGGAACGGCGAGATAGTGCGCTTGATTGCATCAGGTCCATCGATAGTCCACCCGTGATTGAGAGAAACAGGCACATCCTTGTGCCCCGGTTCATCCCTGCCTGCCCCACAGCGCTTACGCCGTATGGGTTTGATGCGGTTGTTGCAGCAACTCCTCCAGTGATGCGTTAGTGCCTTCCAGCGTCACCAGCTGGGTACTGCTGTACGCCGTACCGGTGCCATCACGGTCAATCGAGAGCACGGTGCTGCCATCAGCGGTATGATCCACTTTCACAAAATCATTAATGTTACTTGTGTCGTCATTCCAGCCGATAAGCAGGTTACTGACATCGATCTTGTCGCCATTTGTGACCGAGAAATCAGTCCAGGTATCGTGCCCGTTGCCGCCGGTGGCATCGGCGCTGTTCAGCAGGTGGTAAACCAGCGTGTCTGTTCCGGCACCCGAGGTGATGGTGTCGTCATAGGCGCTACTGGTCAGCGTATCTGCCGCCGCCGTGCCGGTGATGGTGGGATGCAGCTCAATGGTGAACGAGTTGCTGGTAAGGGTGCCGTCGGTTGACGCCAGGGTGTAGCTAAAGACTTCCTTATGCGTGATGCTTTGCGCGTTAATCTCAGCACTCAGCGCATAGGTGTAGCTACCATCGGCAGCAATGCTCAGGCTACCGTAGTCCCCCGCCACTACCGTGTGGCCACTGCTCAGCACCGTGGTGCTATCACCGTGTTCATTGGTGATCGTCAGCGTACCGGTGTGGCTGGTACTGCTGTCGGCCCAGATGCTGCCGCTGACCGAATGGTCGCTATCCGTGGTGCTGACCGATTCCACAAACAGGCTGTTGGCGGTCAGCAACGATGCCGTGCCAGTCGCGTGTACCAGGGAAACCGACAGCGTGGCGGTGGTCACGACGCCCTGGGCATCCGTCACCGAATAACTGAAGGTGTCGGCGGCTGGCAGGGTGTCGATATCCACACCGGCCTTCAGCGTATAGGTGTAGTTACCGTGCGAGTCGATGGTCAGCGTGCCGTAGGTGGTGCTGAACGAGGTGCTGGTTCCCACCGTATGACCAGACACCGAGGTCACTGCGGTACCCGCTGGCACCGTGCCCGCTACCGAGCTGGTGTCGTTGGTCAGCAGATTGCCGGTGACGGTCGCCGCCACCGTCACCGCCATCACGGTAGTATCCGTCACCGTGGTGATGGTGGTGGTTGGCAATACCGAAATACCGGTGCTGGCCCCCAATACCACTGCATATGTCCCTGTTCCAAGGTTGGAATAGGTCACGTTGGCCCCGGTCTGAGTGCCTATGGTCAGAAGCGTCGTAATGTAGTTCGCCGTACTGGACTTCAATGCCCAGGTACCGTCTGTCTGCTGTTGATACAGATACAGCGTGTAGTTACCGATCAGACCTACCAGGGTGGTGGTGGCACCGTTCAGGGTGACAGTGCGGGTGTCATCATTCCCCACGCTAAACAGATAAGCGTTGCCATTCGATAACACATTGACGCCCAGCAAACTTCCCAGGTTGGCACTTAACAACGAAGTATGAGAAACGCTGGTCGTACCGTTATTGACCGTGGTGGTGGTAGTAGAGTAATCCACCTCCGCCGCGTCATTAACGGCGATGATTTTGATGGCCCCCAGCACCGTGGCGGTGGGTGAGGTATTACCTGCCGCATCAGTCAGTGAGACAGACAGCGTTGCCCCGGTGGTCTGCGCGGTCGTCAGTGTGACCGAGAAGCTGCCGGTGACGCCCACAGTACCGGTACCGATGGTGTTCCCCCCGGCATCTTTCACCGTCACCGTGGTGCCCGCCTCGCCGGTACCGGTCAGGGTGGTACCCGCCGTGTTCACCGCCAGCGCAGTGGCGGCGGTCGGTGCCACGGTATCCACAATCACCGTTGACGACGTGATGCCACTGACGTTGCCTGCGGCATCCGTTGCCGTCACGCTTATCGAATGAGAACCATCAGCCAGCACCGCCGTGGTGAAACTCCATGTCCCACTGGCTCCAACCGTGACAGATCCGATGATGGTCGCACCATCATAAATGGTGACGCGACTGCCCACCTCTGCCGTACCGCTCAGCACCGGCGTGGTGTCTCGGGTATAACCACCACTTGGTACTGTCACGTTTGGTGTCACCGAGTCATTGGTGACGGTCAAGGTTGAGTTACCCGGTGCAACGCTATCCACTGTCAGCGTAACCGACGCATTCGGGCTGACGTTGCCCGCCGCATCGGTGGCGGTGACGTTCAGGGTATGGGTGCCTTCAGTCAGGGTGGAAGTGGTAAAGCTCCACGCCCCGCTGCTGGCCGCCGTGGTGGTGCCGAGCAGTGTCGCACCATCGTAGATGGTGATCTTCGCTCCGGCTTCCGCCGTACCACTGAGCAGCGGCGTGTTGTCGTTGGTGGTGCCGTTATTGGGTATGGTCACCGCCGAACCGCCATTGTTGTTGCTGGCCGCCAGGCCGGTCACCGCTGCTGGTGCCACGGTATCGATAATCACGCTGGCGGAGGTGGTGCCGCTGACGTTACCTGCCAAATCCGTCACCGTGACGCTCAGCGGGTGCGTGCCGTTGCTGAGTGTTGCAGTGGTAAAGCTCCAGGTGCCGCTTCCTCCTACGGTCAGCGTACCCAGCACCGTGCTGCCATCATAGATGGTGACTTTGCTGCCGACTTCTGCCGTACCGCTCAGCACTGGCGTGCTGTCGTTGGTGGAACCCCCACTCGGTACCACCACACCCGCCGCATCGTTGGTAATAACCAGCGTTGAAGCCGTCGGGGCCACAGTATCGACAATCACCGTCGCCGCAGTAGCCGGGCTGACGTTACCCGCCGCATCTTTCACCGTCACGCTCAGCGGATGGGTGCCGTTGGCAAGCGCCGCCGTGGTGAAGCTCCATGCGCCGCCCGCACCTGCGGTTACGGAACCCAGCACCGTAGAGCCATCGGAGATGGTGACCACTGCGCCTGCTTCCGCCGTGCCGCTCAGGGTTGGCGTGTTGTCGTTGGTGTAGCCGCCGCTCGGTATCGTCACGTTCGGCGTGACGTTATCGGCGGTGACCGTCAGCGTCGAAGCGGTTGGTACGCCGGTATCCACCGTCAGCGTCACCGACGCATTCGGGCTGACGTTGCCTGCCGCATCCGTCGCGGTGACGTTCAGGGTATGGGTGCCATCGGCCAGCGTCGAGGTGGTAAAGCTCCACGCGCCGTTGCTGCCTGCGGTCACCGTACCCAGCAGGGTCGATCCATCATAAATGGCGACTTTGCTGCCCGCTTCCGCCGTGCCGTTCAGGGCCGGGGTGTTGTCATTGGTACTGCCGTTGTTGGGGATCGCTACCGGCGTACTGCCGTTGTTGTTGCTGGCGGCCAGGCCGGTTACTGCCGCCGGTGCCACCGTATCGATGATCACGCTGGCTGATGTGGTGCCGCTGACGTTACCCGCCAAATCTGTCACCGTGACGCTCAGCGGGTGCGTGCCGTTGCTGAGGGTGGCGGTGGTGAAGCTCCAGGTACCGCCCGCGCCAACCGTTACCGTACCCAGCACCGTGCTGCCGTCAGAGATGGTGACTTTGCTGCCGACTTCTGCCGTGCCGCTCAGCACTGGCGTGCTGTCATTGGTGGAACCCCCACTCGGTACCACCACACCCGCCGCATCGTTGGTAATAACCAGCGTTGAAGCCGTCGGGGCCACGGTATCGACAATCACCGTCGCCGACGTGGCCGGGCTGACGTTACCCGCCGCATCTTTCACCGTCACGCTCAGCGGATGGGAACCGTTGGCAAGCGCCGCCGTGGTGAACGTCCATGCACCGCCCGCACCTGCCGTCACGGAACCCAGCACCGTAGAGCCATCAGAGATGGTGACCACCGCGCCTGCTTCCGCCGTGCCGCTCAGGGTTGGCGTGTTGTCGTTGGTATAACCGCCGCTTGGGATGGTCACGTTCGGCGTGACGTTATCGGCGGTGACCGTCAGCGTCGAAGCGGTTGGTACGCCGGTATCCACCGTCAGCGTCACCGACGCATTCGGGCTGACGTTGCCTGCCGCATCGGTGGCGGTGACGTTCAGGGTATGGGTGCCATCAGCCAGCGTCGAGGTGGTAAAGCTCCACGCGCCGTTGCTGCCTGCGGTTACCGTACCCAGCACGGTGGTACCATCCGAAATGGTAATTTTGCTGCCCGCTTCCGCCGTACCGCTCAGCCCCGGCGTGCTGTCGTTGGTGGTGCCATTGTTGGCAATCGCTACCGGCGTACTGCCGTTGTTGTTGCTGGCTGCCAGGGTCACCGCCACCGGTGCCACGGTATCGATAATTACCGTCGCCGAGGTGGTGCCGCTGACGTTGCCTGCTGCGTCCGTTACCGTGACACTCAGTGGGTGAGTTCCATCGAGCAAGGCGGTGGGGATAAAGCTCCAGGTGCCCCCCGCGCCGACCGTCACGGAACCCAGCACCGTGGTGCCGTCAGAGATGGTGACTCTGCTGCCGACTTCCGCTGTACCGCTCAGGGTTGGCGTGTTGTCATTGGTCGAGCCGCCGTTCGGGACCACCGTGCTGGTGACATCGTTGGTCACCACCAGCGTTGACGCCGTCGGTGCCACGGTATCGACAATCACCGTCGCCGACGTGGCCGGGCTGACGTTACCCGCCGCATCTTTCACCGTCACGCTCAGCGGATGGGAACCGTTGGCAAGCGCCGCCGTGGTGAAGCTCCATGCGCCGCCCGCACCTGCGGTTACGGAACCCAGCACCGTAGAGCCATCAGAGATGGTGACCACTGCGCCTGCTTCCGCCGTGCCGCTCAGGGTTGGCGTGTTGTCGTTGGTGGAACCGCCGCTCGGGATGGTCACGTTTGGTGTGACGTTATCGGCGGTGACCGTCAGCGTTGACGCTGTCGGTACGCCGGTATCCACCGTCAGCGTCACGGCGGCGTTCGGGCTGACGTTACCCGCTGCATCGGTGGCGGTGACGTTCAGGGTATGGGTGCCATCGGCCAGCGTCGAGGTGGTAAAGCTCCACGCGCCGTTGCTGCCTGCGGTCACCGTGCCCAGTACGGTGGTACCATCCGAAATGGTGATTTTGCTGCCCGCTTCCGCCGTACCGCTCAGGGCCGGGGTGTTGTCGTTGGTGGTACCGTTGTTGGCAATCGGAATCGCCGTGGTGCCGTTATTGTTGCTGGCCGCCAGCGTTACCGCAGCCGGTGCCACGGTGTCAATCACCACCGTTGCCGTGCTGGATGCCACACTGACGTTACCCGCCGCATCGGTCGCCCTGACGCTCAGCGCATGGCTACCCTCGGCGAGGGCGGCGGTGGTGAAGCTCCAGATGCCGCCTGCACTCGCCGTAGCGGAACCCAGCACCGTGGTGCCATCGTAGATAGTGACCACGCTGTTCGCTTCTGCCGTACCGCTCAGGGTTGGCGTGCTGTCGTTAGTTGAACCGCCATTCGGCACCACGGTGCTGGTGACATCGTTAGTCACCACCAGCGTTGCAGCAGCTGGCGCATGGGTATCTACGGTGAAGGTCACCGATGCAGAGTTGGGGCTGGCATTACCCGCCGCGTCAGTTGCCGTCACGCTCAGGGTATGCGAACCGTTGCTCAGGGTTGGGGTGTTGTAGCTCCAGATACCCGAGGCATTCGCGCTGGTGGAACCTACCACGCTGGTGCCATCGTAAATGGTGATCACCGCATTGGCTTCTGCGGTGCCGGTCAGCAGTGGCGTGCTGTCATTGGTTGAACTGCCGTCAGCGATGACCACTGGCGTACCGCTGCTGTCATTGCTGACCACCAAATCAGCCACGGTAGCCGGAACCGCAGTATCTACCGTGATATTAATGGTATCTGACGTTACACCTGGGTTGCCCAGGCCATCGACCGTTGTGATGTAGAGCGCATGGCCACCATCAGCCAGCGCCGGTGCTGGCGTGAATGTCCACTGACCGCTGGCGTCAACCAGCACCGATCCCAGCACCGTCGCCCCATCATGGATGGTGATGACATCGTCCTCTGCGGCCACGCCGCTCAGAACTGGCGTATTGTCTTTGGTATCGGCACCATCAGACAGCTGAACCAGGGTACTGCCGCTATCATCGGTAATTTCCAGCGTACTGGTAGCAGGCGGCTGCCCGGCACTGATGGTGAGATCAAACGCAGGAGATGATGCCGCACTGACGTTCCCTGCCGCATCCGTCACGGTGACGGTGAAGCTATGGCTGCCATTACTCAGCGCGGCTGGCGTGAAGCTCCATGCCCCTGCCGCCGCCGTGACGGTGCCAAGCAACGTGGTGCCATCGTAGATGGAAATCACCTCGCCGGTCACTGCACTGCCACTTAACGTCGGCGTATTGTCATCCGTGGTGTCGCCACTGGTCAGCTCCCCGATCTGCGCCCCGGCATCGTCCGTGACCACCAGATCGCTCACAGCATCCGGTGCGACGGTATCGATGGTCACGGTGTAGTCGGCAGACACGGCGCTGGTGTTACCCGCAGCATCGGTTACCGATACCGTGTAAGTGTACGGGCCATCAGTCAACGCAGTGGTTTCAAAGCGCCAGGTGCCGTTATCCGCCACCGTTGCAATGCCGATTAAGCTGCCATCCTGGAAGATATTGATGGTATTCCCGGCCGCCGCGTTACCGCGCAGCACAGGCGTGTCATCGTTGGTTGAGCCATTATTCGCGATCAGCACCGGCGTGGTGCCGTCGTTGTCATAGATCGCGAAGTTACTGACCGGATCAGGCACCTGGTTGTCAACCGTGACGGTGATGGAAGTGGTCGAACTGACGTTTCCTGCCTCGTCAGTGACGGTGACATTTAACGTATGGGTCGCATTCGACAGAGAAGACGTGGTGTAGCTCCAGTTGCCATCACCGTCTGACGTGGTGGTGCCCAGCAGCGTTGTACCATCGTAAACGGTGATGATGCTGTTCGCTTCGGCCGTACCGCTGAGTTCCGGGGTATCGTCATTGGTGGTGCCGCCATCCGCGATCACCACGGACGGTGTGCTGTCATTGTTTTGCAGCACAAGATCGCCGACCGGTTCCGGTGCTGTCGCATCCACTGCTACCGTGATCGTGGTGGACGCGGTACTGACGTTACCGAGCGTATCGGTGACCGTAGCGCTCAGGGTATGGGTACCATCCGTCAACGTCGGTGCGCTAAAGCTCCAGTTACCGGAGCCATCGGCCGCGGCGGAACCAATCACCACCGTGCCATCGTAGACCGTGATGATGCTGTTGGCTTCTGCCGTGCCGGTCAGCAGTGGCGTGTTGTCATTGGTGGTTGCTCCATCAACCAGCGGAACCGGTGTGGTGCCGTTATCATTGCTCACCACCAGACTGGTGGCGTCTGGTTGGGCGGTATCCACCGTGAAGGTGATCGGCGTCGAGGCCGCGCTGGTGTTCCCCGCCGCATCGGTGACGGTCACGCTCAGGCTGTGGGAGGCGTCGCTCAGCGTCGGGGTGCTGAAACTCCACTGCCCGTTGCTGTCCACCAGCACCGTACCAATCACCGTCGTACCATCCAGAATGGTCACGGTGCTGCCCACCTCAGCCGTACCGGCCAGCAATGGCGTGCTGTCACCGGTGGTGCTGCCGTTGGTGATGGTGGTTGGCGTGGTGCCGTTGTCATTGCTCAGCGTGATGCCTGCCGCTGCGTCAGGCGCAGTGGCATCAACCTCCAGGCTGATGGTGGCCGGGACACTGGCGTTTCCAGCAGCATCGGTTGCCGTCACGCTCAGGGTATGGGAGCCATCCGCCAGCGCACTGGGGGTAAAGTTCCAGCTACCGCCGTCCCCGACGGTAACAGAACCCAGCACGCCGTTCTCATCAGAGATAACGATAATGCTCCCCGCCTCTGCTGAACCGCTCAGCACTGGCGTGTTATCGTTGGTCAGCCCACCATTCGGGATATCCACCGGATCGGTGCCAGCATCATTGGTCAGCACCAGATCCGCCACCGCAGACGGTGCCACGGTATCCACGGTCAACGCGATCGGCGCGCTCGGATCGCTGACGTTACCGGCCACATCGGCAACGGTGACACTCAGGCTGTGCGCGCCATCGTTCAGTATCGGGGTGGTGAAACTCCAGTTGCCGTCAGCATCGGTGATGGCGGTGCCCAGCACGTTGCTGCCATCCGACACGGTCACGATACTGTTCGCTTCCGCAGTGCCGCTCAACACCGGCGTGTTGTCGTTAGTCGAGCCTCCTGCTGCAATCGGCGTATCGTTCTGGTCATTGGTCAGCAGCAGATTATCCGCTGCGGCTGGCGCTTCACTGTCAACGGTGAAATCCACCGTGGTCGAGTTGGCGCTGGTGTTACCCGCGGCATCGCTGACGGTGACACTCAGGCTGTGCGGCCCCTGGCCCAGGTCAGAGGTGGTGAAAGTCCAGCTGCCATCCGCCCCGGCGGACGTGGTGCCGAGCAGGGTGGTGCCATCATAAACGCTGACAATACTGCCCGCTTCTGCCGTCCCGGACAGTTCCGGTGTGGCATCATTGGTGAGGTTGCCATCGGTGATCGGCACCAGCGTACTGCCTTCGTTGTTGTTCACCACCAGGTCAGTCACCGGATCCGGCGCTGTGGTGTCGATGTCGAAATTCAGCGCCGCTGAGGATGGGCCGGTGTTGCCTGCCGCATCGGTCACGGTGATGCTTAGCGCATGGCTGCCATCAAGCAATGGCGTGGTAATAAAGCTCCAGTTACCGCTGCCATCGGTGGTCACGCTGCCAATCGCATCGGTGCCATCGTAAATGGTGATCAGGCTATTGGGTTCGGTGGTACCACTTAATACCGGTGAGTTGTCATTGGTGATGCCGCCATTGGCAATCGGGATTTCCGTGCTGCCGTTGTTGTTGTTGAGCGCAAAGTCCGCGACGTCCGGTGCGGTGGTATCCACCGTCAACGCCACCATGTTACTCGGCGCACTAATATTGCCAGCCGCATCAGTCTCGGTGACCATCAGGTTGTGATCACCATCGGTCAACGTTTGCAGCGTGACGCTCCAGCTACCGGTGGTCGCATCCGCCAGAACCGTACCGATCAGCGCCATGTTGTCATAAATACTGATGATACTGCCCGCTTCAGCCGTCCCGCTCAGCGTTGGGGTGCTGTCATTAGTCAGGCCGTTCAGCGTATCGCCATCGTCATTGGTCGCCGTCAGATTGGTTACCGGATCCGGAGCCGAAGTATCCACGGTCAACAGGATCGGATCGGACGCGATACCGGTATTCCCCGCCGGATCGGTCACGGTGGTGGTCAGGCTGTGAGCGCCTGGATCCAGCGTCGGTGAGGTAAAGCTCCAGTTGCCGTCAGTATCGACGATGGCGGTGCCCAGCACGGTAGTGCCATCGGAAACTGTCACCGTACTACCGGCTTCGGCGGTGCCGCTCAATACCGGGGTGGTATCGTTGGTGGCACCCGTGGTGATCGGCACCAGCGCTCCGCTGTTGTCGTTGCTGAGTTGTAAATTATCGGCGGCTGCCGGGGCGGTGGTATCGATGGTGACGGCGATCGGATCCGATGCCGGGCCCGCGTTACCCGCCGCATCGGTCACGGTAGCGGTCAGGCTGTGAGCGCCTTCATCCAATGCTGGGGTGGTGAAGCTCCAGTTACCATCGCCATCCACTGCTGCCGTACCCAGCACATTCGTGCCATCAGAAACTGTGACGGTGCTGCCCGGCTCGGCGGTGCCGCTGAGTACCGGCGTGGTGTCGTTGGTCGCGCCACCTGCGGCAATCGGCACCGGGGTACCACTGGAATCATTACTGAGTTGCAGACCCGCTGCGGCCGCTGGTGGCTGAGTATCCACCGTAAACGCCACCGGATCGGAAGCAGTGCTGGTGTTACCTGCCGGATCGGTCACGGTGGTGGTCAGGCTATGCGAGCCTTCACTCAGTTCCGGCGTAGTGAAGCTCCAGTTACCGTCGCCATCCACAGTTGCTGTACCCAGCACCACGCTGCCGTCGGAGACAGTGACGGTGCTGCCCGCCTCAGCGGTACCACTCAACACCGGCGTGATGTCGTTGGTGGAACCTGAAGTGACAGGGACTGACGTGCCGCTGGAATCGTTGCTGAGTAACAGGTCCGCTGCTGCTGCCGGAGCAGTGGTATCAATGATGACCGCAACCGGATCCGAGGCTACACCGGTGTTACCGGCCGCATCGGTCACGGTCGTGGTCAGGCTGTGAGCGCCCTCATCCAGCGCGGGGGTGGTAAAGCTCCAGTTGCCGTTGCCATCCACCGTTGCCGTACCCAGCACGTTAGTGCCATCGGAAACCGTGACGGTACTGCCCGGTTCAGCACTGCCACTCAACACCGGCGTGGTGTCGTTGGTGGTGCCACCTGCGGCAATCGGAACGGATGTGCCACTTTCGTCGTTACTGAGCTGCAAGCCTGTCGCCGCCGCAGGAGCCGTCGTATCGACGGTGAAATCAATCGCCGTCGTTGGCGGACTGGTGTTGCCTGCCGGATCGGTCACGGTGGCCGTCAGGCTATGCGCACCCTCACCCAGTTCCGGCGTGGTGAAGCTCCAGTTACCATCGTTATCAACCGCGGCCGTACCCAACACCGAACCATTATCAGACACGGTTACCGTGCTGCCCGGATCGGCGGTGCCACTGAGCACCGGCGTGGTGTCATTGGTCGCGCCACCTGCGGCAATCGGCGCTGAAGGCGTAGTTTCGTCATTGCTCAGCAGCACATCGCCCGCCACCGCCGGGGCGGTAGTATCGATGGTGACGGTGACCGGATCCGAAACAGCACTGGTGTTCCCCGCCGGATCGGTGACAGTAGCTGTCAGGCTGTGGTCACCCTCACCCAATGGTGTGGTGGTAAAGCTCCAGTTGCCGTTGTTGTCTGCCGTTGCCGTCCCCAGCACGGTGCTACCGTCAGAAACCGTCACGGTGCTGCCCGGCTCTGCCGTGCCATTCAATACTGGCGTGGTGTCGTTGGTGACACCGCCATCTGCAATCGGCTCCGGTGTGCCAGTCAAATCATTGCTGAGTTGCAGTCCGCCAGCCGCATCCGGTGCGGTGGTGTCCACGTTAACGATGACAGGGCTGGAAGCCGGTCCGGTGTTACCCGCAGGATCGGTGACGGTGGTGGTCAGGCTATGGTCGCCTTCATCCAATGTTGGTGTGGTAAAGCTCCAGTTACCGTCACTGTCCACCGTCGTGGTACCCAGCACCGTGCCACCATCTGAGACAGTGACCGTGGTGCCTGGCTCTGCTGTACCACTCAACACCGGTGTGGTGTCGTTGGTGGCGCCAGAGGTGATCGGTACGGAGGTGCCACTTGAGTCGTTGCTCAGTTGTACATTGTCAGCAGCCGCTGGCGGGGTGGTATCCACAGTGAACACGAAGGGACTGGATGGATCGCTGGTATTACCCGCCTGGTCAGTTACCGTCGTGGTCAGACTATGATCACCCTCAGTCAGGGTAGGTAACGTAAAGCTCCAGTTGCCATCGGTATCGGCAGTGGTGGTGCCCAGCAAAGTATCACCATCGAGGATCGATACGATGGCATTCGGTTCGGCGCTACCACTCAACACTGGGGTGTTATCATTGGTGGCGCTGCCCGGCTCGATCGGAACCAGCGTACCGCTTTCGTCATTGCTGAGCTGCAACCCGCCTGTGGCCCCCGTGGCCACCGTATCAATGGTGATATTGATGGTGGCGGATTCGGTCACATTGCCGTTGATATCGGTGATGCTGGCCTGGAACGCGTGCGCACCATCAGCCAGTGCCGTGGGTGTGAAGACCCACTGACCATTACCGTCTGCGGTTACGCTGCCAAGCACCGTAGTGCCGTCATACAGGGTGATGAGGCTGTTGGCCGTCGCCAGACCACTCAGCACTGGCGTGCTGTCGTGGGTAAAGTCACCATCACTCAGCTGAACCAGGGTGTTGCCCGTGTCGTCCGTCACCTGCAACGAACTGGTGGCAGGCGGCAGATCGGCATTGATGGTCACGTTGAACGGCGTGGTTGCCGGGCTGACATTTCCTGCCGCATCGGTCACGGTGGCAGTCAGGCTGTGGCTGCCATTGGTCAGCGCCTCTGGCGTGAAGCTCCAGTTGCCGTCACTGCCCACCGTCACGGTACCCAGCAGGGTATCGCCGTCATAAACGCTGACGACGCTATTCGCCTCAGCCTGACCACTCAGGGTGGGTGTGTTGTCATCACTGAAACCACCGGAGGTCAGTGGTCCCTGGCTGTCGCCAACGTTATCCGTCACCACCAGACCGCTGACCGCGGCTGGTGGCGTGGTGTCCACGGTAAAGGCGATCGGCGCAGAGGCCGGGCTGGTATTGCCCGCTGCATCGGTCACGGTAGTGGTCAGGCTGTGGTTGCCATCGGTCAACTGAGGGGTGGTGTAGCTCCAGCTACCATCAGGGTTGACCGTGACTGTGCCCAGCACCGTCGTGCCATCGGAGATGGTCACGGTGGTGCCGGGTTCCGCCGTGCCGCTCAGTAACGGTGAGCTGTCATTGGTTGCGCCCCCCGCAGTGATCGGCACCACCGTGCTACCGTCATTGTTGCTGAGCTGCAAGTCACCCGCCGCTGCCGGTGCCTGGGTATCAATGGTGATGTTAATGGTGACGGAGTCGGTGACGTTGCTGTTGCTATCGGTGATGGTGGCATGAAAGTCGTGTGAACCATCCGCCAATGTAGTTGGGGTAAAGCTCCACTGTCCGTTATCGCCGGCCACCACGCTGCCGAGCAACGTAGTACCGTCATACAGCGTAATCAGATTGTTAGCGCCCGCCAGACCGCTCAGCACTGGCGTGCTGTCCTGAGTACTGGCCCCATCGGCCAACGAGATCAGCGTATTGCCGCTATCGTCAGTCACCTGCAACGAGGTGGTGGCGGGAGGCAGGTCTGCCGCGATGACCGCATCAAACGCAGGCGTTGCTGCGCTGACATTACCGGCAGTATCCGTTACCGTCACCGTCAGACTATGGCTGCCATTGGTCAGGGCTGGAGTGGTAAAGCTCCAGTTACCGTTGACATCAGTGGTTGTATTGCCCAACAGCGTCGTGCCGTCATAAATGCTGATCAGGCTGTTCGGTTCCGCCTGGCCGCTCAGGGTTGGCGTGTTGTCATCGGTAGAGGCACCCGAGGTGATCGGTCCCTGACTATCCCCGACGTTATCCGTTACCGTCAGTCCGCTGGCTGCCGCAGGCGGTGTGGTATCGACGGTGAAGTTGAGGGGATCGGACGCCGGGCTGGTATTGCCTGCCGGATCGGTGACCGTGGTGGTCAGGCTATGCTGGCCCTCACCTAATGTCGGCGTAGTGAAACTCCAGTTACCGTCACTGCCAACCACCACCGTACCGAGTACCGTGGTGCCATCCGAAACGGTGACGGTACTGCCCGGTTCAGCCGTACCCGTCAGCAACGGGGTCGTATCGTTGGTCGAACTGCCCGCAGGCACCGGAATCACCGTGCTGCCGTCGTTGTTGCTGAGATTCAAGTCACCGGCTGCTTCCGGTGCCACCGTATCGATATTGATAATGATGGTGTTGGAGACAGTCTGATTGCCGTTAGCATCGATAATGGTGGCATGGAAGCTATGCTGTCCATCAGCCAGTGTGGTCGGCGTAAACACCCATTGACCGTCACTGCCTGCCACTACGCTGCCCAACAGCGTATTACCGTCATACAGGGTGATCACCGCGTTCGCCGTCGTCAGGCCACTCAGTATCGGGGTATTGTCATGCGTGCTGGCACCATCACCCAGTTGCCTTGGCGTGTTACCACTGTCATCGGTGACCTGCAAGCTGGTGGTGGCCGGAGCCAGCGCGTCAACGGTCAGGTCGAAGGCTGGCGTTGCTGCACTGACGTTACCCGCAGCATCGGTGACCGTCACACTCAGGCTGTGACTGCCGTTACTCAGCGCCGGGGTGGTAAAACTCCAGTCGCCGTTGGCTCCGACGGTAACCGTGCCTAACAGCGTGGTGCCATCGTAAATGCTGACCGTGGAACCCGCCTCGGCCTTACCGCTTAACGTTGGCGTGTTGTCATCGGTAGAACTACCAGACGTCAGCGGCCCTTGCGTACCACCGACGTTGTCAGTCACCACCAGGTCGCTTGCAACTGCCGGGGGGATGGTATCGACGGTGAAGTTAATAGGATCCGACGCGGCGCTGGTGTTACCCGCTGGGTCGGTCACAGTGGTGGTCAGGCTGTGCGAACCCTCCCCCAGCGTGGGCGTGGTGTAGCTCCAGGTGCCGTCAGAGCCGACAGTCACGGTACCCAACAGGGTACTGCCGTCGTAAATGCTGACCGTGCTGCCCGCTTCCGCAGTACCGGTTAAGGTTGGTGTGGTGTCGTCGGTGCTCGATCCGTTGCTAATCGCCCCCTGAATAGAGCCAGCGGTATCTGTCAGAACCAGGTTAGTGGCAACACCCGGTGCCGTGGTATCACCACCGCCACCGCCGTTGTTACCGCCACCACCACCGTTGTTGCCGCCACCATTATCACCACCGCCGCCAGTGTCGCCGCCAGTATTGCTGCCACCGCCGCCTCCACCGCTGCTGGAACCGGCAAACATCGCGGCAATCCCAGCCAGAGCGGCACCACCCAGACCAAAGGCGGCAATCGCGCCATCATGTGTAGTGTTTTCCGCAAGCAGCCCCTCGGTACTGTCGATATTGAGATACTCGAACCCTGGCTCCCCCGGGTGCTCTACCCACCACAATGCGCCATTGTGGTCTTCCAACACCAAATCACTCGCGCCATTTGGGCCGTAAAAATTATGAATAACAAGAACATCACCCGATTTCGTGGTGACAATAAGATCATTACCGTTGCGTGTGTAGGATTTAATATCTGACTTTTCAAGTTTGAGCTGAACCACACTCGGAGAGGTCAACGTGATATTGTTGCCATTCAGCACCGACGCGATGGTGCCTCCTTTAGGCGTGACTGAGATATTATTCATTTCTCTATATTCCACCGAAGGTTATCAGAATCCATAAAAACGCCCGAAATCCGCAGATCCCGGTTTCACAGTGAATACGCTTAGGTTATTCACTTCTCTCTATTGACGACCTCAATCATGCTGATGATGAAATCGTACTGAGCCTTGTTAAGCCGCCATCCTGGTAATGGGGACGTTTTATTTCTTAAAATTACAACGGGGAAAATGTCTTTTTTATTGATTGGCAAAATGCGAACTACATGAAACTCCTTAAACTCTTTTTTTGGCATATCTGTTTTCCAGAAAGGTTTACCGCGCCAGAACCTCCCCATGACTTATCAATAAAATCATTAAGATAAGAATCATTCCAGAGGTGTCCCTGCATGCCGTATATGGCTTTATTTGCCAGCAGTTCAACATGGCGTTGGGTTTCAACCCCCTCAACAATGACGCCATTGCATAAATCGTTGAGATGGCCTAACAGAATGTCAAATATGTGATTTTCGCCATATTTCCAGAAAAAGGCTTTATCGATCTTGACGCATTCAAATATTCCGCTACTCATCATGGTCAGATTGGAATATCCCGGACCAAAATCATCGAGCCATAAAGGCGCGATTTTTGCTAAGCCTTTTAAAATTAACAAATCTGCCCGGGTATAACGGGCAATGAAGAATGCCGATATCTCGAAACGGAAAAAAGGCAACAGTTCCAGTTTTTGCTGGACTTCTCCGTCCGTAAAGATGCTGGTAACGATATCCCTGTTAATGTTTACGCTAATGATCTGCTGGAAACCTTTGCGATAAAGTTGTTCCAGATGTTCAAGCTGTAACAGGAATATCTGCCATTTCTCTTCCGTCGATAACTGACTGAAAAAGCCTGATTCCCTGGCTGAATGATGCTCGTGGTTAATATCGGTATCGTCGGCAAAACGCGTCAGCAATTCCCAGGCAATTAAATTGCCTGATAAACCGTAAACCGGTTCCAATATGAAGACGTATTGCTGTTGCATGCCACTAACGCTCCCTTTCGCCACGATCCGACAGGATCTAAATGTCAGAATCCCTCATGTAAAAAGTAAGGAAAACATCGCTAAATCTTAACTCCTTTACTGAAGGTTAACGTATAACTTACAGTTTGAGAAATAGGCAAGGCCTAATCATCCGCTTCGTTTAATAGAATTCTCAAATTGATTAACTTTCGGCCCTGTTTAGACATTAACCAAAAATTCAGATAAGTCTTAGATATCAATGTCCACAAAAATTGTAGTGGCAAATAATTCTAAAAATAATCAATTGAATTTAAAGATAAAATTAAAAACAAACCAGGAAAGTACTTATTTGACACCCAACATCCGTTGACCGGCCTGAGATCAGTCATTTCCTAAAGTTTCCAGAAATAAAATAGTAACTAACAGGTACTATTATGTGACCAATGATCAAATTTTTATTATGCGTACAAAAAAAACATAACAGAAAAGCTGCTTAGTAACGGCGGGTTGCCACGATCATCGCAACGACAATCAAGCAGAGCAGTCAGGCTGCGGCTGCGCTTTTTTAAATAAATGAATAAGATAGATATTCAGCAGCGAATTCATTTTTTCAAGGTGACTATCACGTTAATTAACAGGGTGATCGCGATCGCAAATTTAATTAGAGGGATAGCAGCGGAGATAATAATGAAGTGGGAAATGCACCGAGCCACGGATGTGGCTCGGTGAACAGATGATTAATTATTCGTCTTCAAGGTAGGTGTAGCCATATAAGCCACTCTCGAATTCTTCAAGGAATTGCGCACGCAGTTCTTCATCGATATCGGTCTGCTTCACCTGATCGCGGAACAGTGTCATCAGCTCAGCCGGGTTCAGCTGAACATATTGCAGCATATCAGCGACGGTATCGCCTTCATCTGACAGCTGAACTTCGACGCTACCATCCGGGAAGGCAAACACATCCACGGCTTCGGTATCACCAAACAGGTTATGCATGTTGCCAAGGATTTCCTGATAAGCGCCAACCATAAAGAAGCCCAGCATCGGCGGGTTGTCGATATCGTATTCCGGCATCGGCATGGTGGTGGCAATCCCATCGCCATCCACGTAGTGATCGATGGTGCCATCGGAGTCACAGGTGATGTCGAGCAGCACCGCGCGACGCTGCGGCATTTTGTTCAGCCCTTCCAGCGGCAATACCGGGAAGAGCTGATCAATACCCCAGGCATCCGGCATCGACTGGAACAATGAGAAGTTGACGTAAATCTTGTCCGCCATACGCTCCTGCAACTCATCGATAATCGGGCGATGCGCGCGATTGCTCGGATCCAGATGCTGCTGAATGTAATGACAGATGCTGAGATACAACTGCTCCGCCCAGGCGCGCTGGCGCAGATCATAAGTACCCGACGAATAACCGGTATGGATGTCGAACAGGTCCATCTGGCTATCGTGCAGCCACTCACGCAGCGAACGACGCACGTTCGGCTCATGCATCTCCTGCCAGGTGTCCCACAGACTCTGGATAGGACGCGGCGCATCAACATCCGGCGCGACTGGCGTGCTGAATTCGTTACGTTCCACCCCGATAATGTTGGAAACCAGCACGGTATGGTGCGCGGTCACCGCACGTCCGGATTCGGTAATGACTGTCGGATGTTCCAGCCCGTGTTCGTCACAGGCATCACCAATCGCCCAGATAACATTATTGGCGTATTCATTCAGGCCATAGTTAACCGAGCAATCCGACTGCGAGCGCGTACCTTCATAATCGACACCGAGACCGCCGCCCACATCGAAGCATTTAATGTTGACGCCAAGTTTCGCCAGCTCCACATAGAAGCGAGCCGATTCGCGTACACCGGTGGCGATATCGCGAATGTTGGCCATCTGCGAACCGAGATGAAAATGCAGCAGTTGCAGGCTTTCGATACGATCAGCCTTCCGCATGATCTCAACCAGCTGCAAGACCTGCGAAGCCGCCAGACCAAACTTAGATTTCTCACCACCGCTTGACTGCCATTTGCCTGACCCCTGCGACGCCAGGCGTGCACGGATACCCAGACGCGGCACCACGTTGAGGCGTTCGGCCTCTTCCAGTACCATTCGCACCTCGGTCATCTTTTCGATCACCAGATACACTTTGTGACCGAGCTTCTCACCAATCAACGCCAGGCGAATATATTCGCGGTCTTTATAGCCGTTGCAGACAATTACCGTGCGCGTCTTACCGGCGTGTGCCAGCACCGCCATCAGCTCCGCTTTGGAACCCGCTTCCAGACCCAGCGGTTCGCCGGAGTTAACCAGCGATTCAATCACGCGCTTGTGCTGATTAACCTTGATGGGATAAACGAGGAAGTAGTCGCCTTTATAGCCATAAGATTCACGGGCGCGTTTAAAGGCACCGTTAATCGAACGCAGGCGGTGTTGCAGAATCTGCGGAAAGCAGAACAGCGCGGGCAGACGCTGACCATCCGCTTCACGCTCTTTCACCAGCTTAGCGAGATCGACGCGAACTTCCGGCATGTCCGGATCCGGGCACACGCTGATGTGACCCAATTCGTTCACGTCGTAATAGTTATTGCCCCACCAGGCAATATTGTAGGTGCGTAGCATTCTGCTCGCTTCCTGGTCGTTCATCGCCACCTCCTGCATGGAGCGGAGTACACCCTGTTCGCCTGCTGACGAACCCTTGATATTCTTCATGTCGTCAGACATCGCGAACCTCAATTTTCCGTTGAAATAAGAAATAGTTGCCGGTTTTTGTCGTTGTTACGTCGGGAAAAAAATGCCCCATCCTGCGCAAACTCCCTCATCAGGTGCTCTTTGTAAGTGTAAAACACCGGGCCGGGATGCGTACAACCGGGCCAGAAATCGCCTGACATTTCCCGCGCTGCGGGAGCGTGAAAAACATCAACAGAATTGTGGGGGACAGATTAGCCGGCGCTCGTGTCGGGATAATTACCGCAACGAACAAAACTTCGACTGGAGAGTAAAACAGAAATGGAAACGGGAAGGATTGCCAGCGCGCACGCTGAACGCAGTGAACCGCATAAAGAGAAAGATTGGTTCATTACTTTTATCACCTCCAACGCATGGGGAAAACATGCGGGAAACGGCCTGGGTGAAAACCAGATATAGGCATATCTGACGAGCGCGACGCACGGCGGCGTCATCCTTTTGGGCTGTGGTCGACAGCAGCGGCGATTTATACAGCCTGACGCGTAAAATTGCAAAAGCTTTCATGTAAGCGGCCGATACCCTAAGGATAGCGGGCATCCGTGTCAGGAAAATTTGCCAGTTTCGCTGTTGCGTAAAATGCGGAAACAGAAAAAGGGCTGGTAATTCGCTCAGTGAGTAACCTAGAATAGCCGTCCAGATGGTCATCCATCTAAACTGGTTAACATCCAGGCTGTGCAGGCGCATTGCGCATTCACTTCTTACTGCTCGCGGCTTTGCCTGAAGGGGCGTCGAGTCTGGCCTGGTTGGCCTTGCTTACGCTATGCAGTCGAATTCAAACCATTTGTAAGGTAAAGAACAGAATGGCTAAACACCTTTTTACGTCTGAGTCCGTATCAGAAGGACATCCTGATAAAATCGCTGACCAAATTTCTGACGCCGTGCTGGACGCCATCCTTGAACAGGATCCGAAAGCACGCGTGGCCTGCGAAACATACGTGAAAACCGGTATGGTACTGGTTGGCGGTGAAATCACCACCAGCGCCTGGGTTGATATCGAAGAGATCACCCGTAATACCGTTCGTGAAATCGGCTATGTTCATTCCGATATGGGCTTTGATGCCAATTCCTGCGCGGTACTGAGCGCCATCGGTAAACAGTCTCCGGACATCAACCAGGGCGTTGACCGTACCGATCCGCTGGAGCAGGGAGCCGGTGACCAGGGTCTGATGTTTGGCTACGCCACCAACGAAACTGATGTGCTGATGCCTGCGCCGGTCACCTACGCGCACCGTCTGGTACAGCGTCAGGCTGAAGTGCGTAAAAATGGCACCCTGCCGTGGCTGCGTCCGGACGCGAAAAGCCAGATCACTTTCCAGTACGATGGCGGCAAAATTGTCGGTATCGATGCGGTAGTGCTGTCAACGCAGCATGCTGAAGAGATTTCTCAGGCTGACCTGCGTGAAGCGGTGATGGAAGAAATCATCAAGCCGGTTCTGCCGACTGAGTGGATCAACGCCAGCACCAAATACCATATTAACCCGACTGGCCGTTTCGTTATCGGTGGCCCGATGGGTGACTGCGGTCTGACCGGTCGTAAAATCATCGTTGATACCTACGGCGGCATGGCTCGTCACGGTGGCGGTGCATTCTCCGGTAAAGATCCATCAAAAGTTGACCGTTCTGCGGCTTACGCTGCGCGTTATGTGGCGAAAAACATCGTTGCGGCCGGTCTGGCAGACCGTTGTGAGATCCAGGTTTCCTACGCAATTGGCGTGGCCGAGCCGACTTCCATCATGGTGGAAACCTTCGGTACCGAGAAAGTGGCAACCGAACAGCTGACCCTGCTGGTACGCGAGTTCTTCGACCTGCGTCCTTACGGCCTGATTCAGATGATGGATCTGCTGAAACCGATCTACAAAGAGACCGCGGCTTACGGTCACTTTGGTCGCGAACACTTCCCGTGGGAAAAAACCGACAAAGCCGCACAGCTGCGTGAAGCTGCCGGCCTGTAAGTTTTAGCCCATCAGCGAAAAATCAGGGAGGCCTTTGGCCTCCCTGATTCATTTCCGTAGCGGCGCGATTTGTCGCGCGTCTTTTTAATGTACCTGAAGCCAAAAGCGCGCGACAAATCGCGCCGCTACAGCCATGCTTATCTCACCGTCTACACTTACAAAGTCTTGCTTACAACAAAATGTTAACGATTACATTTTGAAACGCTTTAAATATCTGTGATTTAGGAATTTTGCAGCGTAGTCATTCCGGTAAAAATGCGTTATTTTCAGCGTCGTCTGATAGCCGATATTTAGAATGATGTCAGAAACTTAACAGGTACGATACCTTACTGGTTACTGAACCATTTTGGGCGAAAAATGCTGAATTACAGGGTTTCAGTGTGTGTAACCGATTACATTCATGTGATCGCCCTCACTTTTTCCCGGAAGCAGGTTCCTTAACATTGATAAAAACAACGATAGATAAATTTGGAGGCAATATGCCTGGCAATACTCACAAAAGCAGAACCTCAAATAAGGCGATGACCTTGTTTGTCTGCTTTCTCGCGGCTCTGGCCGGCCTGCTGTTCGGTCTCGATATCGGTGTCATCGCGGGTGCCCTGCCCTTTATCGCAAAAGATTTTAACGTGACTGCTCACCAACAGGAGTGGATCGTCAGTTCCATGATGTTTGGTGCCGCAGTGGGTGCCATTGGGAGCGGCTGGATGTCTTCGCATCTGGGCCGTAAAAAGAGCCTGATGGCCGGTGCCATCCTGTTCGTTATTGGTTCGCTGTGGTCGGCTATGGCGCCGAACCCGGAAATGCTGATTGCCGCCCGTGTGGTTCTCGGCCTGGCGGTCGGTGTCGCATCTTACACCGCGCCGTTGTATCTCTCTGAAATAGCACCGGAAAAAATCCGTGGCAGCATGATTTCACTGTATCAGCTGATGATCACCATCGGTATTCTGGCGGCTTACCTGTCCGATACCGCGTTCAGTGATGCTGGCGCATGGCGCTGGATGCTGGGTGTGATCACCATTCCGGCGATCCTGTTGCTGGTCGGTGTGGTGTTCCTGCCCAACAGCCCACGTTGGCTGGCGGCAAAAGGTAACTTCCGCGATGCACAGCGCGTACTGGATCGTCTGCGTGACACCAGTGAGCAGGCGAAACGTGAGCTGGATGAAATCCGTGAAAGTCTGAAGATCAAACAGTCAGGCTGGCAGCTGTTCCAGAGCAATAGCAACTTCCGTCGTGCAGTGTTCCTCGGCGTACTGTTGCAGGTGATGCAGCAATTCACCGGCATGAACGTCATCATGTACTACGCGCCGAAAATCTTTGAAATCGCTGGCTTTGCCAACACCACACAGCAAATGTGGGGCACGGTAATTGTTGGCCTGGTGAACGTACTGGCCACCTTTATCGCTATCGGCCTGGTGGACCGCTGGGGTCGTAAACCGACGCTGGTACTGGGCTTCCTGGTGATGGCGGCAGGTATGGGCATCCTCGGTTCCATGTTGCATATCGGCATTCACTCCGAAGGTGCGCAATACTTTGCGGTTGCTATGCTGCTGATGTTTATCGTTGGTTTTGCCATGAGTGCCGGCCCGCTGATTTGGGTACTGTGCTCTGAAATCCAGCCGCTGAAAGGTCGTGACTTTGGTATCACCGTCTCAACCGCCACCAACTGGATTGCCAACATGATTGTCGGCGCAACCTTCCTGACGATGCTGAATTCGCTGGGCAACGCACCGACCTTCTGGGTCTACGCGGGACTGAACGTGTTCTTTATCCTGCTGACACTGGTGCTGATTCCGGAGACCAAAAACGTCTCACTGGAGCACATCGAACGCAACCTGCTGTCGGGCAAAAAACTGCGCGAAATCGGTCAGCAGTGATCGAGATATAACGCACAAGGGCTGCCAGCTGGCAGCCCTTTTTTATTGCCCGTCCCGCAACGGTTGAGTTCTCTGGCGCAACATCTTATGCTGGCCGACATGAAAACGCCCCGCCTGCCCATCGCTGTACAACAAGCTGTTATGCGTTCACTGCGTCAGTTCCTGCAACTGGCTAACGAGCGGCTGGAACGCATCTATCCCGAACCCAAACTGATCTACCAGCAACGCGGCACTGCGGCGGGAACCGCCTGGCTGGAAAAGTGGGAAATCCGCCTCAACCCGGTATTGTTACTGGAAAACCAGCAGGCGTTTATCGACGAAGTGGTGCCACACGAACTGGCACATCTGCTGGTGTGGAAAACCTTCGGTCGCGTTGCGCCACACGGCAAAGAGTGGAAATGGATGATGGAAAACGTGCTGGGGGTTGCGGCACGTCGTACCCATCAGTTTGAAATCGACTCGGTGCGCAGTCAGACCTTCCCCTACCGCTGCGGTTGCCAGCAACATCAGTTGACCGTGCGCCGCCACAATCGTGTGCTGCGCGGCGAAAGCGAATATCGCTGCGTCCATTGCGGCACTTTGCTGCAACCCGGTGAATTTACAGCAAGTTAGTCCGATTATCCCATTTCACCCCCGCCAGCATTCTGCTAACCTGCCGCCTTTTTTCGCACCAGGTTAATTTTTGGAATATGTCTCGCAAAATTATTTTCGCCCTGACCTTGTTAGTCGCCCCGCTTAGCGCGTATAGCCTTAACCTCAACAACTATCATCAGAACAATTTCCAGCAAGCCAAAGAATACGCGGCATACATCAATGCCGATGCCCCCGGCAGTTTCTACTGCGGTTGTAAAATTAACTGGCACGGTAAAAAAGGCGTACCGGATCTGAGCAGCTGCGGCTACAACGTGCGCAAAAGTGCCAATCGTGCAGAGCGCATTGAATGGGAACATGTGATGCCCGCGTGGGAGTTCGGCCATCAGCGTCAATGCTGGCAGAACGGTGGTCGTAAAAATTGCAGCAAAGATGCTGACTACCGCCGGATTGAGAGCGATCTGCATAACCTGCAACCGGCGATTGGTGAAGTGAACGGCGACCGTGGCAACTTCCAGTACAGCCAGTGGAACGGTGGGGATCAACCTTACGGTCAGTGCAGCATGAAGATTGATTTCAAACAGAAGCTGGCGCAGCCGCCGGAACGCGCCCGTGGCGCGATTGCCCGCACCTACTTCTATATGCGCGATCAATATCACCTGAGTCTGTCACGCCAGCAAACTCAGCTGTTTACCGCCTGGGATAAGCAATATCCGGTAACGCCGTGGGAGTGCGAACGCGATAACCGCATTGCCAAAGTCCAGGGCAATCATAATCCTTATGTGCTTCAGGCTTGCCAGCGCTAAAAGCGCTACCCTAAACTAGCTGTTTTCCGATTGGGCCGTGCCTGGAGCACGGCATTAACGCTGGCAGGAACCCAATGCGTATACCTCGCATTTTTCACCCCGAATCACTGACGGTGGGCAGTGAGATTTTCCTCGATGAGGACGCCGCCAACCACGTCGGTCGCGTGCTGCGCATGAGCGCCGGACAGCGGCTTGAGCTGTTTGATGGCAGTAATCTGACTTTTGCTGGCGAAATCACCCAGGCCGATAAAAAGCGTGTACAAGTAAGAGTCCTTGCAAGCCAGCTGGATGACCGTGAATCACCGCTGCATCTGCATCTCGGCCAGGTGATGTCGCGCGGTGAAAAGATGGAGTTCACTATTCAGAAATCGATTGAGCTTGGCGTCAACGTCATTACGCCCTTGTTTTCTGAACGCTGCGGCGTAAAGCTGGATGCGGAGCGTCTGGCTAAGAAGATTCAGCAATGGCAGAAAATCGCAATCGCCGCCTGTGAGCAGTGCGGCCGTAATCGTGTGCCGGAAATTCGGGAAGCGATGACGCTGGAGGCGTGGTGTGCTGAAGCGGAAGACGGCCTAAAACTTAATTTGCACCCGCGCGCCAGCCACAGTATCAACACGCTGCCGCTACCGGTGGAACGCATCCGCCTGCTGATTGGCCCGGAAGGCGGTTTATCATCAGACGAAATTAGCATGACGTCGCAGCACGGGTTTACCGATATTCTGCTGGGACCACGCGTGCTGCGCACCGAAACAACCGCCCTCACCGCCATTACGGCACTTCAGGTGAGGTTTGGTGACCTCGGTTAAGGGATACTTGCGGGTTACAGACTAGGCAGGGGTAGCTGATTCCCCCTTTGAGGAGAGAATAATGATTAAGCTTGGCATCGTTATGGACCCGATTTCGTCCATCAACATTAAAAAAGACACCAGCTTCGCCATGTTGCTGGAAGCACAGCGCCGTGGTTACGAAATTCACTACATGGAGATGAACGATCTCTCCCTGCGCGGTGGCGTCACTTACGCACGCACGCGTCTGCTCAGCGTGGAGCAAAACTACGACAAATGGTACGAATTTGGCAGCGAGCAGGAGATCAAACTGGCCGATCTCAACGTGGTGCTGATGCGCAAAGATCCGCCGTTTGATACCGAGTTCATCTATGCCACCTATCTGCTGGAACGCGCGGAAGAACAAGGCACGCTGATCGTTAACAAACCGCAGAGCCTGCGCGACTGTAACGAAAAACTCTATACTGCCTGGTTTGCCGATTTAACCCCGGACACCCTGGTCACCCGCAGCAAAGAGAAACTGCGCGCGTTCTGGCAGGAACACGGTGATGTGATCCTGAAACCGCTGGACGGCATGGGCGGTGCATCGATCTTCCGCGTGAAGCAGGATGATCCTAACTTTGGCGTGATCACCGAAACCCTGACCAACCACGGTCAGAACTTCTGCATGGCGCAGAATTATCTGCCAGCGATTAAAGACGGTGACAAACGTGTGCTGGTGGTGG
Organism: Pantoea cypripedii; assembly: GCF_011395035.1. Taxonomy (NCBI): domain Bacteria; kingdom Pseudomonadati; phylum Pseudomonadota; class Gammaproteobacteria; order Enterobacterales; family Erwiniaceae; genus Pantoea; species Pantoea cypripedii. The sequence continues at coordinate 3,557,898 of NZ_CP024768.1, forward strand.
ATGGCGAACCCGTCCCTTATTGCCTGGCGCGTATTCCGCAGGGCGGCGAAACCCGTGGTAACCTTGCAGCAGGTGGACGTGGTGAAGCACGCCCGCTGAGTGACAGCGACTGGGAGATTGCACGCCGTGTTGGCCCTGCGCTCAAAGCAAAAGGGTTGATTTTTGTCGGTCTCGATATCATCGGTGATAAACTGACTGAAGTGAACGTAACCAGCCCGACTTGCGTGCGTGAAATTGAAGCCGCCTTCCCAATCTCCATCACCGGTATGCTGATGGATGCGATTGAGAAACGTCTGGGCTAAGGATGCCGCCGGAGCCTGCGCTCCACGAACCACCTAAAACCGGTATTGCTGCGGCAATGCCGGTTATTTTTGGTATACGAGTGAGAATGAATTTACAGCATCATTTTTTGATTGCGATGCCATCCCTACAGGATCCCTTCTTCAAACGCTCGGTAGTCTATATTTGCGAGCATAATGAAGACGGTGCCATGGGCTTAATCATCAACAAGCCCATGGATAATCTGACGGTTGAAGGCATCCTTAAAAAGCTCAAAATCAGCCCATCAGATCGCGATCCGGCCATCAGGCTGGATAAACCGGTATTCGCTGGCGGCCCGCTGGCGGAGGACCGCGGCTTTATTCTGCATTCTGCGCAGCACATCTACTCATCCAGCATTCGTATCTCCGACACTACTGTGATTACGACCTCAAGGGACGTGCTGGAAGCGATTGGCAGTACTTCCCAGCCGGAGAACGTGCTGGTGGCGCTGGGTTACTGCGCCTGGGAAAAGGATCAGCTGGAAAATGAATTGCTGGAAAATGCATGGCTGACTACGCCGGCCTCCACCCATATCCTGTTCCAGACGCCGATTGCCGAGCGCTGGCGTGAAGCCGCTAAATGCCTTGGTGTGGATATCCATAATATGACCAACGATGCAGGGCACGCCTGATGGCCAGTGAAACCCTGCTGGGCTTTGATTTCGGCACCAAGAGCATCGGTGTTGCCGTCGGGCAACAGCTGACGGGCACCGCGCGCGCTTTGACGGCGTTAAAAGCACAGGACGGCACGCCGGACTGGAATCTGATCGAGCGTCTGCTGAAAGAGTGGCAACCGGATTACGTGGTGGTCGGGCTGCCGCTGAATATGGATGGCACCGAACAGGAACTGACGGCGCGCGCCCGTAAATTTGCCAATCGTCTGCATGGTCGTTTTGGCGTGCGTGTCGAATTACAGGATGAGCGTCTCAGTACCGTTGAAGCGCGCGCCGGTTTGTTCGAACGTGGCGGCTATCGCGCTCTGCAGAAAGGACGGGTTGATGCACAATCGGCGGTGATCATCCTTGAGGACTGGTTCGACAACCACTGATCCATCAGATTAACCCCTGCTGTCGCCGTGCCTGCTCGCTCTGGGCAAAGGTTTGCATCCCGGCCTGAGCGCCGGTTTGCAACACCCCCGGCAGCTGATGCATTTTGCCCTCACGAATCAGGTTAGCCACCGCCGGGGTTGCCACCAGCACTTCAAATAAGCCAATCCGCCCCCCGTTTTTCGCCGCAACCAGCCGTTGCGCCAGCACCGCTTTCAGGCTGCCCGCCAGCTGGCTGCGTACCAGGTTCTTCTCTTCGGCAGGAAACACATCCACCAGCCGATCCACCGCCTGGGTTGCCCCACGCGTGTGCAGCGTCGCCAGCACCAGATGGCCAGTTTCGGCTGCCGTTAATGCCAGCCGAATGGTTTCACTATCGCGCAGCTCACCCAGCAGAATGACATCCGGATCTTCACGTAGCGCCGCTTTCAGCCCGTGACGAAACGAGGCGCAATGCGCTCCCACTTCCCGCTGCTGAATCAGCGAACGCTGGCTGTGGTGAACAAACTCGATGGGATCTTCCAGCGTCAGAATATGGCGCGCCTGATAGTGATTCAGGTTATCCACCAGCGCCGCCAGGGTGGTGGATTTGCCGCTGCCGGTGGCACCGGTAATTAATATCAGCCCCTCATCCAGCTGCAATAACTGCTCCACCACCGGCGGCAAATGCAGGCTCGCAAGCGCGGGAACCTGGCTGGCAATCAGGCGCAGCGCCAGCGACAGCCCGTGCCGTTGCAGGAACAGATTGGCACGCAACCGCATCCCACTTGCCAGTGTGATAGCGAAATCCACATGGCCTTCCGCGTCCAGCACCGCCTGCTGCGCGCTATCCAGCCACTGGCTGATAAAGTTTTCCAGCCATGCCGCTTCCAGCACAGCCTGTTCGGGGACGGGTTCCAGCACGCCCTGCCGCCGCCAGTGTGGCAAATGTCCGCTGCAAAGGTGCAGATCGGCGGCGTTATGCTTTACACTAAGGGCCACAACTTTATCCAAATCCATAGAAACTCTCCTGACTATGACTTCCATTGAGCACAACTTACAGCAAGTGCGCGAGCGTATCGCCGCTGCCGCTGCGCGTTGCGGACGCGCGCCAGAAGAAATCACGCTGCTTGCAGTGAGTAAAACCAAACCTGTGAGCGCGGTTGCAGAAGCGATAGCTGCCGGACAACGGGCATTCGGCGAAAATTACGTGCAGGAAGGGGTTGAAAAAGTCACCGCGCTGGCCGCACATCCTGATCTGCAATGGCACTTCATCGGGCCGTTGCAGTCGAATAAGAGCCGTCTGGTGGCGGAGCATTTTGCCTGGTGTCACACCGTGGATCGGCAGCGTATTGCGCAGCGTCTGAATGACCAGCGCCCGGCGCATCTGCCACCGCTTAATGTGTTAATTCAGGTAAATATCAGTGACGAGAACAGCAAATCTGGCATCATGCTGGATGCGCTGCCGACGCTGGCACAGGAGATTGCCGCTTTGCCACAGCTGTGTTTACGCGGTCTGATGGCGATTCCGGCACCCGAGCAGGATTACGAGCGTCAACTGGCGGTATGCCAGCAGATGGCCGCTGCGTTTCATGCTCTGCAACAGGATTACCCTGGCGTCGATACGCTTTCTCTGGGAATGAGCGACGACATGGAAGCGGCTATCGCCGCAGGCAGTACCATGGTGCGCATCGGCACCGCCGTCTTTGGCGCGCGGGATTATGCGCGCACTTCACAACAATAATTGAGGAACCTCATGTTAACAATGACGTTTTTAGTCAAAACGCTGATCGACCTGTACGTGATGGTATTGCTGCTGCGTATCTGGATGCAGTGGTCACGCTGTGACTTCTACAATCCGCTGTCGCAGTTTGTCGTGAAGATTACCCAGCCGATCATCAAACCGCTGCGTCGCGTGCTGCCCGCATTGGGGCCGATCGATACCGCCTCGCTGCTGCTGGCGTTTGTGCTGACCACCCTGAAATACCCGATTCTGCTGCTGATTCAGGTCGGCGTGTTCTCGGTCGATCCCACCAACCTGCTGGTCGGCTTGCTGTCGCTGCTGAAATCTGCCGGTTATCTGGTGTTCTGGGTGATCATCATCCGTTCGCTGATGAGCTGGATCAGCCAGGGCCGTGGTCCGATTGATTATGTTTTGATTCAACTGACCGAACCGCTGATGGCACCGATTCGTCGCATTCTGCCAGCGATGGGCGGCATCGATTTTTCTGCCATGATTGTCATTCTGGTGCTGTATGCGCTGAATTTCCTCGGCATGGACCTGTTCCCGGGTCTCTGGTACTTGCTGTAATTCGTTAATCTGGAACTGTTATGCAAAAAGTTGTTCTCGCCACCGGTAATCCGGGCAAAGTTCGTGAACTGGCCGACCTGCTGTCGGCCTTTGGCCTCGATATCGTGGCACAAACCGAGCTGGGCGTGGAGTCAGCGGAAGAAACCGGTCTGACTTTTATCGAAAACGCCATCCTGAAAGCGCGCCATGCTGCCCAAATCACCGGCCTGCCCGCGATTGCGGATGACTCCGGTCTGGCCGTTGACGCCCTCGGCGGTGCACCGGGGATCTACTCCGCGCGCTACGCGGGCCTGGAAGCCAGCGATCAGCAGAATCTTGAGAAGCTGCTGGTTGCGCTGGAAAACGTCGCGGATGGCGAGCGCCAGGCACAGTTCCACTGCGTATTGGTGTATGTTCGCCATGCTGCTGACCCTACGCCGCTGGTGTTTCACGGCAGCTGGGCGGGCGAAATCACCCGTGCCGCAGCAGGCCAGGGTGGTTTTGGCTACGATCCGATTTTCTATGTCCCTGAACTGGGCAAAACGGCTGCGGAGCTGAGTAAAGATGAAAAGCGCGCCGTTTCTCACCGTGGCAAAGCATTGACGCTGTTACTGGATGCGATGCGCAATGCCTGATTTACCGCCGTTAAGCCTTTACATCCACATTCCGTGGTGCGTACAGAAGTGCCCCTACTGTGATTTCAACTCCCACGCATTGAAAGGCGAAGTGCCGCACATCGAGTATGTGCAGCACCTGCTGAACGATCTGGAGCAGGATTTGCCGCTCACCAGCGGACGCGAAGTTCGCACCATTTTTATTGGTGGCGGCACCCCCAGCCTGTTGAGCAGCAATGCCATGCAGATGCTGATGGATGGCGTGCGTGCGCGGCTACCGCTGGCAGCAGATGCAGAAATCACCATGGAAGCCAATCCTGGCACGGTAGAAGCCGATCGCTTCAGCGGCTACCAGCGTGCCGGAATCAACCGTATTTCGATTGGGGTGCAGAGTTTCAGCCCACAGAAGCTGGAACGCCTGGGGCGTATTCACGGCCCGGAAGAAGCGAAACGCGCTGCCCATCTCGCCGCCGGGCTTGGCCTGCGCAGCTTTAACCTCGATTTGATGCACGGCCTGCCAGACCAATCGCTGGAGGAAGCGCTCGATGATTTACGTCAGGCGATTGCGCTGAATCCGCCGCATTTGTCGTGGTATCAGCTGACCATCGAGCCAAATACGCTGTTTGGTTCACGTCCCCCGGTGCTGCCGGATGATGACGCGTTGTGGGATATCTTCGAACAAGGCCATCAACTGCTGACGGCGGCCGGTTATCAGCAATATGAAACCTCCGCCTATGCGAAGCCCGGTTATCGTTGTGAGCATAACCTCAATTACTGGCGCTTTGGTGATTACCTCGGCATTGGTTGTGGTGCCCATGGCAAGCTGACCCAACCGGATGGCAGCATTTTGCGCACGGTGAAAACCCGTCATCCACGCGGCTTTATGAAGGGCAATTATCTTGATAAGCAGCATCAGGTTGCTGATGCGGATAAACCTTTCGAGTTCTTTATGAACCGTTTCCGTCTGCTGGAAGTGGCACCGCGCGCTGACTTCCGTCGCTATACCGGGCTGGAAGAAACGATCATCCGCCCGCAGATTGAAGCGGCAATGGCTGCGGAATATATAGTAGAAACGGAACAACAGTGGCAGATTACGGAAAAAGGTAAGTTATTCCTTAATTCGCTGCTGGAATTGTTTCTGGTGGAAGAATAACGTCTGACGTAGCGGCGCGATTTATCGCGCATATTTTAAAACCAGGGCGCGCGATAAATCGCGCCGCTACGCAGTCAACTTCTCTCAGTATTTTGTCTGAGCTGGAGCAGATGGGTATTAATTAGCGCGATATTGACTTCACAGGGCGTACCATCATCCAGATATACCGTTTCAGCAATTTCCAGAACCGCCTCATTTTCCTTCATTTTCAGCAGATTAATCTGGTCAGGATTGGTCAGATTAATCGCATTTAAATGCTGATCCCTGCGCTGAACTTTCTTGCCCGTAATTTGCTCAATATAAGAGTATTTAGATATTTCCAGCTTGCTGAACTCCATGCTGCTAAACATGCTGACCGGCAAATGACACTGTTCCAGGGCAACAGGAATATCATCAAAACACATCAGACGAACAATTTTGTACACCTGGTCGCTGTTTTTAATGCGCAGTGCCTGCGCCATATCCGCTGACGGCACTTTGATGATGCTGGCAGTAATGACTTTTCTGACCCCTTTATAGCCCTTTTTCTGCGCCTGATAATCAAAAGGTGACAGCGCATGAAAGCGGCCAGAATGGTTACTTTTACCAATGGAGCCAACGAAAAGGCCAGACCCTTTTACCCGGTAAATACGCTGCTGCTCAATCAGAATACGGGTTGCTTCCCGCACCGTCGCACGGGTAATGCCGATGTTTTTCGCTATCGCAATTTCAGTATCGAGTTTATCTCCAGGCAGAAGCCCCTCGTCTTTGATCTTCTGGAGGATGTAATCGACAACCTCTTTCTGCTTCTCAGTAATGCCATCGACCATCAACGTTCTTCCCGATAAGAGTAGGCTCCGGCTCCTGTGAGCCATGAGTGCACATGTATGCCTGAGTTTATTTTCTAAGTGCCAGTCTGACCGCATCAGGATGTGATCAAGTTAACGAATTTGCACTCAATCTCAGGGTGTCCAGCCAGATTTCAATCTTACATATTGTATCTATACACGTCCATGTGCATTATCAAGATGACTAGACACATTAAACATGTCTAGACTTGATTACGAATGCCAATGCATTGATAGAAAAATAAAAACAATACTCAATATATTGATAAATATGCATTTTTAATAAGTTTCAGTTCTACAGCACCAAAATTGGAAAAGATTACGCGCACAACACCAGGTGCAGTAACAGCCAGATTTCAGGGGAAATGACTGGACATCTTTTGCCACCGAAGCGTTAACGGCCAACAGTAAAGAGTCCGGGTTACTGCATAAAACAGAGCTAAAGCGAGATCAGTTCATGGTAAATAGAGAGTTAGCAAACGCGATTCGATTTCTCAGCATTGATGCGATCCAGAAGGCCAATTCAGGACATCCTGGCGCGCCGATGGGGATGGCGGATATTGCCGAAGTTGTCTGGCGTCACCACTTACGCCACAACCCCAAAAATCCTCAATGGTTCAATCGCGACCGTTATGTTCAGTCCAACGGACATGGCTCGATGCTGCTTTATTCCTTACTGCATCTGACTGGTTACGATCTGTCGATTGATGACATTCGCCAGTTTCGCCAGCTCCATTCCCGCACCCCAGGACACCCTGAATATGGCTATACCCCAGGGGTGGAGACCACCACCGGACCACTTGGCCAGGGTGTGGCGAATGCGGTAGGAATGGCGATTGCCGAGAAAGCGCTGGCTGCGCAGTTCAACAAACCTGATTTTGCCGTGGTCGATCATTACACCTGGCTGTTTTTAGGCGACGGTTGCCTGATGGAAGGGATCTCCCATGAGGCATGTGGTCTGGCTGGCACCTTGCAACTGGGAAAACTGATCGCCATCTGGGATGACAACGGCATTTCCATTGATGGTCACGTTGAAGGTTGGTTCTCCGAAGATACCGCCGCGCGTTTCCGTGCCTATGGCTGGCATGTGATTGAAGGTGTCGATGGGCACAATGCCGCCGCTGTCGATGCTGCGGTGCGTGAGGCCAAAGCGGTCACAGACAAACCCAGCCTGTTATGTTGCAAAACCATCATCGGCTTTGGCTCACCGAATAAAGCCAACAGCCACGATTGCCATGGTTCCGCTCTCGGCTCCGATGAAGTCGCGCTGGTGCGTGAAGCGCTGAACTGGCCTTACGCACCGTTTGAAATTCCCGATGCTATTTACCAGGCCTGGGATGCCCGCGAACAGGGGGCAAAAAATCAGCAACAGTGGGACCAGCTGTTTGCCGCTTATCAGCAGCAATGGCCGGAACTTGCTGATGAGTTTGTCCGCCGTATGCAAGGCGAACTGCCGGCAAACTGGGCGGAAGATATGGATAGCTACATCGCTGGGTTACAGGCGACGCCTGCCAGCCTGGCCACCCGTCAGGTCAGCCAGAAATGCCTGAATCATTTCGCCGATCTATTGCCGGAAATGCTGGGCGGTTCGGCGGATCTTTCACCATCGAATCTGACCAGACAGCAGAAATCCATCGACTTCAGCGCCGAAAATCCGGCGGGCAATTACATTTCCTACGGTGTGCGCGAGTTCGGTATGTCCGCCATGATGAATGGCATGGCGCTGCATGGCGGTTTTATCCCCTACGGCGGCACCTTCCTGATGTTTATGGAATACGCCCGCAATGCCGTGCGTATGGCGGCATTAATGAAGATCCGCTCGGTATTCGTTTATAGCCATGACACCATCGGCCTCGGCGAAGATGGCCCCACCCATCAACCGGTTGAACAGTTAGCTTCGCTGCGCCTGACACCCAATATGGAAACCTGGCGCGGTTGCGATCAGGTCGAAGTGGCGGTGGCATGGCGACAGGCGATTGAACGTAAAAATGGTCCCAGCGCGTTGATTCTGACCCGACAACCGCTTGAGCAGCAGCCGCGTTCGGCTGCTCAACTGGCCGACATTTCGCGTGGCGGATATGTGCTGCTTGATTGTGAGGGCAAGCCCGAGCTGCTGCTGATTTCATCCGGTTCGGAAATCGATCTGGTCGTCGCCGCCGCAAAAGTCCTGCTCCAGGAAGGTCGTAAGGTCCGGGTGGTTTCTATGCCCTGCACCGAGCGTTTTGATCAACAGGATGCGCCATATAAAGCATCGGTGCTGCCAAACGAGGTGCGCAAACGTCTGGCAGTTGAAGCCAGCATTGAAGGATTCTGGCAGCGCTACACCGGTCTGGATGGGAAAGTGATCGGGATGAAATCATTCGGTGAGTCAGCTCCGGCAAACGTACTTTTCAAACATTTCGGCTTTACGGTAGAAAACGTACTTGAAACAGCCCGTAGCTTACTGAAGTAATCACTGAACACGTCTTTAATTCAGGAAAACAATATGTCGAATCTGTCAAAGTGGCTGAATGATGAAAAGATCCAGTACCTCGAAAATGTCTCTGACTGGAAAGAGGCTATTCAGGTAGCAGGACGCCCGCTGCTGAATGAAGGTGCCATTTCTCAGCAATACATTGATGTCATCATTCAGCAAAAGCAGGACATTGGTCCCTACTTTGTTATCGCCCCACGAATAGCGATGCCGCATGCTCGCCCTGAGCAGGGAGCCATTAAACTGGGGTTATCCATCGTCAAACTGGCAACGCCCGTCAAATTTGATGCTGATGAAAACGATCCGGTTGATGCGATTTTTATGTTCTCAGCCCCGGATAGTAACAGTCATATTGAGATGATCTCGCAACTGGCAGAAGTACTTTCCGATGACGAGGCCATGAGTCGATTATTCAACTCGCGCAGTAAAGAAGAGTTGATCGCCATTTTACTGGCAGACAATAAAGTCATTTAAAAATTTCCCAAGGGAAACTAACGAGGTGTGATATGAAAATTATGGCGGTTTGCGGTTCAGGGCTGGGAAGCAGCTTTATGATGGAGATGAACATTAAAAAGGTGCTGAAAGCCATCGACATCACTGCGGAAGTTGAACACTCTGACCTGGGGTCAGTAACCCCTGATGTTGCTGATGTTTTTGTTATGGCTAAAGACATTGCCTACAGTGCTAATCTTCCTGAGGGCAAGGTTATCATCATCAATAACATCATTGACATCAAAGAGCTTGAGCAGAAAATTCGCGAATACTTTAATAAATCCTGACTCAAACTTTTCTACCCTAAATAATTCAGGTTGCAACCAGGGAATATGCAACCTGAATGATCACGACTATAAAACAGAACGCTTACCGCTGAGGTTATTATGTTTATCCAAAACCTTTTATTGGTCGTTGTCGATGTACTGAAAGTGCCCTCAATCCTGGTGGGATTAGTGGCGTTATTTGGTCTCGTCGCGCAAAGAAAACCGTTCCCGGATGTGATTAAAGGTACGGTAAAAACTATTCTGGGATTCTTAGTGCTGGCGGGTGGTGCGTCAGTGCTGGTCGGTTCATTGACCCCACTGGGTGATATCTTCAAGCAAGCTTTTGATGTACAGGGCATTATTCCGAACAACGAGGCAATGGTCTCGATTGCACTGGAAAAATACGGTGCACCAACCACGCTGATCATGGCGTTTGGTATGGTGGCGAATATTGTGGTTGCCCGCTTTACCCGCCTGAAATATATCTACCTCTCCGGTCATGTCACCTTCTATATGGCCTGTATGGTGGCGATTATTCTGTCAGTCGCCGGTTTCGAGGGCGTACAGCTTATTTATACCGGTTCCCTGGCACTGGGTATGCTGATGGCATTTTTCCCGGCGCTGGCCCAGCCGCATATGCGTAAAATCGTCGGTCATGATCAGGTCGCTTTAGCGCATACCGGTACGGTGGGTTATGTGCTGTCAGGCTGGATTGGTTCGCTGGTCGGTAAGGGATCAAAATCCACCGAAGAGATGAACATGCCAAAAAACCTGAGTTTTTTGCGCGACAGCACCATCTCGATTTCTCTGACCATGATGATTATCTACTTTATTCTGTCGGCTTCTGCGGGCAAAGAATATGTGGAAAGTCATTTTAGCCATGGTCAGAACTACCTGGTCTATTCATTTGTACAAGCCATCACCTTCGCTGCCGGGGTATTTATTATCCTGCAAGGTGTGCGTTTAATTCTGGCGGAGATTGTACCGGCATTCACCGGATTCTCGGAAAAACTGGTGCCTAATGCCCGCCCGGCACTTGATTGCCCAATTGTTTTTCCCTATGCGCCGAATGCAGTGCTGGTTGGTTTTATCTCCAGCTTTGTTGGTGGCCTGGTCGGATTATTTATCCTCGGCCAGCTGAAATGGGTATTAATTCTGCCGGGCGTTGTACCGCACTTTTTCTGTGGGGCCACTGCCGGGGTATTTGGTAACGCCACAGGCGGCAAGCGTGGTGCGATGCTGGGTGCATTTGCGCATGGTGTTTTGATTACCTTCCTGCCGGTGGCGTTATTACCGGTACTGGGCGCACTGGGCTTAACCAATACCACCTTCTCAGATACGGATTTTGGTGTGACGGGAATTCTGCTCGGCAACATGGCCAGATATATGGACAAAGGCACCATCACGATGGTGATTACCGGGATTTTTGCTCTGCTGGTTATTTATAACTTTGCCGCCAGCAATAAGACAGTGGCGAAAGAAGCTAACAACGAATAAAAATAATAAGGGGCTGATATCAGCCCCTTATTTTAATGCTTAATTCCCTGCACCACGCCTTTGCGCTGTCCTTCCAGGTCCGTCACGCGGTTACACACCTCATGACCAAAATTCTGAAAGTCCTTCTCCTGCTTGTTCCATTCGGTTTGAATCGACTGCTGTAAGCCGCCGAGATTACCGACTAAAGCCTGCAACGGGTTATTGCCGCTGCCTGCCTGCTGGCTACCCATCTCATTCAGACTGTCCTGCAGGATGCCGCCCATCGTACTTTGCACTAACTTTTCACCGTCAGCGCGCACCTGATCAATCGCCTGATGATGGAACGTCAGCCCATCGCTGCGATGCTCGATAATACGATTCATCTGCTGCTTCAGCTGGCCATCAAGGGTGGTGAGGCGGTTACGCACGTTGCTGTTCGGACCGAGTTTTTCGACGATAACCTGGTCCAGCGCGACACGGCTTCTCTCCAGGCGCGAAGTGGCACCCTGGTCAATCCACGGCAAATCACGACGCAACGCGTTCTGATAGTCGATGGCTTTCTGGCGCGTGGCATTGTCAACGTTAACCCGCTGACCATTGAACTGCACATCACCCTGGGGGGAGATTTCGAGGTTGCCATTCTCGCCCACCACTTGCACGCTCTGCGGCTTAATAATCACATCATCCTGTGGCTTCACGCTGCATTCATAAGCAGCCTGCGCCTGCGTCGCCGCCAGAAGCAGCGCGGCAAGAAGAACGTTACGAACCATGAAATCTCCTGATTGTGTCTTCCTTCGGGAACTGCGGCCATTAACACGGTCGGCATAAATGCCGTCATCAAACCGGTGCGATCATTAACACGGTCGGCATAAATGCCGACCCTACAACGAATGTAGGGTGGCCATTTATGGCCACCGTTTAACAGCCGACTGTGATCTTAGTCCCACCAGACATCAAAGAGTTCAGTCACCTGGATATCCGCCAGCTGGCGATCCTGTAACCATTTACGTACCAGTTCGCGGTGTTCATCGGTACATTTGCCGGTCTGTTGCAGGCATACCAGCCCTTCCCATACCAGGTAGCCGCTGCCATCGTAGGCCAGGCCATTCGGGTCAATCACTTCATTGATAAACGCATCCAGTGTGCTATCAATCTGCTCCTCGCTGGTACCTTCGGCAAAACGCCAGGCGACAGAGAAACCCAGTTCCTGAAACTCATCAATATGCAACTTTTTACGTAAACGACGGCTGCGCTGTGTGGCCATTATTTCACCCTCTCAAACATCAGATCCCAAACGCCATGGCCCAGTCGCTGCCCGCGTTGCTCAAATTTAGTTAACGGACGCGTTTCCGGACGCGGCACGTAATCATGGTCAGCTGACTGGTTGTGATAACCATCGATGCTGCTCATCACTTCCAGCATGTGCTGCGCATAGGCTTCCCAGTCGGTTGCCATATGGAACACGCCCCCCAGCTTCAGCTTACGCATCACCAGCTCGGCAAACGGCACCTGGACGATACGGCGCTTATTGTGACGCACTTTATGCCAGGGATCCGGGAAGAACAGCTGCACCATACGCAGCGAATTATCCGGAATCATCTTCTCCAGCACTTCCACCGCGTCGTGACACATCACGCGCAGGTTTTCCACGCCCGCTTCTTTCGCTGAACCCAGACAGGCACCGACACCCGGCGCATGCACTTCAATACCGAGAAAGTTCTGGTGTGGGTTATTTTTCGCCATCGTCACTAACGATGCCCCCATACCAAAACCGATCTCCAGCACCAGCGGGGCATCGCGTCCGAAAAGTGTGGTCAAATCCAGCGGCTCCTGCTGAAACTCGACGCCCATCTCCGGCCAGTATTGATCGAGCGCCAGCTGCTGTCCTTTGGTTAAGCGCCCCTGGCGGCGCACAAAACTGCGGATACGGCGCAATGGCCGTCCGTTCTCATCAAATTCTGGGGTGATGACGTCATTAATCATGTCAAAGCCTGCTGATTAGCCTGTTCAGGGAAACGCGCATTATGCAAAGTTCAATAGCAGAAGCAAGCCTTTGCAATCTTCCGGTTTACACCCTGATCGCTCTGTGCTGGAATTCCTGCCTGATTGTAGAGTAACCATGGAAAATTGCCTTCTTATGATGCAAGCGCCGCAATTCGCGCAACAGGTGCTGGATTGGTATCAGCGCTTTGGCCGCAAAACCCTGCCCTGGCAGCAGGAGAAAACGCCCTATAAAGTCTGGCTCTCTGAAGTGATGCTTCAGCAGACTCAGGTTGCCACTGTTATTCCTTATTTCGAACGCTTTATGGCACGTTTTCCCACCGTAACCGATTTAGCGGCCGCACCGCTGGATGAGGTGCTGCACCTGTGGACCGGCCTTGGCTACTATGCACGCGCGCGCAATCTGCATAAAGCGGCAAAACAAGTGGTGGATAAGCACGGTGGCGAGTTCCCGCGTAATTTTGATGACGTGGCGGCGCTGCCTGGCGTTGGCCGTTCAACTGCGGGGGCTATCCTGTCTTTATCACTCGGTCAGCATTTTCCCATCCTCGATGGCAACGTAAAACGCGTGCTGGCACGCTGCTACGCCGTCGCGGGCTGGCCGGGCAAGAAAGATGTCGAGAAGCGCCTGTGGCAAATAAGCGAAGACGTCACCCCGGCGCAGGGCGTCAGCCAGTTTAATCAGGCGATGATGGATCTCGGCGCGTTAGTCTGCACCCGCTCGCGTCCCAAATGTGAAATCTGCCCGTTAAACAGCGGTTGCGTCGCTTATGCTAACAACAGCTGGGCCAGCTATCCCGGTAAAAAGCCCAAACAGACGCTGCCAGAGCGCAGTGGCTGGTTTTTGATGATGCAGCACGGTGACGATGTCTGGCTGGAGCAGCGTCCGCCAGTGGGGCTGTGGGGTGGATTGTTCTGCTTCCCGCAATTCACCACGGAACAGGCGATGATCGACTGGCTGGCAGAGCGTGGCATCCACGCCAGACCACAGCAGCTCACCGCGTTTCGTCACACCTTCAGCCATTTCCATCTGGATATTGTGCCTATGTGGCTGGCATGGCCTTCGTCCGGGTCGCTGATGGATGAAGCAGGCGGTCTCTGGTATAACTTAGCGCAACCACCGTCAGTGGGTCTGGCTGCGCCGGTCGAGCGCCTGTTGCATGAACTGCGACACCCCCAGCAACTGGCACTGCATACGCGAGTGACCGAAGAGGAAGAGTAATGAGCCGCACCATTTTTTGTACTTATCTGCAACGCGACGCTGAAGGTCAGGACTTTCAGCTTTATCCTGGCGAGCTGGGTAAGCGCATCTACAACGAGATTTCGAAAGAAGCCTGGCAGCAATGGATGTCGAAACAAACCATGCTGATCAACGAGAAAAAGCTCAACATGATGAACCCAGGCGATCGCAAAGTGCTGGAACTGGAAATGGTGAATTTCCTGTTTGAAGGCAAAGATGTGCACATTGAAGGTTACACACCGCCGGAAAAATAAACTTTCAGGGCCTCACCTTGAGGCCCTTTTCAGGTCAGGCTCGCATTCACAATGAATAAAAAATTGATCGCCATGCTGGCAATCGCACCGCTGCTGGTTTCCTGCTCCGGACACAAACAAGGGCAATATCACGAAGAGTGGGTCAAGGACACCAACGGTTTCGACATCCTGATGGGGCAGTTCGCCCACAACATCGAAAATATCTGGGGAATCAATGAGGTTCTGATCGCCGGACCGAAAGATTACGTCAAATATAGCGACAATTATTACACCCGCAGCCACATCAACTTTGATAGTGGTAGCATTACCATTGAGACCATTTCCGGCACCGACCCGATGGCGAGCCTGCGTCAGGCGATCATCACCACGCTGCTGATTGGTGAAGATCCGGGTAATGTCGACCTCTATTCCGATGCCAACGATATTCAGATCAGTAAAGAACCGCTGCTTTATGGCCAGGTGCTGGATAATACCGGACAACCGATTCGCTGGCAGGGCCGCGCCGCTAACTTTGCTGACTACCTGATTCAGAACAAGCTGCAAAAACGCACGTCGGGCCTGCATGTTATCTGGTCTGTGACCATTCCGATGGTGCCGAACCACCTCGACAAACGTGCGCATAAATACCTGCCGATGGTGCGTAAAGCCGCTGAACAGTATGGCGTCGATGCCTCACTGATTCTGGCGATTATGCAGATTGAATCGAGCTTCAACCCCTATGCGGTCAGCAACTCGGACGCGCTGGGCCTGATGCAGGTGGTTCAGCATACGGCGGGTGTCGATGTCTATCGTATGAAGGGGAAATGGGGCCAGCCGAGCCGTAGCTATCTGCTGGATCCGGAAAACAACATTGATGCGGGCACTGCCTATTTGTCGCTGTTGCAGAACACTTACCTGGGCGGTATTCAGGATCCAGTGTCACGGCGTTATGCGGTGATTACTGCCTATAACGGCGGCGCGGGCAGCGTACTGCGCGTGTTCTCCAGTGATAAAGACCGCGCCTTTGCCACCATTAACAGCATGTCGCCGAGCCAGGTGTATCAGACGCTGACTAACGACCATCCTTCAGCAGAGTCACGCCGATATCTGTACAAGGTGAACAACGCCCAGCGCAGTTATCACCGTTATTAAGGACGAAATCGCGCAATAAATTGCGCCGCTACAACCCTTCGCACATATCGTAGCGGCGTGATTTATCACGCAATTCTGTGCGCGTTGCCGGAAAAATCCGCGCGATGAATCGCGCCGCTACAGCTCAAGGGTAGAAGCGGCCATCAGGCCGCTTCTGGCTTTATATCATCATATTCGCCACCAGGTGCTTACGCCCGTTGTCATCTTCTTCGGTGTAAACGCCCTGTAGTTCTGGCGAAAAGCCTGGCAGCAGATTAATGCCCTCCTCCAGCGCGAGGAAATAACGCTGCACCGCGCCGCCCCATACCTCGCCAGGCACCACGCACAGCACGCCCGGAGGATAAGGTAGCGCGCCTTCAGCCGCGATACGCCCTTCTGCCTGCGCAATCGGCACCAGTTCCACATCACCACGAATATACGCCTGATGCGCATCCTGGGGATTGACTACCACCTGCGGGAAGCAGGCTTCGCGGAACATCGCTTTCTGTAAATCTTTCACGTCATAGCTAACGTACAAGTCATGCATTTCCTGGCACAGGCGACGCAGGGTATAGCCCTGATAACGCGCCATATTTTTGCGATATACGCTCGGCAACACCTCTGCCAGCAGCGCATCTTCCTTCACATGCTGTTCAAACTGCTCCAGCATCGCCACCAGATGCGCCATCTTCTCGGCACTCTCCGCTGGGGTCAGCAGGAACAAAATTGAATTGAGGTCGCATTTTTCCGGCACGATACCGTTTTCACGCAGGTAGTTGGCGAGGATGGTCGCCGGAATGCCGAATGCCGTGTACTCGCCACTGGACGCATCAATCCCCGGCGTCGTCAGCAGCAGTTTGCAGGGATCCACCAGATATTGCTCGCTGGCGTAACCGGCAAAACCGTGCCATTTCGCGCCTGGTTCAAAGCTAAAGTACGCCGGATCGGAGGCAATAGTCGCAGTTTCTGCCGACTGCCACGGTTTACCGTGCACCTGCTCCGGAACGAAAGGCAGGATCATCTCGCAACGCTCCAGAATCGCCTTACGCGCATCAATGCCCAGCGTGACACATTCGTGCCACATGCTGCGACCCGCTTCGCCCTGATGCATACGCGCATTGATATCCAGCGCGGCAAACAACGGGTAGAACGGACTGGTGGAAGCATGCAGCATAAAGGCGTTGTTCAGGCGCTTATGCGGGCAGAAACGTTTCTGACCACGAATATGGTTATCTTTCTTGTGAATCTGCGATGTCTGCGAGAAACCGGCCAGCTGCTTATGCACCGACTGGGTGACAAAGATGCCAGGATCGTTTTCGTTGAGATCCAGCGTCAGCGGCGAGCAGCCTTCCATCAGCGGGATAAACTGTTCGTAGCCCAGCCATGCAGAATCAAACAGGATGTAATCACACAGATGGCCGATGCGATCCACCACCTGACGCGCGTTGTACACCGTGCCGTCGTAGGTGCCGAGCTGGATAATCGCCAGGCGGAACGGGCGCTGATCTTTCGCCCGCTGTGGTGCCACTTTCTTCACACGTTCGCGCAGATATGCTTCGTCAAAGCAGTGAGCATCAATGCCGCCAATAAAACCAAACGGGTTGCGTGCCGCTTCCAGATAAATCGGGGTAGCCCCGGCCTGAATCAGCGCGCCATGATGGTTAGATTTATGATTGTTGCGGTCAAACAGCACCAGATCGCCCCGCGTCAGCAGCGCGTTGGTCACCACTTTGTTGGCGCTGGAGGTACCGTTCAGCACGAAGTAGGTTTTATCCGCGTTGAACACTTTCGCCGCGTACTTCTGCGCGTGTTTGGCGGACCCTTCGTGGATCAGCAAATCGCCCAGCTTCACGTCCGCATTACACATATCGGAACGGAAGACGTTTTCGCCATAGAATTCATAAAACTGCCGACCCGCCGGATGCTTTTTAAAGAACGCACCGCCCTGATGCCCCGGACAGGCAAAAGTGCTGTTCTGCATATCAACGTAGCGCATCAGGGTGTCAAAGAACGGCGGCAGCAGTTTGGATTCATACTCCTGCGCGGCGTCTTCCAGCCGCTCCCACTCTTCCGGCGCACCGTTGATTTCGCCGGTCACACCCGGCAGTTGCAGCACCTCTTCATCAAAGGCATTCGCAACGAACACCGGCAGATTGAAGCCGGTATGGCGCAACAGCGCCAGCACGCCACTCCGCGTATCTGCCAGCGAGACGACAACAGCCGCCACATCGGTAAAGTCAGTATTGTCCAGCGTCACCACATCACGCATGGTGTTCAGGCTCAGGTTTGGCGCTACAGCAACGCTGGCAGCAATTTTCAGTGGTGTCATAACACAAATCCCCAAAGGTCAAGGATGAGTGGGTGCCAGTGGCACAGCAATGAGGAAGATTCCCCGGCGAATAACGTCAGACGGATGGGTGCAAAGGTGGATTACAGCCGCAACCGATAGACATCAGTAAAGCCAGATCGCGTCTGTCTTTACTCATGTCCAACAGCGAGCGTTAAGCTGGCCTCACCGCATGGTGAGCGAGAAATGCGAACAACAGATGACGGAGGAACGCTTTCGGCGAAGCGAACGGGAACAAGTGCAGTGATGCATTGTACCGGGCATGGCAGCGTCCTCAGTGTTAAAGGGAATGGATAAACTGGCGCAATAATGTCATCTTTTTTTTGCCGGAACAACCCGCCAGCGGCAATTTCTACGCATGAAAGAATCTGGATAACACATTGATAATAAGCATATTTTATCAAATGATAAAATCAAAAACGCTTAAATATCCGCACCTTATGCAAAATTATGCAAGGTGCGGATATTAATAACAAAGCGTTACAGCCAGTGCTGAGCACGAATCTTTTCGCCATCGCTGAAGCGGCTGAAGCGGAACGGCTGCGCATCCACCGACGGCGTACTGTTCAGCACCAGATCCGCCATCAGTTGCCCGGCACCGGGAGCTATGCCAAAACCGTGCCCGGAAAAACCGGTTGCCAGATACAACCCGGCCACCTGATCAATGCCAGAGATCACCGGAATGGCGTCAGGCATGGTGTCGATCAACCCGCCCCAGCACTGCGCCACCGGCAGATCGCGCAGCGGCGGCATCAGTTCTGCCAGGTTATGGCGCATGCGCTGCACAATCGCCGGATCAATCAGTGGATCGAGCACGCGCAACACCTCATAAATCGATCGTTTATCGGCCTGACCCGGCTTCCAGCGCAGCGCTTCATCGACAAAGCGTTTGCCCAGACGCAGCTGTAACGACTTACGCTCTACCCAAAACGCAGGCATAAAGCGTGGGCTGAAACGCAGGGAATCCAGCGTAATATCGGCGGTGTTGGTTGCTGAGCTGGCAACGGTCAGACCACCGTCCAGTCGTTTACGCAGCGCCACGCTGCCAAAACTGGCGCAGACACCGGGATCGAACTCCAGCGGACGAGTGCGCAACACTGTCGACAGCACTTTCAGCTGTGGCAGCGTCACCCCCAGCCCTTGTAACAACAGGCGCGACCAGGCCCCGCCTGCCACCACCACCTGCTGACAACGGATTGCGCCGTGCTCGGTCACCACCTCACTGACGCGACCATTGGTGCGTTCGATAGTGCGCACCGCACAGTGCTGTTGCAGATTCAGTCCCAGCTCCATCGCCGCTGCTGCCATCGCCGGAGCCGCCTGCTGCGGTTCCGCCCGCCCATCCAGCGCCGTGTATAACCCGCCGGGATAGCTGGCCTGCAACTGCGGCAGATGCTGGCGCAGCTGTTGCGGCGTCAGCATTTCACTTTCGATACCGTAGTGGCGGGCTTCATTCACCCAGCGCTGATGGCGCTCGCGTTGTTGCTCAGTGCGGGAGGCGTACACGATGCCGTTGCGACGAAACCCGGTTTCGCGGTTAAGGCGCGTATTCATCCCTTCCCACAGCTGCATACTGAGATTGATCAACGGCAGCTCGCGCAGATCGCGCCCGGTACGACGGCACCAGCCCCAGTTACGACTCGACTGCTCTGCCGCCACCGTGCCTTTCTCCAGCAGCACGGTACGTACCCCGCGCTGCACCAGCGACAAGGCGGTCGCTACGCCGATAATCCCGCCGCCAATTACCACCACTTCGGCGCTGGTCGGAAACTGCGCCGAAGAGGGAACTGCATCAACGCTGGGGCCCATGGTTTATTTCCTCGTCAGGTAAAAGGGCATCAATAGTTATCTTCCACCGTCCAGTTCACCGGAATTTCGGCGATGCTGGTGGTGGTGGGTAATTCCAGCACCGTGCGAATCAGGTGCGCGAGATCTTCCGGCTGGGTCATTTTCTCAGCCGGGACTTCCGTCAACGCCGTCCCCATATCGGTGGCGACAAATCCAGGGCAAATGGCGGTGCAGCGAATACCATCGGCATCACCGATTTTGCGTAAGCCGTGCGCCAGCGCCAGCGCGGCATACTTGCTCATGGCATACAGGCTGGAGCGCTCGGCTTTGACGCGTTTGCCGGAAAGGGACACCAGCATCACGATGCGTCCGGCACCGCTGGCCTGCAAATGCGGCCAGGTGAGACGGCTGAGACGCATCGGTGATTTGACGTTGACGTCAAAGGTGCGATCGAATTCATCGTCAGTGGCTTCCAGGATCGACAGTGGCAGCATCATGCCTGCGTTGTGCACCACCGCATCAATACGGCCAAATTTTTCGATAGTCGCAGCGACCCACTCTTCCTCGGTGGCGGCATCGAAAGCATCGAAACGGCACACCAGTTGGTTGTCGCTATCGCTGATGGAGACCTCTTGCGGTGAGCGACAGCCGAGACTGACCGCCCAGCCGTTCGCCAGCAGATTGGCAGCAATCGCCGCCCCGATACCGCGACTGGCTCCACTGATTAACGCGACTTTTCGTGTTGATTTGCTCATGGTTTTCCCCTGATAGAATGGCTTGCGCGATAAATCGCGCCGCTACGACAGATGCGGCGCTTGTTGTAGCGGCGCGATTTATCGCGCGCATTTGACGATTTACAACGATGCCCGCAGCCGCGTGTCCAGCGGGCTAATCAGCGGCGCAATCGCGGCCACTTCCTCTTTCAGCAGCGCCACATAACGTTGCTGCACCTCGGGATTCAGCCGTGGTGAGAGGAACGTCAGCCCAAGCGATCCCACCACGCCCGCGCCGGAAACCTCAATCGGCACCGCGATCCCGGCGATCCCCGGAATGAGTTCTCCTGGATCGATGGCAAAGCCCTGTTGCCGTGTCTGATCCAGTTTCAGTTGCAGATTTTCCGCTGTCAGTTGTGGCCAGCTGTCGAGCCGCGCCTGATTACGCGCCAGAATCGCCTGTTGCTGTTCTGCCTCAAGGAACGCGAGGATCGCCAGGCTGCCCGGTCCGAGGCCCAGTGGCACTGCGCCCCCGACCGAACCCGTCAACGTTTGCATTTGATATTCACTGTCATAACGATCGATGCATACCGAGTCATCCCGATCGCGCGCCATCAGCATCGCCGTCTCGCCGGTTTGCTGGCGTAACCGCTCCAGCGCTGGCTGGAACTGACGACGCAGGCCCGGCCCGCGTGCTGCTTTGGCACCAAACACCAGCAGCTTGGTGCCCAGCCGGTAACATTTGTCGCTCTGCACCTTTTGCAGCAGCTGATGTTCCACCAGCGAATTGAGAATGCGGTGGCAGGTTACTTTGTTCAGGCCAGACAGTTCACACAGCGCTTTCAACGTTGCCCCTTCACTTCCCGCATCTGACACCAGATCGAGCAACATCACTGCACGATCGAGTAACTGGACGCCATTTTTCCCCGAATTTTCGTTCATCGCCTCACCGTTAAAGTTCCACATTGTGAAACTTTAAATCATAAGATTTCAGTATATGGTTTTTTGTTGACTAATTTTCTAGCAGATTTCATATTCGGTTGACAAGTGAGCAACGCGATTCAACAAAAAAAGTCGCTCACAGTACAAAATTTACAACACCTGCAGATTCATCCCGACAGAGGAAATATCTATGAAAAACCATCGCATGCGTATTCTGGCTGCTTCGATGTTGCTGTTGGCCGCCCCGGTTATCACCCACGCGGACACGCTGTCCGACATCAAAGCTCGCGGCGTATTAACCGTCGGGGTGAAGAACGACTATCCGCCTTACGGATACATGGATAACAACGGCAACACCGTCGGCTTTGAGATCAGCCTGGCGCGCTACATCGCCAATGAACTGCTCGGTTCGCCGGACAAGATCAAGCTGGTGCCGGTGAACGCCTCCAACCGTATGCAATTCCTCAATTCCGGGCAGATCGACATGATCATGGCCACCCTTGGCGTGACGCCGGATCGTGCCAAACAGATCGACTTTACCGATGAATATGTTTCCGCTGCTGGCCCGTCGATCCTGGCGCGCAAAGAAGTGAAATTTACCCAGTGGGAACAACTGAAAGGCCAGAAAATCTGCGGGATTCAGGGCTCTTATTTCAACAAAACCGTGACGCAGAACTACGGCCTGCAACTGGTGAACTTCACCGCGCTGCCAGAAGCCTACCGCGCGTTGCAGGATAACCGCTGCGTGGCGATGGTGTTTGATGACATGTCGCTGCAAAACAAGCTGAAAGAACCCGGCTGGAGCGATTACAAAATCGCGGTGAAACCTTATGAATACCTGCCGATGGCCGGTGGTCTGCGTAAAGGGGATGACACCTTCCGGGCCGCGGTCGATAAAGCCATCGTCAAAGCCGAAGGTGAAAACAAGCTGATTGGCTGGGAAAAAGAGTTCGATATGCCGGCATCGCCGTACATTGCCAAACGTGCTGAAGCCGCGCGCGCTGCGGCTAAGTAAGCCGTCAGGAGCGTAACATGTTCGGACTCGATTTCTCCTGGCTGCTCGACCCCACGTACCAGCAATGGTTGCTACAGGGCGTGCTGCAAACGCTGGAACTGGCGGCGCTCTCTTCGGTGTTCGCCATTCTTATCGGCCTGCTGGGTGCTTTTGGCCTGACGTTCCGACTCGCGTGGCTGGATGCCAGTATCGAGTTGTTCGTCGAGCTGTTTCGCAATACGCCGCCGCTGCTGCAAATGTTGTTCTTCTACTTCACGCTCACGCAGATTGGCTTTACCAGCGAAGACCCGGTGACCGGTTTGCAGGTGCCGCTGATTAGCGCCTTTATGTCGGCCACCGTGTCGCTCAGCCTGTTCGGCGGCGCGCTGTGCATCGAAGCCTTTCGTTCCGGCTTCGATGCGGTGCCGAAAGCAACGCTGGAAGCGGCACGCTCCCTGGGTTACACGCGCTGGGGGTTATTCCGCCATGTGCAGATGCCGATTGCCGCCCGTATCTGCCTGCCGCCACTGACCAACGTGCTGACCAATCTGTTCAAAACCACTTCTCAGGCGTCGGTGATCACCGTACCGGAGCTGATGTACGCCGCCGGACAGATCTACAACGACACCTTCCGCACGCTGGAAGTGATGCTGCTGATCCTGGTGATCTACGTGGTGCTGGTGAGCGCAGTGGTATGGCTGATTGGCTGGGTGCAGCGCGCGCTGGCCTATCCCGGTTATGGAGCCTGAGTGATGAGCGACATTCTCTATCTGAAACGCAAAAAACAAACGCGCCACGCCTTTCTGTTTATTGGCCTGCTGCTGCTGTTGTTCAGCATGGTCACCGATCGGGGTGGCGAGTGGCACCAGGTGTGGGAAAGGCTGCCCCTGCTGCTCACCGGTTCGATGCACGGCTGGCCGCTGAACGGTGGCTTCATTCTTAACATCTTTATTGGTATCGCCAGCATGGCAATTGCCACGGTGCTCGGGCTGTTTCTTGGTCTGCTGATGCTGGCAAAACGCCGCTGGCTCAGTATCCCGGCGCGCGCGGTGATGAACTTTCTGCGCAACGCCCCCTGGCTGGTGCTGCTGTTTTCCATGCTGTATCTGCTGCCGTATCGCGTGGAGTTGCTGGGTTTCCAGTTCACGTTGTCGCCGCTGTTCAAAGCAATTGTCGGCCTGAGCCTGCCCACTGCGGCTAACTTTGCCGAGGTGATCCGTGGTGCAGTGAACTCGGTGCACAGCGGCCAGTGGGAATCTGCCCGCTCACTCGGATACAGCCCGTGGCAGATCTATCGCATCGTCATTCTGCCGCAGGCGCTGCGCCGCATTATTCCCGGCTGGATGAACCTGTACGCGCTGCTGGCGATCTCCACCGCGCTGGCCACCGTCACCGGGGTGCAGGAAGTGGTGACGCTGCTGCGCACTACGCTGGCAACCGAAAGCGAAGGCTCGCTGGTTTATTTCTACGTCACCGTGCTGCTGATGTTCTTCTGTTATTGCTATCCGATTGCCCTGCTGGCGCGTCGGCTGGAAAACCATACCAAAGGGGATGCCATATGATCGATCGTACTCCGTCCCTGATCGAGCTGGACAATATTCACAAATCCTTCGGCAACACCGAAGTGCTGAAAGGCATCTCGCTGGAAGTCACCAAAGGCGAAGCGGTATGCATCATCGGGCCTTCCGGCTCGGGTAAATCCACCATTCTGCGTTGTATCAACGGCCTGCTGCCGATCGACGACGGCTTTATCCGCGTCGGCAATCACCGCGTCCATGAGATCGAGAGCGAAAAAGCGATGCGTCCGCTGCGCCATCAGGTGGCGATGGTGTTTCAGCAGTACAACCTGTTTCCGCATCGCACCGTGCTCGACAACGTGATGATGGCACCGATGCAGGTGCTGAAACATGAACGCGACGCGGTACACGAGCGGGCGCTGCGTCTGCTGAAAAAGGTACGGCTGGAAGGCAAAGAGGGACGCTACCCCGGCGAGCTTTCTGGTGGACAGCAGCAACGCGTCGCCATTGCCCGTGCGCTGGCGATGCAGCCGGAAATCATCCTGTTTGATGAAGTCACCGCCGCGCTGGACCCGGAAACGGTGAAGGAAGTGCTGAACACCATTCGTGAACTGGTGGATGACGGCCTGACCTGCCTGCTGGTGACGCACGAGATGCGCTTCGCGCGTGAAGTGTCGCACCGGGTGTGCTTTACCGACAAAGGCAAAATTGTGGAGATGGCGCCCCCGGCGCAGCTCTTTGACGATCCGCAGGATGCGCGCACGCGCGAGTTCCTCGGCCAGGTGTTGTAACGGAGTTGAGAGACATCATGTCTGATCAGGCAATTTTTACTGAAGATTTCAAAACCACCCCCTACTGGTGGGAAGCCGCGCCGCCGGAAACCTGTCGCGATCCGTTACCGGCTGAAACCGAGGTGGTGATTGTCGGCTCCGGTTTTGCCGGACTTAACGCCGCGATTGAGCTGGCACGCCACGGCAAAAACGTGGTGGTACTGGAGGCAAACGAGCTGGGCAGCGGCGGCAGCACTCGCACCGGCGGCATGATCAGCAGCGGCCAGAAGCTGGTGGTCGGCGGCGCAATTAAAGGTATCGCCCCGGAACTGTTCCAGCGCATGATTGCCGACTCCATCGCCTCCTTTGCCTTTATTCAGGATCTGGTACGTGAGGAGCAACTGGACGCGGATCTGTTTATCGGCGGGCGCTATTTTGGCGCGCATACCCAGAAGCAGCTGGCTGGTTTATATCAGATGGGCGATATCCTGCACCGGGTCACGGGCGTTACGGTGCATAAGATTGATCGCGCCACCCAGGCTCCGATCATCGGCTCCGATTTTTATCACGGCGGCATCCTGGTGGATGAATACGGCGGCGTACATCCGGGCAAATACAACCGCGCGCTGCGCGACCTGGCACGTAAATTTGGTGCGCAGCTGTTCTCCCATGCACGCGTTACCGGGGTGGAAAACGAAGGTGGCAGCAAGGTGGTCTATACCGAACGCGGCACGCTGCGCGCACGCCAGGTCATCTTCCTCACCAACGGTTACACCGACGTCCAGGCGTCCCCTGGCCTGGCAAAACGCATTGTCCCGGTGAAAAGCTACCAGATCGCCACAGAACCGCTTCCACCTGAACTGATGGCGAAACTGATCCCCGGCGGCCGCATGATCACCGACAGCCGTCGCGATCTGATCTATACCCGCCCGTCTCCCGATGGCACACGTCTGCTGTTTGGATCGCGCCCCGGCATTATGGATTGCGATGATAAAACCGCGGCGATCCGTATTCGCCAGCGGATGCTGGCGATCTGGCCGGAGCTGGCCCCGTATCGAATCAGCCATGCGTGGAGCGGCTATGTCGGCATGACATGGGATAAAACCGCCTATGCCGGAGAGATGGATAATGCGCGTTTTGCTGTGGGCTGCAATGGCAACGGTGTCGCGCTGATGAGCTGGCTTGGTTATCGCGCGGCGCAGAAGCTGCTCGGCACCGAAGCGCGCCCACTCTCATTTGAACGCAATACCTTTAAACCGATCCCGTTGTACGGCGGCAAACCGTGGTTTTTACCGCTGGTGACCGGCTGGTATCGTTTCCGCGATGCGGTGGATAAGGCACGCGATTGATGTGATATCCGCTAGCGGCACGATTTATCGTGCGGGCGTTTCTATCCGGCACAACGCACGGAGCAGCGCTGCGACCGTGCCGCTCGCTATCAGGAACGCAGTTGTTGTAACTCGCCTGCGCTGAGGCCTGTAAGCTCGATAATGGTTTCCAGGTCCAGCTTTTTCGCCAGCATACGGCGCGCCATTTCCTGCATTAATATCTGGCGTTCTTCCTGCCGCCCTTCTTGCCGACCTTGCTGCCGCCACTGTTGTTCAACAGTCATAATCTTCTCCTTTAGTTGAGGTTTGGTTTGAATCAGTATCTCAACGAGTTTTTCCCGGTCATCCGTATCTCCATGCTGCATCAGATAGAAGTGTCCGGACGCTAACACCTGAAATAACCATATGAAATATAATGAATAAAAATATCACAGAGATATAAGGGAATCAGGACTGGTTCAGGGAATATTCAGGCACGTTGGCGTGCACAAATCGTACATTTTTGCGCTTCACTTCTTCAATTCATCATCGTTAGCTGATGTTCAGGGTGGTATCGATGAATGAAATACACTTGATTTGGTTCACTAGTCGCATTCTGATTTGGGGAGTACCATGACTCCAATTTCCTCAACCAGCCGGAGGCTGCATGTTCAAGGCACTGGTCATTGATAATGACGAACAGGGATATCGTACATCCCTGAAAGATCTGGAAGAAAAACAACTACCCGATCAGGATGTCACCCTCGCAGTTAGCTACTCCACCCTTAATTACAAAGACGCACTTGCCATCTGCAACAAAGGCCCGATCGTGCGTCAATTCCCGATGGTGCCCGGTATCGATTTTGTTGGTCGCGTGATCAACAGTCGCCACCCGCAATGGCAGCAGGATGATGTGGCGCTGCTGACCGGCTGGGGCGTGGGCGAGAAATACTGGGGTGGCCTGGCACAGAAAGCCAGCGTCTCCGGTGACTGGCTGGTGAAAGTCCCTGCCGCGCTGACTCCACTGCAAACCATGGCAATTGGTACGGCGGGCTTCACTGCCATGCTGTGCGTGATGGCGCTGGAAAAACAGGGCATCACGCCACAGCACGGCCCGGTGCTGGTGACCGGTGCCAGTGGTGGCGTCGGTAGCTTTAGTGTCAGCCTGCTGGCACGTCTCGGCTATGAAGTTGTGGCCTCTAGTGGCCGATCCAGCGACAGCGACTATCTGATCAATACCCTTGGTGCTGCTTCCGTGATCGATCGCAGCGAGCTGAGCCAACCAGGCAAACCGCTGGCGAAAGAGCGCTGGGCCGCCGCCATTGATAGCGTGGGTAGCCATACCCTGAGCAACGTGCTGGCTGGCATGAAACGGGATGGCGTGGTCGCCGCCTGCGGCATGGCACAGGGGCTGGATCTGCCTGCCAGCGTCGCTCCCTTTATTTTACGCGGTGTGATTCTGGCTGGTGTGGATAGCGTGATGTGCCCGCAACCGCTGCGTCAGCAGGCGTGGCAGCGCCTGGCTGAAGGGGTGGAGGCGAATCAGCTGGAAAAACTGACCCGCGTGATCCCGCTGAGTGAAGCGCGTGAAGGGGCGGAACAGTTGCTGGCAGGGAAAGTGCGCGGTCGATTGATTGTTGATTGTCGGTAATCACCGGTGCGCATCAATGCGCACCCTACAAAGCGGAATCTGTAGGGTCGCCATTTATGGCGACCTCTTTATCTGCAATCAGGCCCGCAGTTGAATTTGCGGCCTGCCCTGCTCCGCCTGATGCACCACATCCAGATCAGCCTGATACCAGCGCGTCAGCGTCTGCTCGGTCATCACCTCATGCGGTGCTCCCTCGGCTACCAGTTTTCCCTGATGTAACAACAGAATGCGATCCGACCACAGCGACGCCAGATTCAGATCGTGCAACACGGTGCACACGCTGAAGCGGCCATTACGCGTTAAGCGATGCAGCAAACGCAGGCTGTGCTGCTGCCAGAACAGATCCAGTGCCGAAGTCGGCTCATCCAGAAACAACCAGCCACGCGGACCATCTTCATGCCACAGTTGCGCCAGGACGCGCGCCAGCTGGACGCGCTGCTGTTCACCGCCCGACAGCGAACGATAATCACGCCGCGCCAGTTCCAGGCTGCCGGTAATATGCATCACCTCTTCAATCACCGCTTTCCCGCCCGCCGTGGGCCAGGGCGCACGCCCCATTGCCACCACCTCTTCCGCTGGCATGGGAAAGGTCAGGGTATTTTGCTGACGCATCACTGCACGGCGCTGCGCCAGCGGTTCACGCGGCCATTCCGCCAGCGGATGTTGTCCCAGCCAGCATTCACCGGCATCCGGGGTGAGAAAACCGGTCAGCAGGCGCAACAGCGTTGATTTACCGGCACCGTTCGGACCGATCAACGCCACCATCTCGCCCGGTTCCAGCGTGACGGAGACGTTATCAATCAACGCCCGAGTACCGTGGCTAAACCGCAGACCTCGCGCCTGCATACGATCACTCATCTATCCCCCTTTGCTGGCGCAGAATCAGCCAGAGAAACCACGGGCCGCCAAGCAGGCTGGTCAGCAAACCTACCGGCATTTCCGCCGGGATCACCACGGTGCGCGCCAGCGTGTCCGCCAGCAGCAGCAGGATCGCCCCTGCCAGTGCCGATCCCGGCAACATCCAGCGATGATCGCTGCCGAGACAGAAGCGCATCACATGCGGCACCACCAGCCCGACAAAACCAATAATGCCACTGACCGACACCGCCGTGCCGACCAGCAAGGCGCTCAGCACCAGCAACTGCCGCTGGGTCCGCTTCACATCAATCCCCATGTAATGCGCATCTTCCTCACCGAGTTGCAGCAGGTTGAGGCGACGCGCCCGGGTCTGAATGGCGATCAGCGCAGGCAGGATCAGCACGGCACATACCGCCAGGCTCGGCCATTGCGCCGAACTCAGGCTGCCCATGCCCCATAATGCCAGCTGACGCAGCTGTTGATCGTTGCTGATCCATGACAGCACCCCCACCGCCGCGCCGCACAGCGCATTGATGGCAATCCCCACCAGCAGCAGCCGCGACAGGTTCCCCATCGCCATCCGACTGAAGCTAAAAATAAGTGCAGTCACCACCAGACTACCGATAAAGGCGGCCAGCATCGGCAGCCATAACGCGAGGATCGGCGGCAACGCCACCGGCACGATGATCGCCAGCGCCACCGCCAGACCGGCCCCGCTGCTGATACCCAGCAGACCCGGATCGGCCAGTGGGTTGCGGAACAGCCCCTGCATCACCGCACCGGAGACCGCCAGCGCCATCCCCAGCAGCACCGCCAGCAACACGCGTGGCAGACGGATATTCAGCCAGATCTGCCACACCATATCGCTAAGGGGCGCGTGCCACAGTGTGCGCATCGACAGCGGCATCGCACCAAAATTGGCCGCCATCAGCATGCAAACCAGCATGCTGACCGCCATCAGGCACAGCCAGCGCAGCATCGCCACGCTAGTCATGTTTCGCCGCTTCAGCCGCACGGCGCAGTTTGACGATGGCATCCGGCGTGTCGAGACCAAAGCTCAACAGCGCCATCTCATCCACCACCAGCAACGCGTGATGCTGACCAGCAGGCGTCAGTGCCAGGCCAGGCAGTGACCACACCTTCTCTTCACCGCCGAGGGTGCGCAAACCATCCTGCCCTACCACCACCAGATCCGGCGCGGCAGCCACCACGCCTTCCTGCGATAGCGGCTGATAATGCGGCACCGCCCCCATGGCATTCACCAGACCAGCACTGCGAATGGCACCATCAGCGCCGGTTTGCGCACCCGCCGCAAGAGTGTTCATGCCGCTGTGCGCCATGATAAACAGCACCTTCACCGGCAGTGGCTGGCTCGGCAACTGCGCCAGTTGTTTCTGCACTTTTTCCGTCAGCGCTTTGGCTTCCGTCTCACGATGCAGGGCCTTACCAATAGTGGCGATCTTCTCCGGGATAGCGTCGAGACTGTTTTTTCCGGTGACTTCCACCACTTTCACCCCCGCCTGCTCCACCTGTTGCAGTACCAGTGAGGGTTTCGCCAGTTCGCTACTCAGGACCAGCGTCGGTTTCAGCGCCAGAATGCCCTCGGCATTGAGCTGACGCATATAACCAATGTTTGGCAACTTATTCGCCTGAGCCGGTTGCTGGCTGGTGCTATCACGCGCCACCAGATTCTGCTGAGCATCCAGCGCATAGACGATTTGCGTGACGTCACCGCCAATAGACACCACGCGTTCTGCCGCCAGTGCCGGCAAGGCCATCGCGGTCAACAGCAACAGGGTCAGACGTTTCATGCGGCCGCTCCTGGAGTCGTCAGCAACGCCAGTTGTTCACGCCAGCGCGCTTGCTCCGGCGTACCTTCGCTGCGCTGTCCATAAAGCTGGGCAATCTGCGTGCCGTCAGCGGCGAACAGCTCCAGACTGGTGACAAAGCCATCACCGCTCTGCTTACGCGTCACCCAGCTTTCGCTGATGTGATCCGCCATCAGATGCAGCGTGAAGCTGGGATTGAAGATATTGATCCAGTTATCCATCGGCATCAGTTTTTCCACCGCACCGGTAAATATCTGGGTACAGCCACGGTTGCCGATAAAAATCATGATTTCGTTGCCGTCCTGCTGCGCCTGATTCAGCAGCTGCGCCAGCGAATCATTGCTGACCTGCCAGGCGAGATCGTCAGCCACAGCGCGAAACGCCTGCTGACGGGAAATATTGTGGCGCTTCAGCAGACCGAAGAACTGATGCACATCGGTCATGGCGCGCCATTCGGCTTCTACCGTCGCAGCGTCGAGGGTTGCGCTGTGCTGCGGGCCGCTAGCCGGGGTCAGTTCCAGCGGCGTGGCATCGGTGGTGAACTGCGCAATCAGCGCATCCCAGGCCGCGATGTCGGTGTTTTCCGTGGTGTAGATTTTCAGTACCGCGTCGCCGTGGCGATCAAAAATCTGGATGCTTTGACGTTCACCGCGTGCGGTCATCTCACGCAGGAAGAATGCGCTGTGCCACTGTTGCGGGAACAGACGCTGATCCAGCGCACGTGGGTTGAGAATCAGCCCGGCGTGTTCGCCAAGGTGCAGATTTTCATATTTACCCACCTGCTCATGCACCGCGTATTCGTTACGGGTGATGCTTTTGGTTTCCCCTACCGCTGAAAGTCGCGTCAGCAGAGCCGGGAAATCGGTTTTCAACGCCTGAGCATCGTGGCCGACGCGCGCTTCACACAGCTGCGCTTCGCCAATGCCCATCAGTGCGGCCAGATCGCGGGCGTATTTTTTTGGATGTTCGCCTTTCAGGGCCAGATAGTGTTCGTAACCTTGGTTCATTGCGCTTGCTCCCATGAAAATGCCCTGCGTCACCGCAGGGCGAAGTTGTTTATCAGAAATCGACGTTAACACCCAACTGGAAGGTGCGGCCCGGCATCACAGCAAGCTGTGAATCATAGTAGTTCTGATCGGTCTTGCTGGTGGTGGATTCCAGATCGCGGCTGCTGAGGTAATCCCAGTATTTGCGATCGGTCAGGTTGTAGATCCCACCACTGATTTTGACGTTTTTGGTGACACGATAGTACGCCGTCAGATCCACCAGCGCGTAACCTGGGATGTTCTGGTAGTAAGTATTGCTGGTGGTGCCAATCGCGCTACCGGCGTTGGTGTAGGTCTGACGCTGGGTGTAAGTGGCGCGCTTACCGTGGTTAAAGGTAGCGGTCACTGCGGCACCGTAGCGCTGTTCCGGATCGTCGTAAGCTACACCGGTAATCAGGCGCATCGGCGGTACGCTCTCCAGCGGCACATATTTGTCACCGAGGTAGCTGGATTTCGACGCACCCTGCGCATAACCAAATGCCAGGCGTGCACTCAGGCCATCAACTTCAGGCACCCATGTCCCGATGTTGAACTTGCTGCCGAACTCTGCCCCATAGATATAGGCTTTATCACGGTTTTCTGCGCGGTAAGCGATGTTGATATTGCTCGGGATATCGGTGAAGACTTCCGGGTTCGCGCTGCGGCTATAACGGGTGTAGTCGATAAAGTTTTTGTAGCTGTTGTAGAAGGTCGCCGCCGAGAAGGTGATCCCTTCAACCGCTTCACCTTTCAGACCGAACTCGAAGTTATTGCTGGTTTCGGTTTTCAGGTCGGTGTTACCCAGCAGGGCATACTGATTACTACCACCGTAGTTAGATGACAGGTTCCAGGAGCCATACATCTGGCTGGCGTTCGGGAACTGTGCACCACGCTTGTATTGCAGGTAAGCCATCATCTTCGGCGTCAGGTTATACTGGAAGGCAAGTGACGGCAGAATCTGGCCGTCGCTGAAACCCTTGCCATACAGCGTTTCCACATCACCGGTAGAAAGATCCGCATCACCGCCCGCCAGGCTGGAAAGATTTTGCGGCTTGGTGTTCTGGTAAGCGTAACGTACCCCTGGAATGATCGAGAAGGTGTGACCATTCAGATCCCAGCTCATGGTGTCTTCAGCGTAAACGCCAAAGCTCCAGGTACGGCTATCGGCTTCCGGTCGGGTGATGTTGTTGTAAGAGGTCTGCGCCGGGTCCATCCAGTATGGACGCTCAGTTTTGGCAATGCTGCCATTCAGGCCGTAGCGGAAGGTGTTAAACAGCCAGCTTTTCTCACCTTTGGTTTCAAAGCCGAAGGTTTTGGTGTTGTAGTTTGAATAGATATTGTGGGCTTCGACCGAACCGGCATCCGGCGCGGCGGTGTCATCATGCGCTTCGGTTTGCTGGTAATAAATGCTGCTTTCAAGGCTATCCACCAGCAGGCTGTTATCTGGCGTCCAGAGGTCTTTCAGCATGCCGCTCCAGCGACGCGTCTGGCTGCTCTGATTAGCACGACCATAAATGGTGGACGTACTGCTGCCCCAGTAATCGAAGTTGGTGTGGTTGGTTTTGTGGTAATAATCCAGGGTAGCGCTGAACTGATGCTCGCTGTTCGGCTGCCAGATCCCGGTCGCGGCGATAGCGTCGGAGTGCCAGTTCGCCGGATAGGCATCAATGGTGCCGCTATTGTTGCGGGTTTCCTGGCCGTCACGACGGCTAATCACCACAATACCGCGCAGGGTTTCATCGCCTGCCGCCGCAGTGATGCCGTTGTGCCAGCTGCGGTTGGAAGAGTCGTAATCACTCTGATAACCGAAGTAGGTTTGTTTAGTCGGTGACAGATAGTCATCCGGTGATTTTGGTCGGAAAGAAACCGAGCCGCCAAGCGCCAGGTTCTTGTTGGAAACATCGGTAGCGCCTTCAACGATACCCACGGAACCATACATGTAAGGATCGATATAGTCACGACCAATACCAAAAGTGCCAGAACCCGCACGGCCCACCGAGCTGCGTCCGGTAGCCAACGGCTGTTCAATGCCGTCTACGTCAATAGAAACCCGGTTATCTTCCAGGCCACGGATGTTATAACCGGTATAACCGCCACGATCCCCGGTGTAGCCGCTCTTGCCGGTGTTACTGCCGCCAGCGGCACCCGGCGCGGTGACCAGTGGCTGATAGCGCATAATGGAGCCAAAATCATTGCCACCCTGTTTCTGCAATTCGTCGGCAGAAAGCGTGGTTCGGCTACCGGCAACCAGCGGCTGTTTCGGTGCAGTGACCGTCATAACCGGTTCATTTGTGGTCGTTTTTTTGCCTGAAATAGCCAGATCTTGAGTATCGCTGGTGGCTGCATAGCCGCAGGCCGCATGGATGGCAGATGCCAGCACCGCTGTTTTAAACAGGCGCTGTGAGGTGAACCCCTGAAAAATTGGAGACATAGACGCGAAATACCTGGTTAATTGTTAGTATTCGCTCACTTGCTTGCTGCCAGAAAACCACAGTTTTTGTATAAAAAACCGTAAAAAGTTACAGACTTTTTTTATGTTATAAATGATTTCGTCAGGAATGTAATGCAAGTGGTAATCATTATCAATACCATTTACACTAAGATGTATCTTAGACAGCACAATTTGTTAACCGTGGTTAACTTATTACTAATCAATCAATTAAGAATAACAACATGACTTACCCGATCACGGGTATCGGGTGGAGGTTAACAACCGCACTCACTGGTAGCGGCGCGATTTATCGCGCGGTTTTTCTCTGGCATCGCTGCTAAAGGCGCGCGATAAATCGCGCCGCTACGACAGCACAATTTCTTAACCGTGGTTAACTTATTACTAATCAATCAATTAAGATGAGCGATGAAATGACACACAAACCGGCGGTGAATATCCACTACTGCACGCAATGCAACTGGCTGCTGCGTTCAGCGTGGATGGCACAAGAGTTGTTGCATACTTTTGCTGACGATTTAGCTTCCGTCACCTTACAACCCGGCACCGGCGGCGTGTTTGAGATAACCATTGATGGCAAGGTGATTTGGGAGCGTAAACAGGAAGGCGGTTTTCCCGACGCCGCCGCATTAAAGCAGCGGGTGCGTGATTATTGTTTCCCGGATCGCAAGCTGGGGCATGTGGATAAGAAGAAACCAACGGGGAATTGATTTGTCGGATTGCGCTGCTGTCACAAGCGCCGCTACGCCACCTCATGCTCCTGCGGCCATAACAGCCGGTCCTGCGCGGTGCTTAAGGTAACGATCGCCGGATGATAAATCGCAAAAGGTTCTGCCAGCGGGCACACCATATATTTGCCCTGCGCGCTGGGGATAAACTCGGAGCGCGGTAAAAATGCCGCGCCATCAAAGCCCTGCTCCATCATTTCCAGTACCAGACGGGGTTCTGAAACTTTAATGGTGATATTCACCTGATCGAGGCTACTGAACAGTTTGCTGCGCATCACTTCATAGGTCCCTTCCCCGCCGATGCGGTGCAGCAATATCAGAGGAATGCCGCTCAGGTCGCTGAACTGCAAGGCTTTCCCGGCCAGCATCGGGCTATAGTGGGAAGAAATCACCGCAATGGTATCAATCGGTTCCAGCTCACGGATAAACCAGGGCTGACGATCGCCAGGGACCTGCATCAGCGCAATATCCACGGTGTTATCCAGCAGCATCGCTTCCAGATGGCTGGAATCGGACACAATCACATTGATATCCCAGTCGGGACGGTTGCGGTAGTAATCCATCAGGATAGTGTTGAAATAACGCAGATAAAGGTAGGAAATACCGATATTTACCCGGCGCTGTTTGCGTGTGGCAATGGTGATGGTCTGGCGTTTGAGTTGATTGACCCGGCTTAAGATGTCGCACGCCTGGCGATAAAGAAAGGTTCCGGCTTCGGTCAACACCATGCGGCGCGGAGTGCGGGTAAATAGCGGTGAGCCAATTTCCTCTTCCAGCTCCTGCAGGCGTTTACCCAGCGGCGGTTGTGCGATGTTCAATAGCTTCGCGGCCTTACTGATGGAGCCTTGTTCCGCTATCGTGCAAAAGTAATGCAATCGTTTGAGATCCATGATGACTCCGCGCGTTTCCCCGCGCTTATTTTAGCATGGCTAACCACGATCCAACCGCGGCTGACGTATTGCTTAGTGGATATACATCGTCCACAGATAACTGACCGGCATCACCAGTATCAACGCAGGCAGCATATTGGCTACCGGGAATGATTTAATACCCGCAATGCGGAAACCGGCTGCCAGCATGATAAATCCACCCGCTGCGGTAAAGTCACTCATCATGGTCGGCGAGGTGTGCGGCATAATCAGCACCGCCGCAGAAGCCAGCACCAGCTGAATAATCAGCTGCGGTAAGGCAATGACCGCCACGGCATAACCGAGCAAGGTAGCAAAAATTGCTGCGGTAAAGATATCCATGATTGATTTCACAAACAGGATATTGGGATCGTGCGTCATCCCTTCGGTCATAGCCCCGATAATGCCGGTGCCACTGGCACAGAACAGCACCAGAATCGCCACATACTTCTCTGTAAAGGCGGCACCCGTCAGACCGGTTTCGGTTTGTTCGCTCTGGAAACGTCCAACCAGCCCTTTTGCCAGATTACCCAGGCGGCCAATTTTC
Organism: Pantoea cypripedii; assembly: GCF_011395035.1. Taxonomy (NCBI): domain Bacteria; kingdom Pseudomonadati; phylum Pseudomonadota; class Gammaproteobacteria; order Enterobacterales; family Erwiniaceae; genus Pantoea; species Pantoea cypripedii. The sequence continues at coordinate 3,593,812 of NZ_CP024768.1, forward strand.
TCTTCCAGAAACACCAGTTCACCGATGGCGGCACCGATAATCAGCGCCAGAATCACCGCCGGTAAACTGTGAATCTTACCAATCAACACAATCCCGAGGCCCATCGACGACAGGCCGAAGGTCATCGGCAGAGCTACGCGCAAGCGTTCCGGTACTTTCGTGCCGAGGAACGCGCCCGCCAGTCCACCAATCAGTACGGCACTGCCGTTGACAAAGGGTCCCACTACCATAATTTACTCCTTACGCTTCATTATGTTTTTCACCCCAGCGTTTCAGGTTGCCAACATCGAGATCAAACAGGTCGAGGGCGCGCGCTACGCTGTGATGTACCATTTCATCCACGGATTGTGGCTTCTGGTAAAAGGCCGGAACCGGCGGATAAACAATGCCGCCCATTTCGGTAACTGCCGCCATGTTGCGAATGTGCACCAGATTGAGCGGCGTCTCGCGGACCATTAACACCAGCCGACGCCGCTCTTTCAGGATCACATCTGCTGCACGGGTCAGCAGATTGCCGGTCAGTCCATGAGCAATGGACGCCAGCGAGTTCATTGAGCAGGGCGCAATCAACATGCCGAGGGTCTTAAATGAGCCGCTGGAGATCGATGCGCCAAGGTTGCTGATGCTATGCACCTCATCCGCTAAATCGGTAATCTCCTGCCGCTGCCAATCGGTTTCCATTGAACGCGTCACTTCCGCGCCTTTGGTCACCACCAGGTGGACCTCAACATCCTGATCGCGCAGCAATTGCAGCGCCTTCATGCCGTACTGGAAACCGGACGCGCCACTAATGCCGACGATAATGCGCCTTCTGCTCACTACAACCTCACTTACTCAAAATCGGGAAGGAAACGTTTTACATCCACTTCTTTGAACTTCGAACGTTCAAAGTGGGCTTTCAAATGCCACGGCACGGTGCAGTCAAAGATGGTTTTGGTAGTCATACCTTGTTGCGTGATGCTGGGGCTATAGGCAGGATCCTGCGACGGATCGAGTGGATGGCAGCGCACGCCGGCGATGGTGGCGATATCGACATCGCCCTGGAAGCGCGTTTGCATTGCCCACAGGATGTCGTCGGTGTCGAACACATCCACATCCTCATCCACCAGCATCACATGTTTCAGTTCCGGGAAGGCAGCAAAGGCAATCAACGCAGCCTGGCGCTGGCGACCTTCATCCACCGGAGAGGATTTTTTAAACTGAATCACCGCCAGCAGCTTGCCGCCACCTGAAGTGTGAGCATTCACATTCTGTACACGGCCCGGCATGGCGCGTTCCAGCATATCGAGAATACTGGCTTCGGTCGGGATACCGGCCATACTGACGTGTTCGCCGCTTGGGCCAAGGGTGGTTTGCAGAATCGGGTGTTTGCGGTGGGTGACGGCTTTCACTTTGATCACCGGCAGCTGTGCTTTGGCTTCGCCGGTATAACCCGGGAATTCCGGCATCGCTTTACCGGTGTTGGTGTTCTGGTCTTCACGCACCCGCACATTCGGCAGCAGTTCGCCTTCAATCACGATTTCAGCGTGAGCGATGGCTTTTTCGTTGATGCTGATGCAGGGAGCCAGTTCCACCGGTTTGCCACGCAGCGCACCCGCGATGCTCAGTTCGTTAAAGCCCAGCGGCGTTGTCGGTGGCTCAAAACAGGCGGCAATTTCAATCGCCGGGTCAACACCAATGCTGATAGAAATCGGCAGCGGCTGGCCCGCTTTCTCTGCTTTTTCACGGAAGGCATCAATATGACGGCCCGGGGTCAGCCACATCGAAAGTTCATCGCGGCTCTGAATGCACAGACGGTGGATAGTGATATCCGATTCATGTGTTTCCGGGTCAGACGCGTAGCACATACCCATAGTGAAGTAAGGACCGGCATCCTCTTCGGTGTTGGTCGGCGCGGGTAATAAGGTACGCAGGTCGAAGTTCGGGTCTTCAGCGTAGTGCACCACTTCCTGGCACTGCGGTTTCTCACTGATCACCACTGGCGCAACGGCGTGATGCACCGAGTCTTTTAGCAGAAAACCCAGTCTTTCTGGTGCACAATCCAGCAGATGGCCGACACGTTCGCGTGTTGACATCAGGCCAGTCACGACGCGCACATCAGGAAAACCTTTCACCTTGTTGAACATCATCGCCGGACCTTTGCGCGTTGGACGCTCGCAGGTACCACCGGCACCGACATAGCGATACACGCCGGAGAGTTCCGCATGGGGATCGACTTCAGTATCGGTGCTAACGAATTCGCCTTTCAGGCTTTGTAACAATGTGATGGCCGAACGCAGATCATGCACCGGCTGTTTTTTGTTTTCAGACATATTCTTTTCCCTTAACGCTTCAGAATGAATGCGATGCGGAAAAAGTAGCGCTGAATAATGGCGAGAAAAACTACCGTTTATATTTACCAGCCAAACCTTTTTGGTTTAGCTGTAATTATTGCTACAACTTTGTTTTTATTTAATTATTTTAATTAAACAATGTTGCAACAATTTATGGGGTGAAAAATGATTTAGATCAACTCTTTGCGATTTTTTCCGCTGCTTCATTCAATGCTGTGATCACAATCTCAAGTGTTTCAGCGGAAATATTTTCCTGCGCCAGACGATGATTTAACGTGAATTTAATATTGTGGATCGCCTGTTCTACCTCAGGAATGCTACGGTTATTCACCAGAATAGCCAGCGAGGTTAAACGTTGAATAATGGTCGCGACATTTTCACGGTTTTCCGCCAGCAGCGCACGGCCACCATCGTTAAGCGTGTAAGCCTTGCGCGATTCCTGGGCGTCCACCACACGAATGGCATCCATCTCTTCCAGCAGCGTCAGATTGGGGTAGATAATACCGGGACTGGGGGAGTATTCCCCTTTAGAGAGTTCTTCAACCGATTTGATCAGCTCATAACCGTGCGCATTACTTTGCGCCAGAAAGTGCAGCATTAACAGACGGATATCACTGGCATCCAGCATACGTTCACGGCGCTTCTTACGCGCCCCCGCACAAAAGCCACGCTGTGCCTGGTCGCCGTGCCATGCAAAATCCCGATGCTGTTTCATTGCCTGCCTGAGGGTGGGTTAAGGGAGGTTGATAGTAGTCTGCCGCCTGGCAAAATTCAACACAGGCGGCAACGGGCGGGCAAGAGTCGGTTATTTCTGATGCCAGTAGGCTACCGCGCGCACAAAATCAGTGTCGGCACCACGGCGCTGGGTAAAGTAGTCGCTCAGCAGTTTCACCGCCTCGCCTTCACCGGTCAGCCAGATAAAGTATTCTTCGGTCGGCAGTGAAATGCGGTCCAGCTTCGCAATCAACGCACCAAGGTTATCACTCTGCATGTTGCCACTGCCAAGCCAGCTGACATTGACGCCAGCCAGATCGCCGAGATAATCACGGCCAGTGGCTTCATCCACAAAGGCCAGCAGATGCACGTCCTGCGCGTCAATTTCCGCCAGACGACGTTTGATGGCCGGCAGGCCGGTTTCGTCACAGACATAGATCTGGCTGACATAATCGGCAGGAATGATCAGCGAACCACGCGGACCGCCCATCGCCAGCTGGTCGCCCGGCTGCGCATCACTAGCCCAGTTGCTGGCAACACCGCCATCGTGAATATAGAAATCGATGGTCAGCGAATCCACACCATTAAACGCCAGCGGCGTGTAATCACGCGCTGCCGGACGCATACCCGCAGGCCATACCACGCCTTCGTCGGTCATCTTTGGCAGCGCCAGCACCCCGCCCGCTTCCGGGAAGAAAACTTTGATATGGTCGTCATAGGAGGGCGAGTTGAAACCCGCCAGATCGCTGCCGGTAAAGACAATGCGCCAGAACTCTCCGGCAACACGGGTTTTGCTTGCCACGGTGATGTGGCGGAAACGCAGTTCATTGCGCACACGTTGCGGCGCGCGTGGGTTACCTGTCGGGGTGTGTTTTCTCAAGTCATCTCTCCTGCGGGATCAGCCAAGCATAATGCCGCCGTCCACCGCGATTTGTTGTCCGGTAATAAAATCGTTTTGCATCAAGAACAGATAAGCACTGGCAAGCTCGTCAATTTCCGCGGTACGGCCCAGTGGGATGATCCCGGCAAAATGCTGGCGGGTTTGTTCCACCTGCTCCGCCGCCTGCTGCCGCCAGAACGGCGTTACTGTCCAGGTCGGAGCGACGCAGTTGACGCGCGCTTTCGGAGCCAGCTCCACAGCCAGCCCCTGTGCCAGCGACACAATGCCCTGATTGCCGACATAGCTGGCACAGGCATGCTGGGCGCGACCACCGGTGCCCGCAGTAAAGGTCAGAGCCCCCCCTGCCCGCACTTTTTCTGCCGCCAGTTTGCCAATCAGCACATTGGTGAGGAATTTCGAGTAAATCACTTTTTCAATCAGCGCCATATCGGCGGTAAGGAAGCCACCGCCCATGGCATCGCCAACCATAGAGACCAGATGATCAAACGCATCAAGCTGGCTAAAAGCCGCGCGCAGTGCATCGTGATCGTGGGCATCTACCGCGAGGGTCGCCACTTGTGCCCCCTGCTCCGCTAAGGTGTTTTGCGCCTGCGCAAGGCGTTCGGTGTTGCGTCCGAGCAGTGTCAGGCGCGCGCCCTCTGCTGCCGCCCGTTGTGCGACCGCAAAACCAATGCCGGAGCTGCCGCCAATCACCACCAGATGTTTGTCCTGCAATGCTGCCATCGTCCGCTCCTTAGAATGAGGCCAGCGCTTCAGCGGCCTGCTCAGCCACCAGCGAATCATTAGCCCCGTGCGCGCCGCTCACGCCAACCGCACCGATCACTTCGCCGTGTAACCACAACGGAATGCCGCCTTCGAGTGGCGTCACGCCTGGGGTGGCGAGGAAGCTGGGGCTGCCGCTATTGATAAAGCTTTCGAACTCTTTCGAGGGGACGCGTAACAACGCGGCGGTGCGCGCTTTACCCTGTGCCACGCTCGGGCTGATGCCGATAGCCGCATCGCTGCGGTCAAGACTCACCAGCTCGCCAGCGCGATCCACTACCGCGACGCTGATATGCCAGCCATGTTGGGCCGCCGTTTGCAGAGCCGCAGTGATAACGGTGCGAGCCGCCGCCAGCGAAATCGAGTGGTAAGTCTGGGCCAGCGCTGCGCTGGTCGATTCAGGTTTTTTTTCCATTATTTTGCCTCGCGTCGGACGTCAGAAGCCCGCGCATGAATCAAATATGAAAGCGAAACTCATTCTCATCTGACGCCGTCAGAATAGTTATGATATATCTTAAGTGCAATGCCGAAAAATGCTATTGCGCACAACTCGAAATATTCATTTACATCCGTTATGCATTGCCTGTCGTTTGACCGGCAGAAGGAGAACCGGCTGCCGCCATGATTCTCTTTATACTTAACGCGTTACCTCTATGGATAAGGAATCACTATGGCCCGAAGGCTATTTCGTTTACTGGCTGGCGCATTAACGTCGCTGCTTTTTTCTCTGTTCTGGTTATCTTCGGCCCAGGCCGCACCATTATCCGTGGTGAAACCTGCGGTCAGCTGTGACAGCCTGCAACAATTCGATCTGACAACGATTGGCGGCAAAGGTAGCCGGGTTACCGCCGCGACCCTGACCACCATCAACCATACCGAATGGTGCAAAGTGGAAGGAACGCTGGCACCGGAGATTGGTTTTCGTCTGTTGCTGCCGACGCAGAGCTGGAATCAACGTTTCATGCAACTCGGCTGCGGCGGGCTGTGTGGCTCTATCAACCTGCAACCTGGGGCGGCAGCGGGTTGTGCACCGCTCAACAGCAACGGTTTTGCCGTCGCCGCCACCGATATGGGCCATAAAGAGTCCGGGCAGGATTGGGGCAATGATCCACAGAAAAGACAGGATTTTGCCTGGCGTGGTCAGCATCTGACCGCCGTCGCCGCCAAAGCATTGATAGCCGCGTTTTATCAGCAAAAGGCGGCATGGTCGTACTTTAACGGCTGTTCCGATGGCGGACGCGAAGCCCTGATGGAAGCCCAGCGTTTCCCCGAGGACTTCAACGGCGTTATCGCCGGTGCGGCAGCGATGAACTTCCAGGTTCAGAACGCCATGTACCATGCCTGGCAGGTGGTGAGTAATCACGATGCTAACGGCAAGGCGCTGATCGTGGCACAGGATTTACCGCTGATCCACAAAGCGATACTGGCGCAGTGCGACGCGCTGGACGGGCAAAAAGATGGGCTGATTGCGGCACCGGAAGCCTGCCATCCCGATTTGAAGGTGCTGGCATGTAAGGCGAATCAGACGGAAAACTGCCTGAATCCGGCACAACTTGGCGCACTGCATAAACTTTACGATGGTCCACGCGACAGCAAAACCGGTCAGCGTCTGATTGTCGGCGGGCCACAATATGGTTCTGAGCTGGCCTGGGAAGGTGTGTTTATCCCAGAGAAGGCTGATCAGCCGGTAATGAGCGAGATGATCTCGCTCGCCTCGCTGCGTTACGTCAACTTTAAGACCAACCCGGCCCCCGACTTTGCGTTGAAAGATGTGAAGTTTGATGAAGCCACTTTCAAACAGCTCAGCGAACTGCATCCGCTGTATGACGCCACCAATCCCGATCTGCGCGCCTTTGCTCAGGCCGGTGGCAAGCTGATTATCTGGCACGGCTGGGCCGATCCGCATATCTCCCCGCTCAACTCCATCGCCTATCACCAGGCGCTGGGTAAAGAGCTGGGCAACACCCAGCGTGACGCGTTTGAACGCCTTTATCTGCTGCCGGGTGTGTATCACTGTTCCAATGGTGAAGGCCCGAGTCTGGTGGATTTCCTGACGCCGATGATGAACTGGGTTGAAGACGGCAAAGCACCTGACGCCGTGGTGACGCATCAGGCCGCGCCGCAGCAGCACAACAGCTTTGGTCAGCCGACAGGAGCCGGTGGCAAGCCGCCAGTGATGATGCAACGTACCGATTTGCAGCTGGAAACCATTCCGGCCGGAGCCGCATCACGCCCGGTCTATCCGTACCCGGAGTATGCGGTCTGGAACGGTTCAGGGGATGAAAAACAGGCTGTCAATTATGTACGTAAAACGCTGCCTGTAATTCACAGCCATTACGCCTGGGCAGGCGAGGCGTTCTACCAGCCTTATCACTTCGCGCAATAACCTCCTCAGCCGGGGCCACTAAGGTTCCGGCTTTTTTCTCCCCCCTGTGATTCCCCTTACATACACAGCTTTACACGTCGGAACTTGGCGATCGTATTAGCAACTGCTATAAAGTATAGCAATGGCTATATCGGGTCGTTTTTTAATCATGCTGAGGATGGGTGTATGAAAATGATAAGAGGAATATTGCTGTGCACGCTGCTGAGTACCGTGGTGATTCCCGGCGCTTTCGCCAGCGAGAAGTTCAGGGTGGTGACCACCTTCACGGTTATCGCCGACATGGCCAAAAATGTCGCCGGAGATGCGGCGGACGTCAGCTCGATCACCAAGCCGGGTGCCGAAATCCATGAATATCAGCCCACCCCAGGCGACATCAAACGCGCTCAGGGGGCGCAGCTGATTCTCACCAATGGCCTGAATCTTGAACTATGGTTCCGCCGTTTTTATCAGCACTTAAAAGATGTGCCCGAAGTTATCGTTACACGCGGCGTGACGCCGATGGGCATCACCGAAGGCCCGTACAATGGCAAACCCAATCCCCATGCCTGGATGTCCCCCGACAATGCCTTGATTTATGTCGACAACATCCGCGATGCGCTGATGCATTACGATCCGGCCAATGCCGCGATATATCAGCGCAATGCCGAGACTTACAAACAGAAAATCACCGCGACGCTGCTCCCGCTGCGCCAGCAAGTGGCACAAATCCCGGAAAATAAACGCTGGCTGGTATCGAGCGAAGGCGCATTTTCCTATCTGGCGCGCGACCTGGGGCTGAAAGAACTCTATCTGTGGCCGATCAATGCCGACCAGCAAGGCACGCCGCAACAGGTACGCCGCGTGATTGATCGCGTGCGGGAGCAGCACATCCCCGCAGTTTTCAGTGAAAGCACGGTATCCGACAAAGCGGCACGCCAGGTGGCACGGGAAACCGGAGCGCATTACGGCGGCGTGTTGTATGTCGATTCGCTCAGCCAGGCCAATGGCCCGGTCCCCACTTATCTCGACTTACTCAATGTCACCACCCGCACCCTGGTGCAGGGCATCAAAGACGGCATGAAGGAGTAACGCTATGACACAGGTCGCAGGCATTGCCGCATCCAGAGTGAGCGTCACCTACCGCAACGGGCACACCGCCCTGCGTGAAGCCAGTTTCAGCGTGCCGGGCGGTTCCATCGCTGCGCTGGTCGGGGTTAACGGCTCCGGGAAATCGACGCTGTTTAAAGCCGTGATGGGGTTTGTGCGGCTGGCGCAGGGGGAAATACGCATCCTCGGCATGCCAACGCGTCAGGCTTTACGGCGTAATCTGGTGGCCTACGTACCCCAGGCAGAAGAAGTTGACTGGTCTTTCCCGGTGCTGGTGGAAGATGTGGTGATGATGGGACGTTACGGCCATATGGGGATGCTGCGTATCGCCAAAGAACATGACCACGCCATGGTCAACGCTGCACTGGATCGCGTCGACATGCTGGCCTTACGTCATCGCCAGATTGGTGAACTCTCCGGCGGCCAGAAAAAACGCGTGTTTCTGGCGCGTGCTATCGCACAACAGGGCGAAGTGATTCTGCTTGATGAGCCGTTTACCGGCGTAGATGTGCAGACCGAAGCCAAAATCATCAGCCTGCTGCGGGAACTGCGCGATGAAGGGAAAACCCTTTTGGTCTCAACGCATAATCTCGGCTCAGTGACGGAGTTCTGCGACTACACGGTGATGGTGAAAGGCACGGTGCTGGCGAGCGGTCCGACGGCGACGACCTTCACCCAGCAAAATCTGGAACGCGCGTTTAGCGGCGTGCTACGCCATGTGGTGCTGAACGGTTCAGAAGAACGCATCATCACCGATGATGAACGTCCGTTCGTCGCACATCTGCCCCCCGGCAAACAGAGGGTCTGACGATGCAGCAACTCATAGAACCCTTTACCTACCAATATATGCTGAACGCCATGTGGGTCGCTGCGCTGGTCGGTGGCCTGTGCGCCTTTCTTTCCTGCTATCTGATGCTGAAAGGCTGGTCGCTGATTGGCGATGCGCTGTCGCATTCCATCGTACCCGGCGTGGCGGGCGCGTATATGCTCGGTTTGCCGTTTGCGCTCGGTGCCTTTCTTTCCGGTGGACTGGCGGCCAGCTGCATGCTGTTCCTTAACCAGCGTACCCGGTTAAAAGAAGACGCGATCATTGGCCTGATCTTCTCGTCTTTCTTCGGCCTCGGCCTGTTTATGGTGTCGCTTAACCCGACGGCGGTAAACATCCAGACCATCGTGCTGGGCAACATTCTCGCCATCGCCCCCGCCGATATTCTGCAACTGACGCTGATTGGCGCAGTCTCCATCATCGTTTTGTTTTTTAAATGGAAAGATTTACTGGTCACGTTTTTTGATGAGAACCACGCGCGTGCCATCGGCCTGCATCCAGGACGCCTCAAGCTGCTGTTTTTCACCCTGCTGGCACTGTCGACCGTCGCCGCGCTGCAAACCGTGGGGGCATTTCTGGTGATTTGTCTGGTGGTGACGCCGGGTGCAACCGCCTGGCTGCTGACCGATCGTTTTCCGCGCCTGTTAGCCATCGCTGTCGGCATTGGCAGCGTCACCAGCTTCCTCGGAGCCTGGGCCAGTTATTATCTGGATGGCGCCACGGGCGGTATCATCGTGGTGGCGCAAACGCTGCTGTTTTTGCTGGCGTTTATCTTTGCCCCGCAACAGGGATTGCTGGCGCAGCGGCGGCGTGCCCGAACTTCTTTGGAGGATGCCCAATGCTGAGTCTGCTGAGCGAACCTTTCCAGTTCGAATTTATGCGCCACGCGCTGCTGATTGCCGTGGTGGTCGCGATTCCCTGCGCTCTGCTGTCGGTGTTTCTGGTGCTAAAAGGCTGGGCGTTGATGGGAGATGCCATGAGCCATGCGGTCTTTCCCGGTATCGTGCTGGCGTGGATGCTGGGCCTGCCGCTGGCCGCCGGTGCCTTTGTTGCCGGGGTGTTTTGCGCGGTTGCCAGCGGTTTCCTGAAGGACAACAGCCGCATCAAGCAGGATACGGTGATGGGGATTGTCTTCTCCGGAATGTTCGCGGTCGGGTTGATTCTGTATATCGCCAGCAAACCAGAGGTCCATCTCGATCACATCCTGTTTGGCGACATGCTGGGCATCACGGTGGCAGACATGATGCAAACCGGGATCATTGCCGCGGCGATTTTGCTGATAATGGCGGTGAAATGGCGGGATTTTTTGTTGTTTTGCTTCGATCAACAACAGGCGCAGGCCAGTGGACTCCCCACCCGCCTGTTGCATTATGGTCTGCTGTGCATGGTGGCGCTGACCATAGTGGCAACAATGAAAGCGGTCGGGATCATTCTGTCGGTTTCCCTGCTGATTGCACCAGGGGCGATTGCCCTGTTGCTGACGCGGCGCTTTTCACACGCGCTGCTGACGGCGGTAATCGTGGCCGTCGTGGTGTCGCTGGGTGGTGTGTATGGGTCGTTTTATCTGGACAGCGCCCCTGCTCCCACCATTGTGGTGCTGTTTGCGCTGGTGTTTATCGTCGCGTTTATCCGTGCCAGCCTGCTGGCACGCCGCTCAGAGCGGCAGACGCTGCAAACTTAGTTTTGCAGCGCGTCGCGATGACCACACTCCATCATCCCGCCATCGTTCTGCGGTAATGGGTTATCACCCGAAATTTCATGCTGCTGGCAGGTCTGATGCGGATGCAGACCGGCTGGCGGTGAGAACGGTTCGGAGAGCTGAGCGCTGGCAATAGCCGAAAACGCGGTCAGCGCTGTCACAAGGAACAACGGTAAAAGTCGCATCATTTTTCTTCTCTTTGGGGTCCGGGATGGACCTGGAATGCAGGTGATTATTCAGCCTGATTCGGGGGCGTCAGGGTTTTACGCGGGGGATCAGGTTTCAATGAAGAATTTTACGCCGCTTATGGCGATGATTTTATAAAATCGTGCGGTTTATCACAGACTACCGCACGATTTATGCATTATCCGGCAGTAACCGGGATAAAAAAGGTGCCGAACAGACGATCCGGCGTGCTGTTTTGCAGATCAAGGCGCAGTAAATCCTTACCCTGACGGCGTGCCACGCCCAGCGCGGGCAGATGGACGTAATACATGTCGGAAGTAAAGGCGTTGATGTGTTCCGGCGAGCCCTGCCAGTCCACTTCCGCATATAAACCGCTTTCACCCGTCCAGTTCACGGCATTACGCGGCAGGACATCGCCATGCTGGCTCTCCAGCGCCTGGAACAGGCTAATGTGCTGCTGATCGGCAGACCCTTCTCCGGGGCTGAACTGAAAGCCCAGCCAACCTTTGCTGGCATGCTGTCCGGCAAAGGCGACGAAGTCACGCGCATGCTGTGCCACCACATGGCCATGATCATGAATGAACTCACCAAAGCGGCATTCCCATTCGATCACTTCTCCGCTGAGTTGCAGCTCCGGTTTCTCTGACAGTCGCACGTCAACCCAGCGATGTCGGGTAGTAATGCGGCTGTGGAAGTCTTTCAGCTGGAGTTCCGGGATGCGACGAAACGCGCCGGGAGTCAGCGAAAAATGGTTTTTGAACACCCGGGTAAAATTCTGCTGGTTATCAAAACCAAAGCGCACGGCGATATCAATCAGCGGCATACGCGTCAGACGCAGCGCCATCGCCGACATGGTCAGGCGACGCTTGCGGGTGTAGGACGCCAGCGTTTGTCCGGTCATTTCTTTGAACATGCGTTGCATGTGCCATTTGGAATAACCGGATTTCAGGCTAATCAGATCGATGTTGAGGTCGTCGGTCAGGTTCGCTTCAATCCAGTCCACCAAATCGTCGATGTACTGTTGTTTCAGATTCAGGCTAAGCATTTCTGTGATGATCGAAAGGAAGTGGGTGACGCAGAATTTGCGTTATCGGTCACATAAATATAACAAAAACGTATTACCAATGTAAGGAAGAGTAAAGAAAGCGTAACGGGAAAAGCATTAATTGCTTAGTTAGCTAATTTTTACGCAGGCAACGATATGATTGCTTACCGGGTCGCCATTAATGGCGACCCTACGTCTGTAGGGTGCGGATTTATCCGCACCAGGTAAAATCGCATCCGAATGTCTTAATGCGAGCGCATCCCCGCAGCCGTCATCATCATCCGAAACAGCGTTGCCACCACACCTAGTGCCAGCACGCTTGCGCCGTAAATGATCACCAGCCACATCATACGTTTCCAGAATGGCGCTTTCGCTTCAGTATGGTTATGCATGTTGCTGACCCCGCCTGGCATCTCAATGGTATCCTTCGTCGGCTTTGATTTTTCCGCGGAACACGTAGTAACTCCAGAAGGTGTACATCAGAATCACCGGGATAATCAGCAGACCGCCCACCAGCATAAATGCCTGGCTGATGGCGGGTGATGCTGCCTGCCAGATGGTGATGGAAGGCGGAATGATATACGGCCACACACTGATACCCAGACCAGAGAAACCGAGGAAAATAAGCAGCAAAGTCAGCAGGAACGGACTGTAATGGGCTTCGCGTTTGACACCGCGCACAATCCCCCACGCACACACCAGCACCAGTACCGGAACCGGCAGGAACCAGAACAGGTTGGGACGGGTGAACCAGCGTTGGGCAATCGCCTCATGGCTGAACGGCGTCCACAGGCTGATCAGACCGACAATCACCAGCAGCGCAATCACCAGCGGCGTTGCCAGCGCGGACATCTTACGATGCAGCTCATGCTCGGTTTTCATAATCAGCCAGGTACAGCCAAGCAGCGCATAAGCCACCAACAGGCCGAGTCCGCAGAACAGCGGGAACGGTGCCAGCCAGTCCATGTAGCCCCCGGCGAAGGTGCGGCCACTGACCGGAAAACCATTAATGATGGCTCCCACCGAGACGCCCTGACTGAAGGTTGCCAGCACCGAGCCCCAGATAAAGGCTTTGTCCCAGAACGGGCGGTGTGATTCCGTTGCTTTAAAGCGGAACTCAAAGGCGACACCACGGAAAATCAGCCCGACCAGCATCGCCGTTAGCGGAATGGTCAGAGCATCGACAATCACCGAGTAGGCCAGCGGGAAGGCACCGTACATCCCGGCACCGCCGAGCACCAGCCAGGTTTCATTGCCATCCCACACCGGGGCGACGGTGTTCACCATCATGTCGCGCTCGACCGGGTTTTTGTTGAAGGGAAACAGCAGGCCAATACCGAGATCAAAACCGTCCATCACGATATACATCAGGATGGCGAACACGATGATCGCGAACCAGATAATAGAAAAATCGATCATTTGTGGCTTCCCTCCTGATGGGTAGCGGCAGACAGCGGACGTGCTGGCGTGTTGCTCTGACCCGGGCCACCCGGCGTCACATCGTGACCTTCGCCCTCCTGCGGCCCCTGTTTAATCAGACGCATCATGTAGCCATACCCCACGCCAAACACCGAGCAGTACACCAGAATGAACGCCAGCAGGCTGATGCTCATATGCAGATCACCATGCGCGGAGACCGCATCGATGGTGCGTTGTACGCCATAGACCACCCACGGCTGACGGCCAATTTCCGTGGTAAACCACCCCGCCAGAATCGCCAGCAGACCCGACGGCCCCATCAGCAACGCGAACCACAGAAAGGGCCGCGACTGGTATAAATGCCCTTTGAAACGTAGCCACAGGCTGATCACGCCCAGGGTAATCATCAGCAGCCCCAGCGCCACCATCACGCGGAACGACCAGAATATTACGGTGGAATTCGGGCGATCTTCTTTCGGGAACGACTTCAGAGCCGGAACTTGTTTGTCGAGGCTGTGGGTCAGGATCAGGCTGCCGAGATAAGGGATCTCCAACGCGTATTTGGTCCGCTCCTGCTCCATATCCGGAATACCGAACAGGATCAGCGGAGTCGCTTCACCCGGCGGGTTTTCCCAGTGACCTTCTATCGCCGCAATTTTCGCGGGCTGATGTTCGAGGGTGTTGAGACCGTGCGCGTCACCGATCATCGCCTGAATCGGCGACACGATCAGCGCCATCCACAGCGCCATCGAAAACATCTTACGAATGGCCGGATTATCATTCCCCTTCAGCAGATGCCAGGCCGCCGAAGAACCGACAAAGAAGGCGCTGGCGAGGAAGGCACCGGTCGACATATGCAGCAAACGGTACGGGAACGAGGGGTTAAAGATGATTTTCAGCCAGTCCTGCGGCACCACCACGCCGTTCTGAATAATGTAACCCTGCGGGGTGTGCATCCAGCTGTTGGAAGCCAGAATCCAGAATGTCGATATGATGGTTCCGAGCGCCACCATGCAGGTGGCAAAGAAGTGCAGGCCGGGTCCGACGCGGTTCCAGCCGAACAACATGACACCAAGGAAACCCGCTTCGAGGAAAAAGGCGGTTAAGACTTCATAGGTCAGCAGCGGACCGGTGATACTCCCGGCAAACTGTGAAAAACCACTCCAGTTAGTCCCGAACTGATAAGCCATCACCAGGCCAGAGACCACACCCATGCCGAAGTTCACGGCAAAGACTTTGGACCAGAAATGGTAGAGATCGCGATAGGTCTCGTTACGGGATTTCAGCCACATACCTTCGAGCACCGCCAGGAAGCTGGCGAGACCGATGGTGATGGCAGGAAAGATAATATGAAAGGAGACAGTAAATGCGAACTGTATCCTTGCCAGGTGAAAGGCATCTAATCCAAACATTGCTTACCTCTTTGCCAAATAGAACACCAGTTTTTACTTATAATTAACGCCTGAACGGCAACGAATTTATTTTCCCGCGAGTCGAAGAAAGAGAGCGTGACTGTAAAAGGAAGTGGTGTTTTTAAAAATAAACAGTGAGGATCAACAAAACTATAACAGTGTCTTTTGCAAAAATTTAACTGTCACTAATTCATGTAAAATCAATGAAATGGATTTAACTTATGCTTTATTCCACCCCACAAAAGAGTTAATTTTCCGGGTGGGATATCCAGCTATAAATTATAGTCAGCCGCTTAAAAATATCCAATTTGTTAACTCAACAATAATAAATCAGAAACAAAAAAAGGGTTTTATGTTGCTTACAGGTAACAACATAAGTGCAGAAAAATCCTTAACCCTTTGCGTCATGCCATTTGTCACCTGCTCCTGACTGTGCTTTGTTAGAGCGGCAATACCATCTGGTTAATCAGCGAAGGAGAGGTTATGACACGTCTTACCGCACAGGATTTTCCGCAGGAACTGCTTGAGCTTTATGACTATTACGCCCACGGCAAAATCAGCAAACGCGAGTTCATTACACTGGCAGCAAAGTTCACCATCGCCGGGATGACCGGTGCCACGTTGTTAAGTGCCATGAGTCCGAACTATGCGCTGGCGCAGCAGGTGGAGTTCACCGATCCCGATATCAACCCGGAGTACATTCACTACCCATCGCCACAGGGACACGGAGAGGTACGCGGTTATCTGGTGCGCCCGGCGAAAGTCAGCGGCAAAGTCCCTGCCGTGGTGGTGGTGCATGAGAATCGCGGGTTGAATCCCTATATCGAAGACGTCGCCCGCCGCGTGGCAAAAGCCGGTTATATCGCGCTGGCACCGGATGGGCTGAGTTCCGTCGGTGGCTATCCGGGTAATGATGAAGAAGGTCGCGCCATGCAGGCGAAGATTGACCCGGTCAAACTGATGAACGACTTTTTCGCCGCGGTGGATTTCCTGATGCATCACGAGGCTGGCACCGGCAAGGTTGGCATTACCGGTTTCTGTTATGGCGGTGGTGTCGCCAACGCGGCGGCAGTGGCTTTTCCTGAGCTGGCCTGCGCAGTGCCGTTTTATGGCCGCCAGCCGAAGGCTGAAGATGTGCCGCGAATTCAGGCCCCGCTGCTGCTGCATTATGCGGCGCTGGATAAAGGCATCAATGAAGGCTGGCCAGCGTATGAAGCGGCACTTAAAGCCAACCATAAGGTTTACGAGGCGTATATTTATCCCGGTGTGAATCACGGCTTCCATAATGATTCGACACCGCGTTATGACAAGGCAGCAGCAGAGCTGGCGTGGAGCCGAACCTTAGGATGGTTTGAGAAATATTTGCACTAAGATCCTGGTGCGCATAAATGCGCACCCTACATCGTTGATGTAAAACGTAGGGTCGGCATTTAGGTACGACCGGGTCACGCAGATTCGCGCACTTCCAGAATGCGATGCAGGTTGCTCTCAAGCCAGTCCGCCAGGCCGATGACCTGCCCTTCGACTTCACGTCCCAGCGAGGTGAGATGGTATTCCACATGCGGCGGCACCACGTCATAAGCGATGCGCGCGACAAAGCCATCTTCTTCCATATAACGCAGCGTCTGCGCCAGCATGCGTTCGCTGACGCCACCGATTCTGCGACGCAGCTCGCTGAAGCGCAGCGTTTCCTCGCGTAAAGCCAGCAATACCAGCACACTCCAGCGGCTGGTAATACGCTTCAGCACCTCGCGCGAGGGGCAATTGACGTTCAGCAACTCACCGCGGCTAAATTTATCACTCAGGTTTTCAGACATTTAGGTTTTTTCCGCCAAACTAACAATTCTGTAAGTACTTACTAAAAGTTAGTTTATACGCCAGGATGATGACATACCAGTTCAAACTGAAGGAGAACATCATGATTGCGATTACAGGTGCAACCGGCCAATTGGGCCGTCTGGTCATCAACGAATTACTGAAGAAAGTCCCGGCAAGCGAAGTGATTGCGGCGGTGCGTTCACCGGAAAAAGCGACAGACCTGGCCGCGCTCGGTGTGACACTGCGTGCTGCTGATTACAGCCAGCCAGAAACGCTGAAAAGCGCCTTTGCTGGCGTGGATAAACTGCTGCTGATTTCTTCCAGTGAAGTCGGACAGCGTGAAGCACAGCATAAAGCGGTGATTGACGCAGCCAAAGCGGCGGGCGTTGGTTTTATCGCTTATACCAGCCTGCTGCATGCCGACACCTCACCGCTCGACCTCGGTGTGGAACATCGCGCCACCGAAGCACAGCTGAAGGCTTCCGGCATTCCGTTCGCGCTGCTGCGCAATGGCTGGTACACCGAAAACTATGCGGCGAGCATCCCACCGGCCCTGGCACATCATGTGTTTATCGGCGCGGTAGGTGAAGGTCGTATCTCCTCTGCAGCGCGTGCCGATTATGCGGCAGCGGCCGCCGAAGTGATCAGTCGTGACGATCAGGCGGGCAAAATCTATGAACTGGCCGGTGACGAGAGTTATTCACTGGCAGAATTCGCCGCTGAGATTGCGCAGCAGTCTGGTGAGAAAGTGGATTATATCAATCTGCCGCAGGCGGAATTCGCGGCGGCGCTGAAAGGTGCGGGCTTGCCGGATGGTCTGGCGGAGATGCTGGCGGATTCCGATGCCGGTGCTGAGCAGGGCGGGCTGTTTGATAACAGCAAAACGCTGAGCAAGCTGATTGGCCGCGCGACCACACCTTACGCCGATGTGATTAAAGCGGCGCTGGCGAAATAATCTCATCCCCTCGTAGCGGCGCAATTTATTGCGCAATTCTATGCGATGTGCCGGAAAACCCGCGCGATAAATCGCGCCGCTACAGCTTACCCTCCAGCCAGCGAAGTGCCTGTTGAGCACGGCCTGACAATGGCCACTCGGCACGATGGATGAGCCAGATGGTATCCACCAGTGACACACCGCAGCTTTCCACCTGGATCGCTTCTGGCCGCGCAAACGCCAGCCGTGCCGACTGCGGGATCACCGCAAACCCCAGCCCACGCGCCACCGGTTCAAGGATCAAACTGATCTGATTGCTGAATCCGCGTTGCGGCAAATTACGCACGCCCGGATTCCCCGGAAAACGACGGCTGAGCAAACGCGTCGCCATCGCCTGACCATCCGGATGATCGATATAACCCAGCGTCTCCAGATCCGCCCAATCGTGTACCTTTACGCCCGCCGGTACCACCAGCTCCAGCGGTTCTTCGGCAAACTTCTCCGCCACCAGCCGTTTATCGTCCGGCTTCTGCGTGACCAATCCCATCTCGTAACGGTTATGCAGCACGGCATCCATCACCTCGCTATCCGGGGCAAAGCGATGTCGGATGCTCAGATCCGGGTACTGCTGTTGTAACGCCAGCAGCAGTGGATAGAGGCGCAGGCCGATGCTGCCCGGTGAAATCAGGCTGACCTCGCCACAGGTCACGTCCTCCTCGCTCAGCCGTATCGTCAGATGGCGCTGGGCGCGATCCACCTCCTGGCAATAATCCAGCAGCGCCAGCCCGGCGGGGGTCAGCTCCAGCGGACGCTTGCTGCGCAGGATCAACGGCCCCAGCTGCTGCTCCAGATGGCGGATATGCTGGCTGACTGCTGCCTGGGTGATCCCCAGACGATCGGCGCTTTCCGTGAAGCTGCCCAGCTCCGCCAGCATGGCGAACGATTTTAACCATTGTGGATTGAACATAATGAAATTTTATAAAACCCATAACTGAATCACTGTTTTCATTATACCCGTTGCGCAGTAGCCTGTAGATCTTTTCGACACATGGAGAACGCAGATGACTGCTCCTTATCCTCGTACCTTTTCTCATATTGGCCTGTCAGTGACCGATCTCGATGCGGCCGTGAAGTTTTACACCGAAGTGATGGGCTGGTATCTGATTATGCCACCAACCGAAATCCAAGAAGATAACTCCGCCATCGGCGTCATGTGCAGCGACGTATTTGGCGGCGGCTGGGAGAAATTCCGCATTGCCCATCTCTCCACCGGAGACCGGGTTGGCGTGGAAATTTTTGAATTCGAAGCGGCAGAAAAACCAGAAAACAACTTTGAATACTGGAAAACCGGCGTGTTTCACTTCTGCGTGCAGGATCCGGATGTCGAAGGTCTGGCAGAAAAGATCGTGGCGGCTGGCGGCAAACAACGTATGCCGGTGCGCGAATATTTCCCCGGCGAGAAGCCCTATCGCATGGTGTATATGGAAGATCCGTTCGGCAATATCATTGAGATCTATAGCCACAGCTATGAGCTGACCTACTCGGCGGGTGCCTATGTTTAACGTGCCGAATGACTGGCGCGGCTGGGTCTGGCAGGGCGGCAACGCGCCGCACGATCTTCAGGATCGTTATCTGACGGCAGAGGCTTTGCCACCCGGCGAAGTGCTGGTGCAGAACGCGGCGATCGGGCTGAATCCGGTGGACTGGAAAGTGCTCGACAGCCAAATCGGCAAAGTACCGGGTGTGGATGGCGCAGGCACCGTGGTCGCCATTGGAGCAGATGTTGATCAACGCTGGCTCGGCACCCGTGTGGCTTATCACCAGAGCCTGCAACGTCCCGGCAGCTTTGCCGAATTTACCCCCATTGCCGCCCAGGTATTGATGCGCCTGCCGGATGCTATCGATTTTGCGACGGCAGCGGCCTTCCCCTGCCCGGCATTAACTGCCTGGCAGGCCATCGAAAAAGTGCCCACCCAGCCGGGCGCGCCGTTGCTGATTGCCGGTGCCGGGGGATCGGTCGGTCACTTCCTGGTGCAGCTGGCGCAGGCACGGGGTTTTACGGTGACGACACTCAGCAGCGAGCGCCATTTTTCCCGCCTGCAAGCACTCGGTGCGAAGTACACCTTAAGCGATCCACTGCACAATGCCTCGCGCTTCTATGCAGTGATTGATGCCGTTAGCCCGGAACACGCGGCCAGTCTGACCGGTAACTTGCTGGCGAATGGCCATCTGGTGTGCATCCAGGGGCGGGTAGAACAGTGGCCATGCACGCCGTTTGGCCGTGCGCTCTCGCTGCATGAAGTAGCGCTCGGCGCACTGCATCTTCATGGTGACGCGCAGCAATGGCACGCGCTGACCCAGCAAGGTGAACGTATGCTGGCGCAAATCGCGCAGGGCACCTTACACAGCGAACTGCTGCTGCATTTTCCTTACGATCAGCTGCCCACGCAGTTACAGGCGTTGCAGCATCGCAACTTCAGCGGCAAACAAATTATCGTGCTTTAGCTTATTAAGGGGTTGTTATGTCAGGGTTATTTTCGCCGTTCACACTGAAAGATGTGACGCTGCGTAACCGTATCGCCATTCCGCCAATGTGCCAGTACAGCGCGGTCGATGGCCTGAGCAACGAATGGCACTACGTGCATTACAGCAGCCAGGCACGCGGCGGTGCGGGTCTGGTCATTGTGGAAGCCACCGGGGTGTCACCGGAAGGTCGTATCACCCCGGGTTGTCTGGGTTTGTGGAACGATGCACAGGCCGAAAAACTGGCCCGTATCGCGCGGGAAATCAAAGCGGCCGGTGCCGTACCGGGCATCCAGATTGGTCATGCCGGACGTAAAGCCAGCGCCAATAAGCCGTGGGAAGGCGACGATCATATCAGCGAGAACGATGCACGCGGCTGGGATACCCTTTCCCCTTCGGCCATCGCCTTCGGCAATAACCTGCCGCGCGTGCCCAAAGCCATGACGCTGGACGATATCAAACGCGTGCGTGATGACTTTGTCAGCGCCGCGAAACGCGCCCGTGACGCCGGTTTCGAGTGGCTGGAACTGCACTTTGCGCACGGCTACCTGGCGCAGAGCTTCTTCTCGGTCCACGCCAACCAGCGTACCGATGAATACGGCGGCGATGCCTTTGGCCGCAGCCGTTTCCTGCGCGAAACCTTTGATGCGGTGCGTGCCGTGTGGCCGGAAAACCTGCCGCTCACCGCGCGCTTTGGCGTGCTGGAATTTGATGGTCGCGATGAAGAGACGATGCAGGAAGCTATCACCCTGACTAAATACTGGCGCGCCAACGGTATGGATCTGCTGAGCGTCAGCATGGGCTTTTCCACCCCGGACGCCAATATTCCGTGGGGTAGCCCGTTTATGGCCCCTATCGCTGAACGCGTGCGTCGCGAAGCCGATATCCCGGTGGCCTCGGCCTGGGGCATCGATACACCGCAGGTGGCGAACGCCACCATTGAACAAGGTCAGCTGGATCTGGTGATGATCGGTCGTGCGCACCTGAAAAATCCGCACTGGCCTTATCATGCTGCGCTGGCGCTGGGTAAAAGCGAACCTTCATGGGTGCTGCCCGCCCCCTACGCCCACTGGCTGGAACGCTATCGGGTCAGCGAAGACTAAGCGCGTGCGCCCCCTGGGGCGCATTTTTCACGTTGCGCTTGCCATTAATTGATCAATATTTTCCGCATTTTTTCGCCATCAGATGGCGATTTTCTTATTTACAGATAATTCTGTCCGATTATTTATAGCTTCATTTCAGATACCGTTTTCATTTCCTGAAATATAGCGCCTTGTAATCACTCAAAAATCACCAAAATAACCGATCAATAGACATGATTTATTACGTTCATAGATATTTCGCATTGTTGCTCTGAGGATTGAGAGTTCTATAATTTGCACTTTAAGCAACCGGGACTTTTCAGGAGGCTGCTATTAATACTATCCACCAGCAAAATAATGTTTTCGAAGAGCGTCGTGGCGATGCGGAACTGGAGTATCAACAGGACCCCCATGAGTTAATCCTTGAAGGCATGCAGGATTCGGAGCCAGAGCCAGAGCTGATTGAAGGCTTACCAGCCCCGGATGCGCTCACCCCTGCCGATCGATACATGGAGCTTTTTGAGCATGTACAGATGTCGCGGATATTTGCCGACAGCAAAACCTTCCCGGATTGTGCGCCAAAATATGATCCGCTGGATATTTTAATCCGCTATCGTCGCCGCAAACGTTCGGCTGATTTTGATCTCGGCAAATTCGTGCATGACCATTTTTATCTGCCGCAGAGCAATGAAAGTTTTTATGTTTCTAATCCGGATAAAACCCTGACAGAACATATTGATGAGCTGTGGCCGGTGCTGACTAAAATGCCGCAGCAACATATGCCGCATTCATCGCTGCTGCCGCTTCCGAAACCTTATGTGGTGCCCGGTGGACGTTTTGGTGAGACCTACTACTGGGACTCCTATTTCTCCATGCTGGGCCTTGCAGAGAGTGGTCGTGACGATCTGCTGCGCGATATGGCCGACAACTTTGCCTGGCTGATTGATAACTACGGTCATGTGCCCAATGGCAACCGGACCTATTATCTCAGCCGTTCGCAGCCGCCGGTGTTTGCGCTGATGGTGGAGCTGTTTGAAGAGGATGGCATTCGCGGGGCGAAACGCTATCTCGACCATCTGATGAAGGAGTACCAGTTCTGGATGGACGGTGCCGGTTCGCTGATGCCTGACCAGGCTTACCGCCATGTGGTGCGGATGCCGGATGGTTCGCTGCTGAATCGCTACTGGGATGACCGCGACACACCGCGTGATGAATCCTGGATCGAAGACGTGGAAACCGCCAGCAAATCACGCCGCCCGGCAAACGAGGTGTATCGCGATCTGCGTGCCGGAGCGGCTTCCGGCTGGGATTACTCCTCACGCTGGCTGCGCGATCCGCACCGGCTGGCGAGTATCCGTACCACGCAGTTCATTCCGGTCGACCTGAACGCGTTTCTCTACAAGCTGGAGCTGATGATTTCCACCCTGTCGCACGCCAAAGGTGAGGAGCTGACGGCGCTGGCATGGCAGAAAAAAGCCGATGTGCGCAAACGCGCCATTCATCGCTATCTTTGGGATAAAACCGCCGGAGTGTATCGCGATTATGACTGGCGACGTCAGCGTTTTGGTGCCTTTACCGCCGCCGCCGTGGTGCCGCTGTTCCTGGGCTTAGCCACGCCGGAGCAGGCGCATTTGCAGGCGGTGGCCCTACGCCAGCTGCTGCTGACGCAGGGAGGGCTGGTCACCTCGATGGTAGAAAGCGGCGAGCAGTGGGACAAGCCTAACGGCTGGGCACCGCTGCAATGGATGGCGATTGTCGGGCTGAATCATTACGGCGAAGAGACGCTGGCAACAGAGATTGCGGTTAACTGGCTGACCACGGTGAAAAACTTCTATTCGCTGCACCACAAACTGGTGGAGAAGTATGACATCAGCGGCGAGCGCGCCCGTCCGGGTGGTGGTGGTGAGTATCCGTTGCAGGATGGTTTTGGCTGGACCAACGGTGTGACACGTCGGTTAATGGCAATGTACGGGCATTTGCTGGCGGATTGATATCCTTGCCGTAGCGGCGCGATTTATCGCGCCGCTACGGCAATGTGCGGGAATTAATTACCTTGCAAAAACGCCAACAGGTCGGCGTTCAGCTGATCCTGGTGCGTCACCGCGAAACCGTGCGGACCATTCTCATACACTTTCAGCTCCGATCCCGGAATCATCTCGTGCACCAGTTTACCGGTGGCTTCGAACGGTACGATCTGGTCGTTGCTGCCATGAATCACCAGCGTCGGTACATCCACTTTGGCGATATCCGCCCGGAAATCGGTCTCGGAAAACGCCGTAACACAATCCAGCGTGCCTTTCAGTGAGGCCAGCAGCGCAATATTCAGCGTCTGAGTCATCACGCCGTCCGATACCGTCTGTCCGGCATTGGTACCATAGAAAGGCACTGCGAAGTCTTTGATAAACTGCGCACGATCCTGGCGTAATCCCGCTTTGATGCCGTCAAATACCGCGGTCTCCACCCCTTCAGGATGATCGCTGGTTTTACCAAAAATCGGCGTCACCGCCCCCAGCAGCACCAGCCCTTTCACCTTCGCAGTGCCGTAACGGCCAATGTAGCGTGACACATCGCCGCCACCCATGGAGAAGCCCACCAGGGTGACATCGTCCAGTTGCAGGTGTTCAATCAGGCCATGAATATCATCCGCGAAGGTGTCGTAGTCATAACCTTCCCACGGTTGTTCTGAGCGACCAAAACCACGGCGGTCAAACGCAATAACCCGGTAGCCTCGTTCCGCAAGGAAATTCATCTGGCTATCCCACATGTCAGCATCCAGCGGCCAGCCGTGGCTGAACAGTACCGCCTGGCCTTTGCCCCAGTCTTTGTAATACAGGTTTACGCCGTCTTTAGTTTTGAAAGTGCTCATAATTTTTCTCCGTCAGGTGAGTGATGTTGTGTCTCGCTAATCAAATTACCCCCGGTCGGCAGAAAAACCTAAAGCAGAGTTTTTGACGACTTGTTCAAACTTTTTTGTGCCCGGAACCTGTCAAAAAAGCCTGAACAAGTTGCCCGATTTTTTCCGCTATCAACCATCAGCCAGGCTTCGTAATGTGCAGTCATCGCAACCTTATCGGAGATTGACCATGAGCCAACCGCCTGTAACAGCACGCAGCAGTGCCTTTTCCCCTTTCGCCTACGGGTTATTTGCCCTGATCTGGACCGCTTCAGTATTAGGCAACACCGGCAGCTTTATCCGCGATGTCGCCAGCGCCTGGCTGGTCACCGGATTGTCTGATAACCCGGCCGCCGTGGCATTGATGCAAACGGCCGCCACCCTGCCGGTGTTTCTGCTGGCGCTGCCTGCGGGCGTACTGTCCGATATCGTTGACCGCCGCCGGTTGCTGATTGCTGTGCAGATCTTGATGGCCAGCGTCAGCGGCACCCTGCTGGTACTGTCGCATAACAACTGGCTGACCACCGAATGGCTGATCGGCCTGACCTTTGTCGGCGGCATCGGTGCCGCGCTGTTTGGCCCCGCCTGGCAGGCGATTGTGCCGGAGCTGGTGCCGCGTCATGAACTGAAAAACGCTGTCGCGCTGAATTCACTCGGCATCAATATCGCGCGGGCTATTGGCCCCGCCACCGGTGGCCTGTTGCTGGCCAGTTTCGGTGCGATGGTGGCCTACGGCGCGGATGTCGCCAGTTACTTCTTTGTGGTTGCCGCACTGCTGTACTGGAAACGTCCGGCCAAAGCCAAAACTGAGCTGAACGAACACTTCTTTGGTGCCTTCCGCGCCGGGCTGCGCTATGTCCGCGCCAGCCGCGATTTGCACCGCGTGTTGCTACGAGCCATGTTTTACTTCGCCTTCGCCAGTGCCATCTGGGCACTGCTGCCGCTGGTCGCTCGCAATATGCTGCACGGCACCGCCGGATTTTACGGCCTGCTGCTGGGTGCGGTGGGTGCCGGTGCCATTGCCGGTGCGCTATTGTTGCCCCGTTTTCGTCTGCGTATGGGCAACGATGGCCTGCTGCTGCTCTCGGCGCTGCTTAGCGCAGTGGTGATGCTGGCGCTGGCGTTGAGTCCGCCGCAGTGGCTGGCGTTGCTGCTGATGGTGATACTGGGCGTTGGCTGGATTATCGCCCTGACCACCCTGAACGGTGTGGCGCAGGCGGTGCTGCCGGATTGGGTACGTGGACGTGGCCTGGCGGTGTATCTGATGGTGTTTAACGGCACGCTGGCCGGGGGAAGCCTGGTCTGGGGTTTGATTGCCCAATATATCGGGCTGGCGAATACCCTGCTGCTGGCAGGCGTGACCTTGCTGGGAAGCGCCCTGCTGCTGAAACGCCTGGTGTTGCCTGCCGGGGAAGCCGATCTGCAACCGGCACAGCGCTGGGCGGAACCGGTGGTAAGCGATGACGTGGATGTGCGTCGTGGTCCGGTGATGATTCAGGTGCGCTATCAGGTGCCGCAGTCCGATCGTGCTGACTTCAAACAGGCGATGCGCAAACTGGCCGCCGCGCGCCGCCGTGACGGAGCCTATGCCTGGGGATTGATGGAGCAGAGCGACGATCCCACCGCCCTGCTGGAATGGTTCCTGGTGGAATCGTGGCAGGAACACCTGCGTCAGCATCAGCGCGTATCTCACGCCGATGTGGAGCTGCAACAGGCGGTGCTGCAATATCATCAGGGTGACGAACCGCCGCAGGTCAGCCACCACATTTCGATTTAAGTTCAGGCAGGCAGATAGATATCGTGCAGATCTGGCAGCGTGGGCAAGCGCTCACGCCACCAGGTGGCCGCATTGCCATTCGCGCTTTCATTCCATGCCAGATACGCCATGTCGCGGCGACATTCGCTATCCAGCTGACGTTCGACCAGCGCGCCACTGCGCAAATGCGGCTCCGCCAGATAGCGCGGCAGATAACCGCAGCCCAACCCGGCAAGCTGCGCCTGTAATTTGGACGGGAAATCATGCACGCTCAGCGTCTTCTGCTCATCCAGCACGCGTAAATCGATACCCGCGCCGTGACGCGAAGAATCACGCACCGTCACCGCCCGATACTGACGAATCTGTTCGCGCAGCAGTGGCTCCGGTGCCACAGCCAGCGGATGCTCAGGCGCGACCGCAAACACATACTCCAGCCAGCCGAGCGGCTGACAGCCAATCTCTTTCCGCGTCGCCGGTTCCTGCACCGCACCAAATACCATATCCGCCTCGCCGTAATGCAGCGCCTCCCAGCAGCCGGCCAGCACATCGTGGCGGAACTGGAGCTGAGTATGCGAATGCTGCTGGTAAAATTCATCAATCAGCGGGGTCAGCAGGCTAAAGGGCACGGAGGCATCGACGCTGATCACCAGCTGGCTCTCCCAGCCGCTTTCCACGTAACGCGCCTGCTGCTCCAGCTCGTTCACCGCACGTAATAATGTGCGGCCTTTTTCCAGCATCAGACGGCCGGTCGGCGTAAAAGTCGCGCGATGGCCGGAGCGATCCAACAGCGTGATTTTCAGATCGCTTTCCATTTTCTGCACGGTATAACTCAGTGCGGACGCAGTTTTGAACAGCCTTGCCGCCGCTGCGGCAAAGGTGCCGTGACGATCGAGCGCATCCAGAATCAGCAGCGCTTCAAGGTTTAAACGCATTCCTCATCCCCTCCCCAAAATTTGTTGAACAACAACCCAAAAACAATCCGTTATCAATAAACGCTCTCATTTCGTATTTTTTTCCTCAACGAAGCAAGCACTTTCACCCGCGAGACGCACCGAGGAACAGACCATGAAATACTCACAACAGGCTCATCATGTCACGCTGGTGATCACGCACAGCATCCAGCCAGAAAAGCAGGCCGATTACGAAAAGTGGCTGGAAACCATCATGCCGCAGGCCGCCAGCTTTCCAGGACACCTTGGGGTGAACGTGCTGCGCCCGGTACATGGCGACAACGCCTACACCGTGCTAATCCGCTTTATCGGCATGGATGAGTTGTATGCCTGGCTGAAATCCCCGGCTCGCCAGGAGCTGGTTAAAGAGCTGCCTGCCATCCTCGCCCAGCCGGAACATATCGAAGTGCGTCCCGGCGCGGCGTTCTGGTTCACCCCGACGCAAAAAGGCCAGGTCAAACCCGCCAAATGGAAACAATACTTACTGACGCTGGGGGTGATTTTCCCCTCAGCCAACCTGGTCCCCTGGTTCTGGAATACGGTGTTGCCTGTCAGCCACGGCACGCTGTGGGGGAATTTTCTCGACAATGCCAGCGTGGTGGCGTTAGTGGTTTTCCTGTGGATGCCACTGCTGACCCGCGTGTTGAAACAATGGCTGATTGGCAGCAAAGCATAATCTGACAGGAGAAGACACATGACCACCGCTTCACTGATTTTGACTAACGGCAAATTCCACACCGTTGACCGCGCCAATCCGCTGGCAACCGCCGTGGCGATTAAAGATGGCAAGTTTCTCGCTGTAGGGAGCGAAGCAGAAGTGATGCGCTTTGCCGGAAGCAGCACGCAAATTATCGATGCCAAAGGCCACACAGGCATTCCCGGCCTTAACGACTCACACCTGCACCTGATTCGTGGTGGCCTGAACTACAATCTGGAACTGCGCTGGGAAGGCGTGCCGTCGCTGGCGGATGCGTTGCGCATGCTGCGCGAACAGGCCCTGCGAACCCCATCACCGCAGTGGGTGCGCGTGGTCGGCGGCTGGACCGAGTTCCAGTTTGCCGAACGTCGCATGCCAACGCTGGACGAAATCAACGCTGCCGCGCCGGATACGCCGGTGTTTATCCTGCATCTGTATGACCGCGCCCTGCTCAACCGCGCCGCGCTGAAAGTGGTGGGTTACACCAAAGACACGCCGAATCCGCCGGGCGGCGAGATCCAGCGCGACAGCAACGGCAACCCGACCGGGATGCTGATCGCCCGTCCCAACGCCATGCTGCTGTACGCCACGCTGGCAAAAGGTCCGAAACTGCCGCTGGAGCAACAGGTCAACTCTACCCGTCAGTTTATGCGTGAGCTGAATCGCTTGGGACTGACCAGCGCTATCGATGCTGGCGGCGGTTTCCAGAACTATCCCGATGATTACGATGTGATTTCTGAGTTGCATGCCAAAAAGCAGCTGACGGTGCGCATCGCCTATAACCTGTTTACTCAGCGCCCTGGTCATGAGCTGGAAGATTTCGAAAAGTGGACCGATATGCTGAAACCAGGCCAGGGCACCAATTTCCTGCGGCACAACGGTGCGGGAGAAATGCTGGTGTTCTCAGCGGCCGATTTTGAGGACTTCCTCGAACCACGCCCGGATCTGGCCCCGGGCATGGAAGATGAGCTGGAACGCGTGGTGCGTCATCTGGTGGAGCACCGCTGGCCATTCCGCCTGCATGCCACCTATAACGAATCCATCAGCCGTATGCTGGATGTGTTCGAGAAAGTAAACCGCGACATTCCGTTTAACGGCCTGCACTGGTTCTTCGATCACGCGGAAACCATCACCGAAGCCAATATCGAACGGGTTAAGGCACTGGGCGGCGGTATCGCGGTGCAGCACCGCATGGCGTTCCAGGGCGAATATTTTGTTGACCGCTACGGCAAACAGGCGGCGAAACAGACGCCGCCGGTGGCGCGCATGCTGGATGCTGAAGTACCGGTGGGTCTGGGCACCGATGCCACCCGCGTCGCCAGCTATAACCCGTGGACGGCGCTGTACTGGCTGGTCTCTGGCCGCACCGTCGGCGGTATGCAACTCTATGATGATAACGCCCGCATCGACCGCGAAACCGCGCTGATGCTGTGGACCAAAGGCAGCGCCTGGTTCTCCAGCGAGCAGAGCGCCAAAGGTGAGATCAAGGTTGGGCAACTGGCGGATCTGGTGCTGTTGTCGAAAGATTTCTTTAGCGTGCCGGAAGAGGAGATTAAAGGGATTGAATCGGTGCTGACTCTGGTTGATGGTGATGTGGTTTACGCAGCGGGCAGCTTTACCCCGCTGGCACCCCCACCGGTGCCGGTGTTGCCGGAGTGGTCACCGGTGGTGACCGTGCCGGGTCATTATCGCAGCGCACCGCCGCAGGCAGCGGGACGTGCTGCAATGATGCCGAAGGTGCATCAGTGCAGCGGCCCGTGTGGCGTGCACAGCCATGCCCACGATGTTGCACGTCAGTCGTCGGTGCCGGTCTCCGATAACAATGCCTTCTGGGGGGCGCTGGGCTGTTCCTGCTTCGCGTTTTGAGGGTTTTTGCCCGCTGGAATGAGACAGGAGGCATTGATGCCTTCTGTTGCCACTCTGGCTCAGAATACAGGGCTATGTCTGTGAATTTCCCCGGCGATCGCGGCATCGTTATCACTGATAAACTGCAGCGAGTTAATCAGTAATAACGCTGAAACCGTGCGGTTTTCATTAATATGTGACAGCAGGGTATCTACCCCATCAGCAAGCGACGCATTTGGGGCGTAATCATAAGCATCAATTAGAAATTGTTTGGCGAAATCAAGAAACCAGCTGTGACTGGCACTGTCTGTGCTGCAAAGTGTGGGAGAAAACAGGTTGGCAAAGACACGCGTCAGCAGAATAGCGGCGACAAATTTTTGCTGTTGCGGAGTAAGCCCACTGCTTGCCAGGTTCAGATGATGACAAACCTGCTCAATCAGCACGGTCCTTTTATTACCGGCATCATCAGATTCATCGGTTATATAGTTCATAAAGGGTGTGAATAATTGTTTTAGCAGATAAACATCACCAATATCATCCAGATTGAGTTTTCCGTGTGCGTCCTTGGTGAGTTGAGCCAACACCAGACTTTCCAGGCGGATGATATCATCTCGGCGTGCTTCCATATGTGCAGGGACATTAAACAATGGAGCAAGGACTTCAGCGAGTTTACTGCCACGACCATGCCACAATGATTCAAGTACCGGGAAGTTGTGTAGCAGCGTTTGCCGTTTCTTATCGGTCAATGGCGTTATCATGATTCTTCCATCATCACAGGTTAACAGG